>NZ_KE993016.1 GCF_000466485.1 [Clostridium] symbiosum ATCC 14940 | reverse complement strand
ACGCGTCCTCCAACCTCAGTTAAATCTCCATTATGCTTTAGCAGCCGCCCGTCTGCACTATTACCATTATAGCATTATTTGTAAGATTTGAAGCACAATATTTATAGAAATTTATTTTATATCAGTATATAATGGGTATAAAGAGGAGTGCGTCTGTTAATGTCCGCAGGGCATAACAGCAGGGCAGCCGGCAGAGCAGACTATGAACTGCTGTCAAGCGTTGAAGTTGGGAGGATACGCCGATGAAGAAGGTTACATTTGAGAAGTACCACTGTATGGGGAATGATTATCTTGTATATGATCCGAATAAGAATGAGATGGAGCTGAATGAGGAGAATATCAGGCTGATCTGCGACAGAAATTTTGGAGTTGGATCGGACGGGATTCTCGCGGGGCCATATCTGGATCAGGAGAAAATGTATGTTAAAATTTTAAATCCGGACGGCAGCGAGGTACCTAAGAGCGGAAATGGAATGGGTATTTTTGCAAAATATCTGAAGGATGCCGGGTATGTACAGAAGACCAGTGTTTCCTGGATGACGATAAGCGGCGAGGAGAATGTCTTTTACCTCAATGAGGAGGGAACAAGGGTTAAGATATCCATGGGGCGGCCTTCTTTCTGGAGTGATGAGATTCCGGTGACAGGGGAGCGCCGTGAGATGGTGAACCAGACCATGATGTTCGGGAAGATACCGTATGTAACCACCTGTCTTTCCCTGGGAAATCCACACTGCGTTATCTGGATGAGCGAGATATCCAAGGATCAGGTATGCAGAATCGGTGAACATTCGGAAAATGCCGATTACTTTCCGGAGAAGGTGAACACGCAGCTTTTGAATGTGCTGGACAGAACAAATATACAGATTGAGATATATGAAAGAGGCGCAGGATATACGCTGGCCTCAGGAAGCTGCGCCTGCGCGGCGGCCTGTGCAGCCCTAAGGCTGGGGCTTGCGGACAATAACATGTATGTACATATGCCTGGCGGAATCCTTGAGGTGGAGATTAAAGAGGACGGCACGGTCTATATGGTGGGCGAGGTCGGCCATGTGGGAACCATCACCCTGGGAAATGAAATGACGGAAAAACTGCGCGCCATGCAGGTAAAAAAATAATTGACAGAAAAAAAACAGACTGCTATAGTTTAAGCAGGTCGGGGAGCTGAACCGGTGCCGGTACGGCTCCCTTTGGCATTGAAGGCGGTGACCTGTGCGCGGAGCGTGCAGGCTGTTGTTTCGCTTAAGGAGATATGGATATGGAAAAAGAGAGAAGAAACGGATGTTTTTCAGAGGAAGAAGTGGATCTGTTAAAACTGCAGTTTACAGATTTATTTGGCCAGCTCAAGATGGTGGAGATGACCGGAGGGCAGGCAGAGAAGGCAATAAAAGAGGGCTATGCAATCAACCGTTATGCTCTGGGAGGCCTTAGATGCGAAGGAGCGGCACCCGATTCTGAAACTTTAAAGGACAGGGCCGGGAATATGGAGCTTTACTTAAAGCCCGACATGACAACATATCAGATCCTGCCGTGGGATTCAGGACAGGAAAACGTGGCCGGAGTCATCTGCGATGTCATGGATCCTGACGGAAACCCGTCGTGGGCGGATACCAGGGGACTTCTGAAGGAGACGGTGAGCCGGCTTGAAAAGCTGGGGCTGCAGATTTATTTTGATTTTCAGTGCGAATTTTACCTATTCCACTCGGACGATGAGGGAAGGCCGACAACGATTACGCATGAGGTGGCCGGATATTACGATGCAGGCCCCATTGATCTTGCGGAGAGCGTTCGCCGCGATATCATGCTGAGCCTGGCGGAGGCGGGGATGGAGGCGGAAAGCAGCCACCACGGCCTTACACCGGGTCAGCACGGCTTCCTGATTCCGGCAAGGTGCGGGACAGAGGCGGCAGATTACCTCCAGACATTTAAAACGGCGGTAAAAAGAATCGCAAAACGTCACGGCCTTCATGCAACCTTCCTGCCAAAACCGGACAGGGACAGCGACGGTTCCGGCCTGCATGTCGGAATCACCCTCAGGGATAAGGAAGGCAGGACAGCCCGGGAGGCGGCCGGATATTTCAGGGCCGGTATATTAAAACATTTATGGGATATGATGATCTTTACCAACCCATTGATTAATTCATATAAGCGTCTGGCAGCGGGAAAGAGAGGCATTTTCCAGCCGGAGTTCCCGGCAGCGGCATGGGAAGACGGAACCGACAAGGTGGTCCGATTTTCAGAGGATAAGGAAGGCAACTGCCGCATTACGGCGCTCTATCCGGATCCGGCTGCCAATCCCTATCTCGCATTGGCTGCTATTACGGCGGCGGGAATCGACGGAATCGTACAAAAGCTTCAGACGGAGGCCCGCGATGGAAAGACGGAATTTCCGGAGACTCTGGGAGTCGTCCTGAGAGAGCTTGACAATAATACATTTGCAAAATCTTCATTCGGGGAAAAGCTTTGCAGGATGTATAAAGATGGCAAGCAGGAGGAATGGGACCGCTTCTGTTCCCATGTGACCGACTGGGAGATGAAAGAATATCTTTACCGCTGTTAACAGGGGCACGGGGGTGGCATGAAACAGTGAGGTGAAACTGTGTGATCAATATCATAGTGGCATTTTCCAGACCGGAAGATGGAAGGAATATTAAAAACATATTAATAAAGAATGGACTTCAAGTGACGGCGTCCTGCACTTCCGGTTCTCAGGTTTTGGCTCACGCGGACGATTTGAGAAGCGGAATTGTGGTCGGCGGTTTCCGGTTTGGCGATATGACCTGCCGTCAGCTTTACCGTCAGCTTCCGTCCGGGTTCGATATGCTCCTGATTGCATCGCCGGCAAAATGGAGCGGTGAAAATATGGGGGAGATTGTATGTCTCCCGGCCCCGTTTAAGGTATGTGACCTGATTTCCAGCGTGCGCATGATTGAACGGATGCAGTCGGAGAAACGCAGACAGAGAAAAAGCCGGCCGCAGGAAAGAAGCGAGGAAGACACAAAGGTCATTGCCCAGGCTAAAGCCGTCCTGATCAGCCGAAACAGCATGACGGAACCGGATGCCCACAGGTATTTGCAGAAGTGCAGCATGGACAGCGGCACCGGGATTGCGGAGGCGGCAAGGATGGTATTAAGACTGTATCAATGACCCAGGGAGGAAAAGATGAAATTTACGAAAATGCAGGGAATTGGCAATGATTACGTATATGTGAACTGTTTTGAGGAAAAGGTGGAGGATCCGTGCAGCATGGCGATTGCCGTCAGCGACCGCCACTTTGGGATTGGCTCAGACGGCCTGATTCTTATCAAACCGTCTGAAGTGGCCGACTGTCAGATGGATATGTATAATCTGGACGGCACCAGAGGCGCAATGTGCGGCAACGGAGTGCGCTGCGTGGGAAAATATGCCTATGATCACAAAATAGTGGATAAGCCCCGTATCAGCGTGGAGACGGCATCCGGGATTAAATATCTTGATATGAAGGTGGAGAATGGGAAAGTCACGGCTGTCACCGTGGATATGGGAAAACCGGTTCAGACTTCGGAACTGTTCGAAGAGTTGGAGATAAAGGGAAAGAGCTATCGGTTTATCGGGATATCCATGGGGAATCCGCATGCGGTAGTGTTTGAAGATGAATTTGAGGAGCCCATCGAGACGCTTGACCTGGAGAAGATTGGTCCCGACTTTGAGAACCATGAGAGATTCCCGGACAGAACCAATACGGAATTTATCAGAGTAATTGACCGCGGGCATGTCAAGATGCGCGTGTGGGAGCGCGGTTCAGGTGAAACCATGGCCTGCGGGACAGGCGCCTGTGCCGTTGCAGTGGCAGCCATACTGGCCGGCTGTACGGACGATACAGTGGAGGTGGAGCTGCTGGGAGGCACGCTCACGATTGCCTGGGACCGCGAGAAAGATACCGTCTATATGACAGGGCCTGCGGTTGAAGTCTTCCACGGAGAATATCAGTAACAGTTCAGACGGTATGAACTGTTACCAACATCGGCAGGAGCAGTAACCTTTTAACTCTTTTCACATACTTTAATAGTACAAAGGTATGTGAGAGGAGTTTTTCTTTTGGATATAAGACAGAGAGTGGTTATAGATGCAGGCCATGGCGGCGAATACGATCCGGGAGCTGTTTTCGAAGGAAGACAGGAAAAGGACGACAATCTGCGGCTGGCGCTGGCTGTTGGTGATATATTGGAAAACAACGGAGTGGAAGTGATTTTTACAAGGGTTACGGATGTATATGATACACCCTATGAAAAGGCGGATATGGCCAATGAGGCCGAGGCCGACTTCTTTGTTTCCATTCACCGCAATGCTGCCGCAGAACCCGGCACCGGCTCAGGGACAATGACGCTGGTGTATAAAGAAGAAGGACTTGCAGCTGAGCTGGCGCAGTCCATCAACAGGGAACTTGCCAGAACCGGCTTTACGGATCTGGGAACATTTGAAAGGCCGGGACTGGTCGTGCTTCGCAAAACCCAGATGCCGGCAGTGCTTGTTGAGGCCGGATTTATTGATAATCCTGAGGACAATGCCAAATTTGACGCACAGTTTGAGGAAATAGCCGGAGCTATCGCAACCGGGATACTGGATGTTGTAAAACAGCAGGAAGAGAACTATTATTACATGATCCAGACAGGAGCCTACCGTATCCGTTCTCTGGCTGAACAGCAGCTTGAGGAATTGAAATCAGAAGGATTTCCGGCATATCTGGTATTGGAAGACGGGTTATATAAGGTCAGGGTCGGAGCGTTTAAAGAGATGGATAATGCGGTGAAAATGGAACAGGAGCTGCGAAGAAACGGCTTTTCCACAGTTCTGGTCCACGGCCCGGCTGTTTACTGATAACATGCAGGGAAAGACTGCCGCTCGGAAAAGGGAACCGGTTCCGGCTTTGGAACCCTTTCCCTTCTTTTTATCTAATAGACAGAGCAATGTAACAGTAACACAGCTTATGCTGTCTGAATTGTTACTGATAAATGGAATTGAACCCGACCGGAAGGTATAGTATGATAAGTGTAAATGAAGAACGCGGTAAAGAGGGAGGAGAAACAGGATGGATGTACATAAAATAGCGGTGATTCCGGGAGATGGGGTCGGCCCGGAAGTGATTCGGGAAGGCGTGCGCGTTTTGGAGGAGGCAGCCCGGCTGGACGGAGGTTTCCGGTTTGAATTTACCTGGTTTCCCTGGGGATGCGGGTATTACCTGAAACATGGCAGAATGATGGAGGAGGACGGGATCAGCCGCTTAGAGAAATTTGACGCGATTTATCTTGGTGCGGTAGGCTATCCCGGCGTGCCGGATCATATTTCCCTGTGGGATTTGCTGCTGACAATCAGGAAAAGCTTTGACCAGTACGTGAATCTGAGGCCGATCACGCTTCTGAAGGGGGCACCCTGCCCGTTAAAAGACGTACGGCGGGAAGACATAGACATGCTCTTTGTCAGGGAAAACAGCGAGGGGGAGTATGCGGGAAGCGGAAGCTGGCTGTTTAAAGGAAAGCCCAACGAAGTGGTGATACAGGACGGTGTTTTCTCAAGGACAGGCTGTGAGAGAATCATCCGGTATGCGTTTGAGCTGGCAAGGAAGAGGAAGAAAAGCCTGACCAGTATCAGCAAGGCAAATGCGCTGAATTACTCTATGGTATTCTGGGATCAGATATTTGAGGAAGTCTCCAGAGAATACCCGGATGTGGAAACCCACTCCTATCTGGTTGACGCCGCAAGCATGCTGATGGTGAAAGACCCACGGCGGTTTGAGATAGTGGTGACCTCCAATCTGTTCGGCGATATTCTGACGGATTTGGGAGCGGCGATTGCAGGCGGAATGGGGCTTGCCGCCGGTGCGAACCTGAATCCGGAAAGGATATATCCATCGATGTTTGAGCCGATTCACGGTTCTGCCCCGGATATCGCCGGGCAGGGGAAGGCCAACCCTCTTGCGGCCATCTGGTCGGCCAGCCAGATGCTGGATTTCTTCGGCCATGAGGATATGGGAAGCAGGGTCCTGTCCGCAATCGAGGCTGTCTTAGAGGAGGGCAGTGTCCTGACGCCCGACCTCGGCGGCACGGCTACAACAAGCCAGACGGCGGACCGTGTTCTTGCGAAGCTTTGCGGATAGCAGAATTAGGAATATTATGGAAAATAAATAGAAAACAATGGGATAGTGTGTTATAATGTAGATACAATAAAGGTCGATCAATGTGAAGGGGAGGCGTTATTATGGCAGGGAAAAAAGTAGTTATCACCATTGGAAGACAATATGGCAGCGGCGGAGCCGACACCGGCAGAAGGCTGGCAGAAGAACTGGGATTTGGTTTTTACGACAAGAATATCCTGAGGATGAATTCAGATGAAAGCGGAATCAAGGAAAGCTATTTTCACCTGGCAGACGAGAAGGCGGGAAATAAGCTGCTGTATAAGATTATCAGCAGTCTGACACCGGAAAAAGGCGCTCCCTCCTTTGGTTCGGATCTGATCTCCGCCGACAACCTGTTCCGATTCCAGTCGGAGGTAATCCGGAAACTGGCGGCGGAAGAATCCTGCGTCATCATCGGAAGGTGCGCCAACTATGTCCTGGACGGAATGGAGGGACTGCTCCGCGTCTATTTGTATGCAGACATCGAAGTGAGGGAGGCAAGAATCAGGGAAAAGGATCTTTACGATGAGAAAGAGGTATTGAAGAATATCAAGAGGATAGACAGGGAACGCCGCGATTATCACAGATATTACACGGGACGTGACTGGCAGGAGCTGGACAATTATGACCTGGTAATCAACACCACTCATATTGGCGTGGATGGGGCTGTAGCTGTAATCAAGAATTATCTGACCGTGATGGGATATGATTTGGAGAAAGATTTTCATTGATGAAAAGGGGCGGTAATTTCAACTGATGTGGTGTATGATTTTTATTGGTAATATCGGCCGGCCGCATAATTAATGATACCAAAAAAATCGCTGAAGTCTCACGAACTCAGCGATTTTTCTTTTGGGGAGGTTTTTTACAGCCCTTTTTTAACGGGAAAATACTCCTGTTAAGTGAGCCAATGCCTGCGGCGCTTGGGAATCATGTCGCCACAGCGGCCCGCGTCAGGCGGAGAATCCCGCGAGCGATATTCTTTCTGGCTTTTTAAACGGCCTGCCGTCAGGCAGATTAAAAATGGATTTCTTCAGGAAAGGCTTCCTTGCGCAGAATCCCCCACATTTTATCGATATAGGAAAGTGTATAAAAGTTTTCATAGTAGTGATAATAGAAAGCTCCTTTGAGCGTCATCCGGTATTCCCCGTTCTCCTCGGTGGCAAATCCCAGCTTTTTAGCAAGCCAAAGCTCGGGGCCGTATGCTTTTTTGAGAGGCGTGTTGAAAAACACTTCAAAGTCTTTTGAATTTACTTTGGTACTGTAGGCGGTCCAGAATAAGTAATACACCATACGCTGTCTTTCGGAAAAACGCAGAGTCAGAGAAGTGGGAAGTTTCCCCTCCTCAATCCTTTTTTGATATTCCGCCACAGAAAAGGTGTTGATTTTAAACTGGTCCTTTAAAAGTGTTGTGGCAGAGCAGCCAAAACCAAGAAAATTATCTCTTGTCATGGATGAATATCCGGCGGTGCCGGAATTGGAGAAGGTCCAGATGGAATCGCGTCGGTATCCCATCTCCTTACAGTAGAGGGTGATTTCATCCAGAAGCTTTCTCTTTTCCTTCTTTTTCAGCGGCTTTATCCGGCTGTCCGTGAAGGTGAAGTCAATCAATGGATAGATTGCGATATGGTTGGCTCCGTTAGCAAAGGCAGTTTCAATATCGTTTTTCAAATCTTCTGATGTCTGACCGGGCAGTGCAAATATAAAGTCCATTGAGACCGTTTCAAAGGAAAAATTCGACAAAGCCTCAGCCATGCGCTTACAATCGAACGCGCGGCGGCCCAGGATATTTAAATATTTGTCCTGAAATGACTGGATTCCGATGCTGATTTTAGTGATGCCGGCTTCTTTCAAAAGCCGGAGCGTCTCATTGGTCACATTGTCCGGATGCAGTTCGAGGCCGATGCCTTCAGTAATGATAAAATGCTCCTGCAAAGCATCAATGATTTCTTTCAGACGGGGGGCCGCAAGTGCAGGCGTTCCGCCGCCAAAATAGAGGCTGGTGACCGGCTTCTTTTCCTTTTGGCGTCCTGCGCTCAGGTGGATTTCTTTAATTAAAGCGTCGATGTAGAGGCTGCATTTTTCCGCCGAATACAGCTCCTTGCAGTAAGGGCAGAAGGAACAAAGCTGGCTGCAAAACGGCAGATGAACGTAAAGTCCAAGTCCCGTGCATTCCCCGTAATTCAACCGGGAATCATATTCATTTTTAAAGGTAAACGGACGGAGCGTCCTGGTGAACCACATCCGTGTGAGAGTAGTGACAAATCCCATAAATCCTCCTGGCGCTGACTCTTACATGCATTTTGTCTGTTGTCTTATAAAAAATGTTGATTTGTACACCGCATTCATTATATGTATTTGAGATAGGTACAGAGAAGTTCGGCTATGATCTTTATGTTTCCGCTGAACAGCAGGGTATATTCCGCCACGAAAAAATAGCCGCATTGTTCACACAGGCCCGGACTGTGGATGCATCTGCCGCAGGTGCTGATTTCCCCGCCTTCCATTACAATACATTGATGGCAGGGCGTTGGAAAGCTGTTGTTTATGATATACGGAAATGCGCTAAGCAAGTTGAAAACAGGAGCTCCCTGCTTTTTCATCAGGGCAATGGCATCACAGCAGCCGGCTTTTTCTTCCCTGGAAAGGGCAAGCTCTGCGGTATCGGGATAAGGGGTGTGGAAATTAAAAGAAACGGCCCGCACGTTATCAGTGTCTCTGGCTTTGATACATACGTCACGGACCGTATGCCTGTTAATCCGGTTTATTGCCATATAGAAGCAGATATTATCGGAGGAGGCATTTCTTATATTTTCCATAATCCGATCATAGGTGTCTCCACGAATCTCATTGTGCTTTTCTTTATCCCCGTCAAGACTCAGCAGGATAAGATCCGCCTCAGGCAAATCCAGGGGAAAGGTTCCGTTCGTCACCGTATTTACAATGAGGAAACCCATCTCTCTGGCCTCTCTGACCAGATCACGGATCGTTTTATCACCATCATTCCATAGGAAGGTCTCACCTCCGCAAAAAAACAGGATACGGATGCCCATACCGTACAGCTTTTCCATCTCGGCCCTGATTTGGCGGTAGGGATGGAGGACGGCGGTAATATTATTTACAGAGCAGTGCTTACAGGAAAGATTGCATTTATCTGTCAAAATAATAGTTCCGAGAATCGGATTTTTCTGCCTCAAAAGAATTGTTTTAATACTGAAACAGGCCAGGTGGAAAAATGACGATAATTTCATAGGGCGGCCGCCTTTCGCTGTTAATTGTTAAGCTGCTCTCACCACTCCAGTTCGACCGGAGTGTATTCATGGTGAATGGCAGGAAGGATCCTGCCGATTAAATCGTCTTTTATAATCTTCAGGCTGGAGGTATTGATGCAGGGATGGCAGCCGATATATTCATCTTTCAGGATATCTTCGTCAATGACAAGGCGGACATGGTTTTCCGGATCATTCATCAGGCCGAGGACGCTGACAGAACCCGGGGTGATATCGAGATACTCCTCCATATGTGCGGCATCGGCAAAGGAAAGACGGGAACATCCCATTTTCTTGGAAAATACTGCGGTGCGGAATTTCTTGTCACCGGGCATCATCAGAAGGTAAAAGCTGGTTTTCTGGGCATTGCAGAGAAACAGGTTCTTGCAGATGCGGATGTCCAGAAGCCGTTCCACCTCATGGCAGCTTTCGATTGTCTCCGTCGGGTCGTGATCAATCCTGGTATAGGAAAGCCCCAGTGAATCGAGGAGAGTATAAACACGCTGTTCTTTGGGCAGACGGAGAGTGAAATTATCCGGTCGGCCGGTGTACAGTGTCTGATCAATATAGATTTCGTTCGGTGAAACAGCCTGATGGGCTGCGGCTGATGGATTCATATTCTTACTCCTTTTAGTCTGCTGACGTTTTCTATTGTTTGTATGGTTATACCGTAACTTAAATTCAGTATTTGTAATATATCCGGTAACGGGTCCACTTGTAATTAGCGCTGAATCGTGGAAAAACGGATATGTTCTCCTATTATACCAAGCCACGGCGAAAAAGCAATATTTTAATCAATGTTTGTATTGATTTGACAGGGCATATCGACTATAATAACGAAGTTTGGGATATTACGATAGATTGATAGCAGATATATAAGATTTAACTGAGGAAGTAATAGGAAAATCAATAGAAGAAGCTATTATAAAATAAGGATAGATAGGGCAAAACCATGAGACATCAGACTGATATAGATAAAATGAATACGAACAGGAATCTGTTTTTTATGTCACTGCCAATATTCGTTGAGCTGCTTTTACAGCTTTTGGTAGGAAATATTGACCAGATGATGGTCAGCCGTGTTTCCCAGCAGTCGGTGGCATCCATTGTTAATGCGAACCAGATTATGAATCTGGTGATTATTGTACTCAGCATGGCATCTACGGCATCTACGGTAATTTTATCACAATATCTTGGGGCGGAGGATAAGGCAAATTCGTCCAGAACCTGTATGGTGTCGATTCTTATGATCACGGTGGTAAGCCTGCTGTCCACACTTCTGGTATTTGCAGGTTACAAGCCGCTTTACAAAGCACTTCGTGTGCCGGAGGAAATATTTGATGAAGCTTCGCTGTATCTGCTTATCGTCGGGGCTTGTATCACAGTGCAGGGACTTTACCTAATCTTCTCCGCGATTATCAGGGCATTTGCGATGATGAAGGAAGTCATGATAGTTTCCATTGTTATGAATGTTATGAATATTATTGGAAACGCAATTTTAATCAACGGCTGGTTCGGCATGCCGAGGCTTGGGGCAGTAGGTGCGGCTGTTTCTACGGATATCAGTAAGCTGGTGGGACTGGGGCTGATGATTCTGCTGTTTGTGAAGCGTACTAACGTGAAGCTGGGACTGCGGTTTTTAAAGCCGTTTCCGGTTCAAATTATGAAAAAACTCTGCCTTTTGGCGGTTCCCTCCGGTGTGGAGAGTTTCTCTTATAATATGTCACAGATGTGCATTTTGGGAATTGTCAATTCCTTCGGCACGATGGTGACGGTCACAAAAGGGTATTGCAGTATATTCGCTAATCTTGCCTATGTTTATGCGATGGCGATTGCTTCGGCAACCCAGATTGTATTGGGATATCTGATAGGGGCGAAGAAAATTGATTTAATCCAGAAAAGAGTGAATGCGACGCAGAAGGTGGCTCTGGCGGCCTGTGTGGGCCTGGCGGTTCTGCTGTTCTTGGGCAGCAATTATATCTTTCTGATATTCACGGATGATCCGGAGATCATTGCACTGGGGCGTAGGATTCTGTTTATTGAAATTTTTCTGGAAATAGGACGAGCCGTCAATATAGTAATGACGAAATGTCTGATCGCCGTCGGAGATGCGGTCACACCGACAGTAGTCGGCGTAAGTTTTCAATGGGGAGTTGCCTTTGTCGGGGCATGGGTATTCGGAATCATATTTGGCTGGGGCCTGGAGGGCGTCTGGGTGGCTATGGCAATAGACGAATGTCTCAGAGGATTGATATTTGCCGTGCATTTTAAAAAAGAACGGTGGAAAAAAGTGTTCAGAAGTGTGGATGATTGAGCCGGATAAATTAGCAATTGTGGATGATTGGCTGGGATTTAGATGACGAGTTGTGGAAATGTGGATGAAATGGGCGATAAATGTGGATAACATGAGATACAAGCTTGAATTTTCTGAGAATATATGGATGTAAATGGAAGAGATTGAAAAGGGAGGCTGGAATGGAGAAAAGTGGGAATGGTTTTGGGAAGTATGAGGCGGAAAAGAGGAAGAGCGGCGTGGATGAGAGAAAAAGCGGGGCGGAAAAGAGGAAGAGCAGCGTGGAAAAGAGGAAGAGCGGGGCGGAAATGGGAAAGAGCGGCGTGGAAAAGAGGAAGAGCGGAGCGGAAGAGAGAAAGAGCGGGGCGGAAAAGAGGAAGAGCGGAGTGAATACGAGAAAAGGCAGGGCGGAAATAGGGAAGAGCCGCGTTGATAAGGGGAATGGGGCGGATACGAGAAAGAGCGGTGTGAATATGGGGAAGAACGGAGCGAATACGAGGAAGAGTGGCGTGGACACCGGGAAGAATGAAGTGGAAATGAGAAAAAACAGGGCGGATGCCGGGAACAGCGGAACGGATAAAAGGAAGAGTGGGACAGGCATAGGGAGCCTTGGAGCGTATAAGAAGCGTGGAGCCGATAAATGGGAAAATGGAACAGATAAGAGGAAGGGCAGAGCAGGCAGCAGTAAAAGCGGAGCGGGGGAGAGTGACTTCTCTCAAAAGCAGGTGAAGGAAGCTTTTCGTGGAAAAAACAGTAAGGATTTTTCCGGCAGAGACCGCTTCGGGAATAAAAGAGCAGACGGAAAGAATGAGGAAAGTGTAAAAAATACCGGGAACGGCAGCAGGAAAAGGAACTCGCCCTGTCCTGTTTATGAACAGTGCGGCGGATGTCAGCTTCTGCACCTTCCTTACAAACAGCAGCTCGCTGAAAAACAGAAGCGGATGGAGGAACTCTTAAAAGGAATCTGTCCGGTGAAGCCAATTATTGGGATGAAGGAGCCTCTGCATTACCGGAATAAGGTACATGCCGTATTTGGGCATGACAGAAAGGGAAATCCGCTCTCCGGCGTTTACAAAGAAGGAACGCATATTCTTGTCCCGGTTGAGAAATGCCTGATTGAGGATGAGAAGGCAGATGAGATTATCGGGACTATCAGAGGGATGCTGAAATCATTCAAGATCCGGACATTTGATGAGGATACAGGATATGGCTTTTTGAGGCATGTTCTTGTCAGACGCGGATTTGCCACAGGGGAAATTATGGTGGTACTGGTGACGGCTTCGCCGGTATTTCCGTCGAAAAATAATTTCGTGAAGGCTCTCAGAGAGAAGCATCCTGAGATTACGACGATTGTTCAGAATATTAACAATAGAAGTACAAGCATGGTGCTGGGCGATAAAGAGCACGTGCTTTATGGCAGAGGCTACATTGAGGATGTGCTGTGCGGACTCCGGTTCAGGATTTCTTCGAAGTCGTTTTACCAGGTGAATTCTGCGCAGACGGAGCTTCTCTACAATAAGGCCCTGCAACTGGCTGGACTGACCGGAAAAGAGAAGGTTTTAGATACATATTGCGGTATCGGTACCATTGGCCTGATTGCAAGCAGGAAGGCCGGAGAGGTGATTGGGGTGGAATTGAACCCTGATGCAGTCCGTGACGCAGTACAGAATGCAAAAATGAATGATGTGAAGAATATCCAGTTCTACTGCAATGACGCCGGACGGTTTATCGTAAATATGGCGGAAAAGGGCGAAAAGGTGGACGTCATTTTGATGGATCCCCCCAGAAGCGGAAGTACGAAGGAATTCATTGACGCGGTCGCCAAGATGGGTCCGGAACGTGTAATCTATGTCTCCTGCGGGCCGGAAACACTTGTTAGAGATCTTCGGTGGTTTATGGGGAAGGGGTACCGGGCTGTGGAGGCTTGGCCGGTGGATATGTTTGGGGGGACTGGGCATGTGGAGACCGTCACGCTTCTCGTGCGGGAACCTTGATTCTAGGCGGGTTTGCGGGATTATTTGGTGGTAATGAAGTTGTGTTTTTATGAAAATAGATATGAATAAGTTACCGTGGAAGTGGGGATGGGGTAACGCCGTGTGAGTTTAATATGTGGTTTAATATGGGGTTTGCCGGAGAGTTTGTACACTTTAGCAAAACCCATACTTTTTAGCAAAAGGGATACTCCGGGGCACGGAGGTTCCGATGGAAAAAGAGAGAAGAACATGATAAAATATTGATAGAAGGTATTGGGTGGTGACAGAGCAGTGTGTGCGTAGAGGAGAATGGTAATATGGCGATTGTTAAGAAATTATTTGGAAAAAATTATTTACGGTGCTACGAGAATGAAAAAGGGAAAATATATAGTTGTCAGCAAATAAGAAAATCATGGGATAATAAAGTAAATTATGTGACAGAAAATAGTTCGAAAAATGTAAAAGGTTTGAGGCAAGCACAATTGGGTGCAGTGTTTGCTATTCGTGCACATTGGATTGTTAGCAAAGAAGCGGCTACAGTAGTTATGCCAACGGGTACAGGAAAAACAGAAACTATGATGACTACTATTGTTGCAGAACAATGTAAAAGGGTATTTATACTGGTGCCCACTGATCTATTGAGAACGCAGACTGTAGAAAATTGTGTTAAATGGGGAATTTTGAAGGATATTGGGGTGATTGAGCAGAAAGCAAAATATCCGAATGTATTATGTTTGAAATCGCAACCTAAGTCAAAAGATGATTTAGAAGAAATGCTAGATTCTGCAAATATCATTGTATCCACTGCAAGGTTAGTAAGTAGATTTGATGTAGAATATATGAATATACTGAGTTGTAAGTGTGATATTCTTATCGTAGATGAAGCACATCACATTGAGGCAAACAGATGGAATCAGATTAAAAGTTTCTTTAGAGATAAGAGAATATTGCAGTTTACAGCCACGCCTTTTAGGAATGATGGTAAAAAGTTAGATGGTGATATAATATATAATTTTCCATTGTCTATGGCACAGGAACAGAGATATTTTCAAAAGATTAATTTTAAACCTATTGTTGAGTATGATGAAGAAAAAGGAGACTACTCTATTGCTTTAGCTGCGGTACGGCAATTAAAATCAGATTTGGGAAAGGAATTCAATCATATTATTTTAGTTCGAGCCAAGTCGATGCAAAGAGCAAAGCAGTTATACGAGAATATTTATGCCAATTATTTTACGCAGTACAATCCTGTACTCATAATTAGTGAGATGACTGCAACAGAAAAGAAATCTAATATGGAAGCTTTAAAGACAGGAAAGTCACAAATAGTGGTGTGTGTTGATATGTTTGGAGAAGGCATAGATATACCTAATCTTAAGATTGCAGCAATACATGACAGATATAAATCTTTACCGATTACCCTGCAGTTTATCGGACGTTTTGCACGTAGTAAAGCTGGATTAGGAGATGCAACAATTATTACTAACTTGGCTAATGAGGATATTCAAGATGCATTAGCTGAATTGTATTCTCAAGATTCGGATTGGAATAGTTTATTAAGTGAATTGTCAGAAGGAGTAATTGGTAAAGAAATTTCATTACAAAAATTAGCGAACGGATTTAAAGGAAGTGGAATAGAATCTATAAATATAAAGCAATTACGACCAGCACTTAGTATGGTAGCATATAAAACAGACGCTAAAGAATGGAATTGGGAAAATTGGACACAGTTGTTTGATGAAGATGTATGCAAGTATTATATTAATGAGGAAGAGAATATATTTATTGTTATTGAACCAGAAGTGAGTAAGATAGATTGGGCAAATTATAGAGAAATTAGTAATTTGAACTGGAACCTACATATGGCATATTGGAACAAAGAAAAGCAAGTAGTTTTTCTGAATTCGACGAATAAAGCAATTTTCAATAAATTTGCTGAAACTTTATTTACCGAAGTTCAAAGAATTTCAGGTGAAAATATATTCAAATGTTTACATGGGATTAACCGTCTTATGGTGGCAAACCTAGGGTTAAATTCAGCCATTGATGGGCCAATACGATATAAAATGTTTACAGGTATTGATATTGCAGAGGCAATATCGGAATCTCAGAAAGGAAATTGTTATAAATCAAATATCTTTGGTATGGGATACAATGGGGAAGGTAAAACTAGTATCGGATGTTCATATAAAGGAACCATTTGGGGAAGACTGGTTGAAACTATCGATAATTGGAAAGAATGGTGTAATTTAAATTATGAGAAAGTTATTAATCCAGATATTCATACTGTGGATATATTAAAAGGGGTTTTAATGCCAGTGATTATTAAAGAGAGACCAAAAGAGAAAGCATATAGAATAGATTGGCCGAATGATTTGGATATGTGCAATGAAAAAGGTGTATATTTGGAAACACCATATACATCCATACCGATATATGAAATGGAAATTGGTCTTATAGAAGTAGAAGATACTGAGAATTTGAAATTTTTTGTGCAAAATGAGGAGTGTAGAGCAGAATTTGAATTTATCATTAATAATGAAGGGTGGTCTATTTCTAAGATTAGCGGTACATACCTTGAATTACGTATGAGGAATAGGGTATATAGTTTAGTAGACTTTTTTAAAGAAAATCCGCCAGAAATCAAGTTTGTTGATCAATCATCGTTGCAGGGAAATCTTTATGTAACCCTGGAAAATAGTACTAATTTCAAATTTTCGGAGGAGCAATTGATTAAATGGACATGGGATAAAGTGGATATAAGTAAAGAATCCCAAGGAAATACGAAGGAGAAAGATTCTATACAATATTTTACAATTCATAAATTGCTTAGTGACCAAAGTTATGAAGTAGTATTTGATGATGATAACGCAGGAGAAATTGCAGATATTGTAGCGATAAAAGAAAAGGATAAAGAGATTCATTTTGAATTTTACCATTGTAAATTTGCTCATGGAGCAAAGCCGGGTAGCAGAGTTGCTGATTTATATGAAGTATGTGGACAGGCAGAAAAGTCTGTCTTATGGAAGCAAAATATCTGTGAAGTTATTGAAAGAATGAAATATAGAGAAAGCAGACGGATGAAGTTGAACGGTGTTAGTAGGTTTGAAAAAGGTGATTTAAAAAAGCTCTCAACCATAAGGAATAAATTGAGATTTCTTCCAGCAAAATTAGATATTTTTATTGTTCAACCGGGAGTGTCAGCATCGGCAATTACTGAGGACATGCATCAGATTTTATGTGGAACACAGGCATATCTGTTGGATACATATGGAATAACATTACAGATGATTTGCAGCCAGTAAAAATATTTCTTGACAAATTTGTAATTTAGAGCAATTACTGAACTACCAAATTTGTTAAGGAGTTGATGTCAAATGACAGAGGAACAGAAGCAGACGATTGTGCGTCTTAGGAATGTAGGATTAGGCTACCGGAAAATTGCAAATGTTTTAGACCTTTCAAGAGACAGGGTAAGAAATTACTGCAAAGTAAACGGTCTGGACGGCTACGCTAAGAAGCACCTGCAAGCTGAGGAAGGTAAGCAGATGGAGGAAGATTCTGCTGACAGTGTATGTAGGTATTGTGGCAAACCAATTGAGAAGCAGACTACCGGACGAAGGAGAATTTACTGTTCGGAGGAATGCAGAAGAGCGTGGTCGAAGAATCATTTATCGCTTTACAAGTATGAGCGTATGTTTTGCGGAAAGAAATTTGAAAGTTCGTCCAAGACGCAAAAGTTCTGCAGCCATGACTGCTATATCCGGGACAGGTTCTGGAGAAAAGAGGACACAGATGAAATTGTGAAAATGCTTCTTGTCGGGAAAAAAGTCTCTACGGTACCCAAATGGATTAAAGATATATTCACTGGCGAAACGAAATAAACGGAAGTTTTGCCAATGAGTATAGGTATGGTAAGCACTCTGAAAAGGGGTGAAATACTGCAAAAAGGGGTAAATCGGTAAAAAGCAACCCTCTGGCAAAAGTCGGGAATTTTTTGAACGAAATCTTTTGCCATGTAGTATAAAAGAAAACTTTCACCGCATATTGAAACCGCCGTGTTTCTCGTGCGGAAACCTTAATTCTATACGGGAAAGCGGAATTATTTGGAGCAAATGGAGTTGTGTTTTAACATGAGGTGAGTTGGATAAGTTTCCAAAGATAGGGGAAAGGGGATAGAACTTAAAATTCATTATAGGACTTCACGATGAAAGTGAAAAATTACTGAATCTTTCTTCTCATTATGTTATACTTATTGAAATAAACTGTGATTTAAAAAGCTGAGCAGCCACATTTTATTAGTCTTAAATTTAATGGTTAATTCACAAAAGACAGGATGTTTAGCGATGAAAGTAAATTTAAATGTAATTTTGGAAGCGATCGAAATGGCAGATGATAATTACACATATTTTTTGGATCTGGAAACAGGAGAAAGTGTATTCCTTGTAGATGAACTGGTTACTGGTCTGGATAATAAGGGACTGGATCATGAAATTGAAGAAAACTTGGGACGTTATTTAAGGCTTCCGACAAAATTTGAAATTCACGAATATCATATCATGGAAGAATTTATCTGGACTTTAAAAGGTAAAAAGGCGGAAGAATTGGGCTATGCCATACGGGGGCGGGGCGCGTTCAGGAGATTTGACGATATGATTGATAGAATGGGGATTACACAGCAGTGGTATAATTTTTAGACGAAATATTACAGGGAACTGGCGATTGAGTGGTGCCAGGAGAATGGTTTAGAATATACAGAGGAGAGCATGTGAAAATAGGTTGGCTTCGGTGAAATCTGTTCTGGGTTAAACGCCGTGTTTATGAATATGCTGTTTAAACTTAATTATGACATCTTCCTTGTCGAAAAAAGCGGCACGGCATATTTATCGTAAATTGGACTATGTGGATTCCGGGGCAATGTTTTATTTATGATATGGAAAGCAGGAAAGATCATGATAAGGTATGTAACAAAGAACGATGAAGGTCAAATACTATCCATGATGGAACTGGTAAAAGATGATTTTGCCGGGTATAAAGAAAAGGAATTTTTAGAAGCAGTATATAGTGCCATCAGCAATGATGAAGCAATTATGGATGAAAAAGATGGTAGAATTGCAGGAATGCTTATGTGTTCAAGGGGAGAAAAAGAATTGTCTTTTCTTGCCGTACATCCTGAGTATCGAAAGAAAGGTGTTGCTAAAAGATTGATTGAGAAAATGACGGAGTGGTTTACTGTGGGAGATATTATTTCCGTCGTTACATTCCAAGACGGCGACCCAAAAGGGACACCTGCCAGGGCATGTTATCATGCTTGTGGATTTGCAGATGATGAAAAATTGACTGTATTTGAGTATCCCTGCCAGAAGATGGTTCTTAGGATTTTACATTAAAGTGAAGGGGAAAATCTGTGAGCATTGGAGCTGCTTGAATGATACCCAAAGCACAGTTTAAAAGGTGAGTATTATGGAGAAGAAAAAGCTTGTAAAATATTTTTATGAGGTAATTGTTTCAAATAATTTACTGGATGAGCTTTCCCAATATATTTCGGATGATTGCGTACTGAAAGTTGGAGAAAAAATGGTACCGCTTGGATTAGCCGGTATGAGACAGCATTTAGCCGATGTAAAAAAGACTTATCCGGACTACACAATGAACATTATTAAGCAGTATTCAGATGGCGATTATGTTATCTCTGAATTTATTATGCAGGGGACTCATAAGGGAGCGTTTATTGGTATCAAACCAACGAATAAGAAACTCACTATTACAGGGGTTGATATTGATAAAGTAGTGGATGGAAAAATTGTTGAACACGGAGGCGCAACAAATACTTTTGACACTTTTTTTGAAAACAATTTAATCAGGCCGGTGTAGTATCTAATCTACTGTATTTTTAATGATAAGCCTCTATTAAAGCACGAGTCAGAGAACGGCTGGTGCTTTTTGTGTGTCCGAAAGCCGGGGCCATCTATGTGTTTGGGAATGGAGATACGATTGCGCAGGATGATAGGAAATAAAATATAAATGTATCAAAAGCGTGTGTCTTTATTTAATAATTAGTGCTAAGATATATATGAAAGCCCCAGCCCCTTTAATTATCGCCGGAATAGAGATTTAGAAAAAATAGGTTATATAATACCTCAGTATTGTTAAAAAACTTCCGGTTATTATGAGAGGCGGACATCAAAAAAGGAAATACGGGACAAATTTTAAGGGGAAAACATAGCGCCGGCGTGGATGACTCTGACAGATAACGATGCTCTAATAGATATAATGTGATATGATAGCATACGGGAATCCTTGCCGTTTTGTGAGAGAAAATAAATAGATTTCAAATTATTTGAATTTCCGGAGGTAGGAGTTTGGATTTAGTTTATATCAATCAAATGTTAAGCAGAGAGAGTTTATATTGGGGTTCCTGCTGTTACGAAGATGTAGAATTAAAATTTGATGTTACGCCACATGAATATCTCGAATTTATGGAGGAGGATTTAAAGGGAGAAGATAAGCGGAATTTAATTAATGCATTATCTAATGCTAAAAGAGCGTTGGATTGTCAAATAGAATCTCTTTTATATGGATACTGTTTAAAAGCTTATACTGATAAGAAAAAGATGGCAATACCAAATAAGATTGATCTGTTAAACCGGTTAGGGATAATTGCACCCAGGATATTGAGAAAAATAAATAAAGTCAGGAATACAATGGAGCATGATTTTTATTGTCCTGGGATTGATGAGGTCCAGGACTTTGCTGATGTAATTTTATTATTTATAAGTTATACGGATAAATATTTATTTGAAACCAAAAAAGAGTGTGAATTAATCGATGATGAAAGCCAATTTTATTGCATACCGGAATTTGACAGAGATGAGCAGAAAATTATTGTTGATGTGAGAGGTTCGCTCCAAGGAACGCAAACTATTACATTTGAAGCGGGTAACGAGAACCTGGAGCTGTTTATAGAGTTTTTAAGGTTATATATTAATTTGATTTGTTAGCGTTTTATTATGTCCGGTTATTTAAAAGCTTTTTGATAAATAGATTGGTTCAGGTATTTCTAATGGAGGTAATCCGAAAGATTGATGCTGAATTTGTATCAGGTTCTTCTGGTAACATAATGTTTAATAGACGGGGAGAAGATTGATGAATGATTTATTAAAGAGTAAAGAATACGATTTTGTAAATGATAAGGACAAGCAGTTTATAGTGGCGTTTGATTCGGAAATGCAGAAGCTGGGGTATACTTGTAACCGAACAATAGGAGAGGGATATTGCTGGGGAAAGAATATGATTATTTACACAAAAGCCGGAGTGAAAAGCAAAAAATCGTATGCCCGAATTTATTTACGGGATAATGACTTGATTCTCCGTATGTATTTCAGCAATGTAAATAGTCAGAAACAGGCTATTGAACAGGCCCCAGACTATATTCAGCATGCATTTACCGGTAATTATGGAGCTTGTAAGCATTGTCATAATATGAAAGAGGACGGTACATGCAGCCATAGAAAAAGCTATACGATTCACAATCAACAATACGAACTTTGTGATGGTTTTGCCTTTTGGTTCTTCTCTCCCGACCTTGCAGGAATACCGGAATACATCAAGTTGTTTCTTGCCTTTTATCCCGATAAAAAGCGAAAAGTGAACGTTGTGCTTTAATGTCCTGTTCTTACGGCATCCGCTATATGCAGCCGGCCATGAAGGAGATTTGCTTGAAATCCGAAGCATGAACGCAGCATAGAATCTATGGCTATCCTGGCTATGCTGCTGCGCCCTATTTATTTTAGGAAGTCCTGATTGAGGAAGTCCTGATTATGGAAGTCCTGACGGAACGGATAGCCCAAACGAGAATGAATAGACAGGAGGATGTTGAGTGAAGGTGCTGTTTATCGGCAATAGCCATACGTATTTTAATGATATGCCGCATTTGTTTTCGGACATGTGCAGAAAGGCCGGAGAGGCAGAGACAGATGTAACGATGATTGCCTATTCCGGCAGAACGCTGGCGTGGCATGAAAAGGAGTATTTCTCCGTTCGTTTCAATCTTTTATATGGGAATTACGATTATTGTGTCATTCAACAGGCTGCACATCCTTTTCCGCCGGAGGAAGAGACGATACCTCATGCAGAGAGATTAATAAAGCTGTGTAAATCCGTGGGAACGGCGCCGGTGCTGTATATGACCTGGGCAGAAAAAGAGAAGCCGGAAAATCAGCGGAACATGATTGATACCTACACAAAACTGGCAAATGAGACAGGCACATTACTGGCGCCGATAGGCCGTATCTGGGCGAAAATCAGAGAGCGTTATCCGGACATTGAGTTATATTATAGGGATGGACAACACGCATCCGTTTACGGCGATTATCTGATTGCAGCCACGTTTTTTGCAGTTATCGCAAAGGGAGATGTGTCAAAGCTGGATGATATGGCATTGGATTTTACAAAAGGGATGGTTCTGGATTTTGAGAAACCGAGAGTCATTGAAGACAAAGAATCCATCGGGTGCAGATTAGAGGAAGAAAAATGCAGACGCATCAACCGGACGATAAAGGAAATCCTGTGAATTGGCTTATTGTAATCAGCTGCGTAGAATGCTTTTTGCGGCGGTATTTTTTGCAGCGGTATTCAGGGCGACGAAAGCTGAGAGGGAACCGCAGGCAGAGGACGGTGCAATTGAGAATCGAAAGCCATTTGGAAAAAAGCTCATGTGGATTTCATTTATGGGTTTTGCTGTGATCACTTTATATTATGGTCCGCTGATTTACAGAAGCGCCCAGGCTTATGAAGGCAGGTTATCCTGGTATATTGATGAAGCGAAACATAAAAGAAGCGTAGAGCTGGTACATGATAATATTTATTCAGATGGAATACAGGGCCTTTTTGATGATCTCGGCGAAAAATTGGAGCTTCCGGAGGAATTATATCTATCTCATAAGCTACGACCGGGAAAAATCAGAAAATGAAATAACGGTCTATCTGGATAATGAAGTGTCAGGTGCCAGGGATGAGGACAAGCTCTTAAAACCAATGATCACAATATTAAGTCACGTGCCGATCAGGGAAACGGTCAGCATCTGGACGGAAAAGGAATATGGTATTCTGTACTATGGGATGCGAAAATGGGGAGATAATTCGGAGGGAATCATCTTTATGGACGATCAGGGGGGGACCAGAGCGGCAGACAGAAGTCATAAACGAAGATCCGTTTCTTGGTCAGGGCGGCGGTGCGGCCGGCATCACATTTATAAATTCAAACCTTGGATTCATGGCTCTTTCTCATAACGGAGGGGATGAGGCGGAACTTTACCGGACAGAGGATGGCGGAAGGACTACAACGCGTGTTGAACTGCCGTATTCCGTCATGGAGGAAAAGCCCAACCCGGATGAACCCTTTGATTTTCCATCGATGCCGTATGAGGAGGATGGAACACTGAAAATGCTTATCGGGCAGGGGGCTGATGGCGATTATCATGGGGGCAGCAAGGGATTGTATCAGTCAACGGATCAGGGCAAGACCTGGGAATTTGTGGAAGAAATTGTTGATTAATTTGTTACTGGTCACAGAACTGCTCTTTTTGTCAGGACTGTGAACCGTAACGTAAGTGTCCAATCTGGGCGGAAATATTTGGAATAGCGTAAAGTTAAATTCGGTTAATGGAAAT
>NZ_KE993015.1 GCF_000466485.1 [Clostridium] symbiosum ATCC 14940 | reverse complement strand
TTCCTTCCTCCTTTTTCAATTGGACTATTCCAATCCATTAAATTATCAATAATTTCACGGCCGTTTTTAACACTCTCTTTACTTATGGCTCTTATTTTAATATTCTATATATAATTTGTCAAGCTATTTTCAGTTTTTTGTTTAAAATTCTATATTTTTAACTTTAGTTTGGACTATACCAATCCAGATATGTCCAGTTTATTATACATTTAATATTAAAATTGGAACTGTACCTATCGGATGATTTCTCATATTTACGCAAAAAAAGAGGCGCCTGTTTCTCCGAAAACAGACGTCTCTTTTAATACTATATTCATCACTAAATCAGGTTCTATCCACTCTATTTCCTGTGGTTTCCCTTACAATATATCCTTCTCTTTTTCCGCTATTTTCTCACAGATGCTTGTCTGGAGATGAAGGAGGGAACCCGAATCAAAAACATAGTCAAAATACAGGACTCTTCCTCCAGCCTTCTTGTATTTCTGAATCAGGCTGACCATAAACGGCTCGCCCAGTGTGCTGTATTCCTTCGTTGTCAGCAGGAGGTCCGCATTGCTTAAGCTTTCGCCAATCTCATCCCGTTCCTTATCCGAAACAAAGGTTTTCACAATATTGATATTCTCTAAATCCCGAATCTGCCAAAGCAGATTCTCCATAAAACGGTTGCTGATCGTCCAGGCTACCACTCTTGTTTCCGATGATATTTTAGCCAGTCCTATCAAAGTTTCGCTGCTCGTGACTGTGGTAACCACCTCCACCTTGCTGACCAGTTCCGGGAATGCCTGGACAAACGTTTCATAGTGGTGTGTCGTCGTCACAATTATATCAAAATTATCCTCCAAAAGCTGCGGTTCCTTCAGCACTGTTTCGAGTAGAAAATATTGGATACTGCTGTTCTCCACATTCTTATATTCGTTTTTTGCCAGCTGAATCGACTCCGGACTGCACTCTACCCAGGCTATCATCAGTTTTACGTCTCCGGCCATATGGCGGACCATCTGCTTTCTGAATATGTCCACCACTTCGCGGGTCTGGAGGCCCATCTGCTCGGCGCGGTCAAAAATATTATTAATCTCCTTCGTCAGAATCTCTTCTTTCTGGCTGTTTCCTATCTCAGAAATGTATGTCCCACTCCCGCGGACAGCATAAGCATAGCCCTGATGCACTAATTCCTGATAGGCCATCTGAACCGTGCCTCTTGCTATATGGTTTTCTTTTCCAAGCTCCCGCTCCGGCGGAAGCTTCTCTCCAGCCTTCAGCTCTCCGCTCCGAATCATCGCATAGAGCTGCTCCGTAATCTGCTGGTACTTCGGCAGCGGCGATTTTTCATCCAGATAAATTTCCATATTCCTCTTACTCTCCCATGTCAGGATATTATTATGCAATGTCCGGCCTGCCATCGCGATTTAACTAACCACAGCACCGGAACTTCTCCGCCTGCGGCGGGTCGCTGTAGCAACACTATTCCCTGCCGCCGCAGGCATCGGCTCACTTAGCGAGTGCGCTCCTCCGCGGAGCGTTTTTTATTTAACAGGTGAAATTTCCTGTTAAATATATAAGAAATGCCGGAAATCTTATCCGGTGGCAAAAGAACGATTCGCGCACATTTTACCATCGTAATAAAGATTCCCAGCGCTATTTCAGCTGCTCGAAGCAATAGAATTTAAAGCACTTCTGTACCCGAGCCCCAGCATTGATAACTTTATAACACCATACTTGGTATAAGTATACCACATTCAGTTAAAACTTGCCAGCTTTTATTATCGACCGGCATTGCATTTATCAATTTTATGAAAGTCATATTAAATATTTTCATTACATAAAATTAGATAAATATAATTAACAGGCATACCGGTATATGAAACTACGCAGTAAAAGCGCTATTATTATATCAATACTTATCCCCTTAGCAGTTGGTTCACTATCTGCATTATTCAGCGGCAATATGTCATCATACTCTATGTTCGAAAAACCGGCTTTCAGCCCGCCAGGGTTTATTTTTCCAATCGTATGGACAGTGCTTTACATACTGATGGGAATTTCCTCTTATCTCGTTTATACCTCAAACAGCCCCTATAAACCAAACGCTTTATTGCTCTATGGCATACAGTTATTCTTTAACTGTTTTTGGAGCATTATCTTTTTCGGATTAGACCTTTATCTGTTTGCATTTATCTGGCTCATCGCATTGATCTTTATAATAATCAGTATGATAAAACAATTTTATATTGTCAGTCCCACGGCCGCTTATTTGCAGATTCCCTATCTGATATGGTGTATATTTGCCGCATACTTAAATTTCTATATATTCTTATTAAATTAAGATGTGTGTTTGAAAAGGCAAAAAAATAAAAACATTATCTTCAAGCACTGTAAATTCAGTATCTTTAAATAATGTTTTTATATGACTCGGAGTAACAGGATTTGAACCTGCGACCTCTCGGCCCCCAGCCGAGCGCGCTACCAAGCTACGCCATACTCCGTACTCTGCTCTATTATTATACCAAATATATCTAAAAAATCAATGAAAATTTTCTATAATTATAAAAATAAAGGAAACTCATGAATCCGTGCGGGTTTTATGGTATAATGGCCGCATAGCGGGCATTATACTGCGCATAAACGGTTTCTGCGTCCACTGCAGGAATCCGGCGCTGATTTACGTCGGCTCCACGTTCCTGAGGGATTCGGGTATAATCTCCTATGAAAACATAATTCCAGAAAGGCGGATACACCATGATCAGTTTTGACCTTGACATGACTCTCCTGGACCACAACACAGGGAAGATTACACCAAGTGCGCTGGAAGCGATTGATATACTTCGAAAAAAACATAAAATCGTACTTGCCACAGGCCGCGATATGGACAACTACTACAGCCGGCAATACCGTGACATTATAAAACCTGATGCTGTTATCCATATGAACGGCACGAAAATAACCGTCGGTGACAACCTGATATTTGAACATCTGTTTAACCGTAAATTGTTGGAAGAACTGCTTTGCTTCTGTGACCGCGAGGGCTATGGAATTGGGATGACTCTGGGTGATGACGATTATTACATTCATCCTGAGATTATTGAGGCCAGCGACATTAACGCCTGGGGAAGCTGCGGAAGGCGTTTTCAGGATCCATGGAAGATGCTTGATATGAACATCCGGACCCTCGCCTTTATCGGCGATGAATCCCAGGTACGCCGGGTTGAAGCAGAATTTCCCAATTTAAAAATGCCTTTGTTCGCCGGACGCCGCGGAGCCGATGTCATGGAACACGGTATATCAAAAGCAGAGGGCCTGAGCCGCCTTGCCGCATATTTCGGCGAGAAGGAAGACCTCTCCGATTCCGTTGCCTTCGGTGACAGTATGAATGATATGGAAGTGATTATCAAAGCAGGCATCGGCGTTGCCATGGGCAATGCTGTGAAAGAGCTGAAAGAGGCCGCGGATTATGTGACTTCTCCCATTGCAGAGGACGGCATCTACCGCGCCTGCCTGCATCTCGGTCTTCTGACCGACTGAACTGAAAGGCAGTTCACGTTCTACACTGCCTGCCACTCCGCCTGCTCTTCAGGCTCCACATGAGATAACAACCTCACTCGCTCGGCCGGGGTCATCTGATCCAGCATCCCGGCCAATTCGTCCGGGGTCAGATTGCGCTCTTCAAGAATATCTGCAATATGTTTCAAGTCTTCCTCTCTCCGCTCTTTCAGAAGCTCTTTTTCTCTCGCCTTCAAATCTTTAATTTGTGCTTCCAGAGCGTCAATCATCTCCCTGACCTCACTCAGTTTCTCCGTACATGATTTTTTCTTTCCTCTTGGCATAGTTATTTCGTCTCCTTTCTCTTACCAGTTTTTCCCGGATCATTAAATTATATGCAGTGTTTTGTACAATTAGAACAATTATATGGACTTTGCAAAAATTCTTCTCCGGATAAATGATTTATAAAAAGGAGGAGCCGGGTGGCCCAGTGGCCATCCGGCTTATTATGAAAAAAATATTACTATTCTGAATGTCTGATTAATTTGTGTTTTTTCTTCTTTCGTTTTACTTGATTCATTTGCTTTATCTTTATGGTCTTAGTATATCTTTTAATTGTGACCTCTGTTTGTAGAAAATGTGAATATATTTTGAACACACGGTAAATATTTTGTGAAAGGAAAATTAGCAGCGATAGCCTGCACGCTCTGCATACAGGCCACCGCCATCAATTAGTTATTGCAGCCGCAGCCTCCATCATTAATCGGCATTACGCCGCCGCATCCACTGTTGCAGCCGCATCCGCTGTTGCAGCCACAGCCGTTGTTGGAAGCTGCATTAAATCCGTCTCTGTAGCCGACAGCGTAACCATCGTTAAATCCTGCTCTGTAAGCTCTGTTGCAGCCACAGCCGTTGTTGGAACCGCAGCCACTGTTGGAGCCGCAGCCACTGTTGGAACCGCAGCCACAGCCGCATCCGTTATTGTTACATCCGCATCCAGAATTCCAGCATCCACATCCACATCTACATCTATTAAATAAACAACACATACTTAATATCTCCTTTATTTGTTTTTCTTTATAGTATATAGTATGTACATGGGGACAATGTGTTACCGGAAAACCTCTATGCGCACCTGACAGGATGTACTTTTCCGTAAAAAGAAAAAGCACCGGAAATTTCCGGTGCCGGTACTGCGTCTGCCCAGGCAGAACCTGTCCATATTACCTCTTCTTTTTTCCGCCGGGGGTCCTGCCCGGAACCCTGAATTTAGGACTTTTAAAAACCCACCAGTGTGCGATCATCGTGGCAAAAATAACCGCCAGCATCACAAAATCACCGATCATTCCTCCCAGATGGAAGGAGATTGAATAGCTGGCCAAAGTGTCGATGGCAAACAGCCACTTTTCAACAGAGTATACCTTTTTAATGTCATAATCAGCCGGATTAATCGTGTCCGATACAAAAATCAGAAAATCCCTATTGCAAAACAGATCAATTGTCTCGGCAAGAAACAGGCAACCTATCAGAAAAAACAAAATATCCATCAGGCCAATCCTTTCTAAATCATATTTTGACGGTCTGTAAACTTAAAATTACTATTCACAACCCCGCTGAAAAAGCAGTTCCGTGAGCAGTAAAACTTAAACACTGTGAGGTGAAAATCATGTTTAACAATGAAAAAATCAATCAGGAAACAAACGGCGGCTTTTCATGTGCCGCTGCCTGCAAAAATGCATCCGCCGCCCGTAATCTCCGTTCCCGGTATATCGGCCCAGTCCGCCAAATCAGTATGTTCGCCGACCTGTACTGCCGCGGGAACCTTTTGATTCTGGAATCCCATGACAGAGAGACACTACTCCGGATCATGGACGTATTAAACCACTCAATCGAACCGCTCGATTAAAACTTTTTCCATGTTTCCCTTGAAAACAGGATTAACACCGGGAAAATCTCAAGTCTTCCCGCCAGCATGTCAAATATCAGGACAAGCTTTGCCGGTTCTGAAAAAATGCCGAAATTTTTGGACGGTCCGACCAGTTCAAGTCCAGGCCCAATGTTATTAAATGTGGCCGCCACTGCCGTAAAATTCGTTATCAGGTCTTCTCCGTCAAACGCCAGGAGAAATACCGACAGTGAAAACAGTAACGTGTATGCCACCATAAACACATTGATTGACCGCACTACTTCATGCTCCACCACTTTTCCGTCCATCTTAATTTTGCGGATAACCTGTGGGTGCAGAAACTGGATCAGCTCTTTTCTGACGGTCTTTACAAGCACCACCAGACGCGACACCTTGACTCCGCCGCCGGTACTGCCGGCACAGGCGCCAATAAACATTAACAATACCAGGATCGTCTTTGAGGCCTGCGGCCAAAGGTCAAAATCCTGGGTGGCAAAGCCTGTTGTGGTTATAATGGAAGCGACCTGAAACGAAGCGTGATGCAGCGCATCTCCCAGGCTCCTGTACAGACCTGCTGTATTTACCGTGATAATTCCTATGGAGACAGCTATAATTATCAGATACCACCGCAATTCCTCTGTCCTGAATGCCTGTCCCACCCTCTTCATCAGAATCAAAAAATAAACATTGAAATTCACGCCGAATAATATCATAAATACCGTCACAACGTTCTGAATATAGGGGGAATAACCGGCAATACTGTTGTTTTTAATTGCAAAGCCGCCCGTTCCTGCCGTTCCAAATGTAACGGTAACAGCATCAAATAGCGGCATCTTCCCCGCCAGCAGAAAAAGGATTTCCACAACCGTCATGAATATATAAATCGAATACAGCAGCTTGGCAGTCAGTCTTACCTTTGGTACAAGCCTGCTTACGGAAGGCCCGGGGCTCTCTGCTTTCATCAGGTTCATATGAGAACCGCCGGTGAGCGGAAGAAGGCTCAGGATAAAGACGAGAACTCCCATACCTCCAATCCAGTGCGTAAAGCTCCGCCAGAAAAGAATAGACTTCGGAAGCACTTCAACATCGCTCAGGATACTGGCTCCGGTTGTCGTAAAACCGGATACCGTCTCAAACAGGGCGTCCACAGGGCTTGTAATAGAGCCGCTGAACAAAAACGGCAGCGCTCCCATAATACTCATAACCACCCAGCACAGGGAAACTGTTACAAATCCCTCCGAAGTATAAAATATCTGTTTTTTAGGTTTCTTAATCACCAACGGGACGCCAATGAGCAGACATAAGGCCATCGTGATAACAAAACTCCATCCTGCCTGCTCCCCGTAAATCAGGGCAACAATACAGGGAGGCACCATAAAAGCAGCCTCAAAATTCAAAATCCACCCCATAATATAAAATATGATGGAATAATTCATCTCTTCAGCTCCTTCTACTTTTTCAAAATATCGCGGATATCCTGCAGTCCCTTTTGTGTAGTCACGACAATTACCGTATCGCCCTTCAGGATACTGTCCTGTCCTCTCGGTATATGGATTTTCCCATTCCGGTTAATTCCGCCGATCAACAGGTTCTTTTTCAGCTTCAGTTCCATCAGTGAAACGCCGGTCACCTCCGACTCCTCCTGAATCGAAAATTCGAGGGCCTCCGCCTTGCCGTCCAGTATATGGTATAATGTCTCGACATTACTTCCGATTGAGTTCTGCATTGCCCTTACATACTGGAGAATGTAATCGGCCGTTATATATTTGGGATAAATCACGCTACCAAGATCCAGTGTCCCGATCAGCTCATCAAATGCAATCCGGTTTACCTTTGTGACAAGCTTGGCTTTGGAATTCTCCTTTGCAAATAAGGCAAGAAATACATTCTCCTCATCCATATTGGTCAGTGTTACAAAAGATTCCGCGTCCGTCAGCCCCTCCTCCATCAGAAGCCGCCTGTCCGTACCGTCACCGTTGATTATCAGGGTGTCCTGAAGCAGTTCGCAGAGCAATTCACAGCGTTTCTTATCCTTTTCAACAATTTTTACTTTAATACGCATCGCAGAAAGCTGCTGGGCAAGATAATAGGCAATGGTTCCTCCGCCCACTACCAGCGTATTCTTAACCTGATTCGTCTGGATTCCTATCTTGCGGAAAAACTCCATAGAATTCCTGGGAGATGCAATAATCGATACCATATCGCCGTCGTGAAGCACAAAATTACCGGCGGGAATCGTCACATCGTCCCCCCGTTCCACCGCTCCGATCAGCACGTCACAGCGAAGCTGGCTGTCCACGTCCATAACCGTCAAACCGTCCATATGAAATTCCGGTTTAATTTTAAATTTTAAAAGCTCCACCTTACCCTTGGCAAACGGGTCAATCTTAATCGCGGAAGGGAAGCGCAGAATTCTGGAAATCTCGGTAGCTGCCGCAAGCTCCGGATTGATAATCATGGAGATTCCCAGCTGTTCCTTGATGAATCCTATCTCATTACTGTATACAGGGTTCCTTACCCTGGCAATCGTGTGGCATTTGCCCGCCTTCTTGGCGATCAGGCAGCAAAACAGGTTTAATTCATCGGAACCTGTCACTGCTATCAGAATGTCGGCAGTCTGAACCCCGGCTTCCAATTGGGTGCTGATGCTGGCGCCGTTTCCAACCAGTTTAATAGCGTCAATATCTTCCGAAAAACTTTGCAGCCTCTCCGCCGACGTATCAACCATCACAACATTGTGGTCTTCCCTGACCAGTTGGTCTGCCAGTGTGACTCCAACTTTTCCACACCCGATAATGATAACTTCCATAAAGTCCTCCGTGCGTACACTTAATACAAGTCTGTACATTTTTGTCTAGAATGTCTATTTTCCTATTATACCACCATATCCTGTTTTTTCAAATAGAAAGAATAGAGAAAACGGCCATCTCCCCCTTGATATTGCAGAAATGACCGTCTTTCTATCATATTATTAACTTTTTTCACTCTTTACGGTATCTTTATACCGTCTTAATGCCATCTTAATTCTGTCTTTATATCATCTTAATTCTGTCTTAACGCCATCTTTATCTTGTCTTAACGTTTTCTTTAGCGTTACATCAGAGAAGACAGTACCGATGCCTTGGAAACGATACCGACAAGACTTCCATCCTCCTCGAGAACGGCTATCGGATATTTTGCCTCTGCCGCTATAGGCAGGATATCACTGATAACGGTATCTCTCGTCGTGGTCTCGACATCCGTCACATAGACTTCCTTCAGCGATTTTTCTTCTTTTCTCGCCCTGATCGCTGATTCAACATTTACAATGCCGAGGAACTTCATGTGGCGGCCCACCACATAGGCCGTGGACACTCCGTTGTTCTTCATCTCGCGGAGCGCATACTCGGGAGAATCCGTCTCACGCACCACGCAGGGAGTAATCATTACATTCTTTGCGCAGAGAACCTTCGTCATATCTGCACTGTTGATAAATTGGCGGACATAGTCGTCTGCCGGATTTGCGCTCATCTCCTCTGGCGTGCCCACCTGGATCAGGCGGCCGTCACGCATAATCGCCACAGTATCTCCCAGTTTAAACGCCTCGTTGATATCATGTGTGATAAACACCACCGTCTTTTCCAGCTTCCTCTGCAGGGACAAAAGTTCGAACTGCATATCCTTTCTGACGAGAGGGTCTAATGCCGAGAACGGTTCATCCATTAAAAGCACCTCCGGATCGTTGGCCAATGCCCTGGCAATTCCAACTCTCTGTCTCATGCCGCCGGACAGATTGCCTATTAATGTATGCTCGTGGCCTTTCAGGCCGACCATCTCTATCATCTCCATCGCCTTGCGTTCCCGTTCCACCCTTGGAACGCCTTTAACTTCCAGGCCATAGACCACGTTACCGAGGACGTCCCTGTGGCTCATCAGGCCGAAGCTCTGGAAAACCATGGAAATCTTGTCCCGGCGGTATTCATTCAAGTCTTTCTTACTGAAAGTGTCGATTTCGCTGTCCTCATACATGACCTGGCCGCTCGTCGGTTTGTTAAGCATATTCAGCATTCTGACCACCGTGGATTTGCCGGAGCCGGAAAGGCCGATGATGACAAACACCTCGCCTCTCTTAACCTTAAAGCTTACGTCCCAGAGCGCAACGGTGACACCCGTTTCTTTAAAAACTTCATCCTTGGTTTTTCCCTCTTTCATCAGCTTTGCGGCTTCTGCTTTGTTGGAGGCCCCGTACAGCTTTATCAGATGATTCACCTGTAAAATATAATCATTCTCTTTTTCCCTGTCTTTTCCGTCGATAATCACTTTATTTTCTGCCATCCGCATTGTCCTCCTTTCTCTTGAACCATCCCTGAGTCAGTCGATCCATGAGAATTGCCACTATTACGACTGCCGTACCGGCCAGAAGTCCCCTGCCGATCTCAATACGGTTAACGCTGATAAGCACTTCCATTCCCAGTCCGGAGGCGCCAATCATGGAACAGGTAACTACCATGGCCATCGCCATCATAAGCGTCTGGTTGACGCCGGTCAGGATAGTCGGCAGGGCCTGTGGTATCTGAACTTTGAAAAGACACTGCCACTTCGTGGAGCCAAAGGATCTGGCAGCTTCCACCACTTCCGGATCCACCTGCCTGATACCATGGCTGGTCAGCCTGATTACAGGCACAATGGCATAAATAGTCGTGGCAATAACGGCCGGAGCTTTACCCAGTCCGAAGAAAAGCACTGCCGGAATCAGATAAACAAACACAGGCATTGTCTGCATCGTATCCAGAATCGGCCGCACGATCACATTCGCCCTGTCGCTGCCTGAAATCATAATTCCCACAGGAAGGCCTATAAGAAGTGAAATCACAACAGACGCAAGCACAATCGACAGCGTTTCATACATCAAATCCCACAGCCCGATGGCTCCCACAAGGAACAGAAGGATACTGTAAATAATGCCATTTCTCACTTTACCGCTCAGTTTATAACCTCCGAAGAAAACAATTGCAATCAGAAGCCACCACGGAATCAAATTGAGGATTGCATTGAGAACATTGATCAGAATATTAAGCCCGTCCCTGATTGCCTTAAATACGGTTGACTGGTTCGCAAACGCTTTCACGGAAGTATCAAAGGCATTGACATCAATCGGAATCACAAACGGGAAATCAAAGAAATAATTTGTCTTCTCCTGTGAAAGGCCGAGCGCGCCCCTTACATCTTCCGCTTTGTCTTCCGGCAGCCACTGATCGATTAATTCACTATGCTCTGTCAAAAACCATTTTGCGGTATCGGTATAGGTAACTCCCTCGTTGTCCTGCATATAGGCAAGCGCTTCCGAGGTCAGCGCACTGCTGGTCTCATATTTTTCCAGGAATTCGCAGAACTCCGGCTCTTCCTCATAGAACTGGTTGCTGACGCCGACCGTAACATCGACAGACGGACAAGCGGTCTCTCCGGCTTTGTATTTCTCCAAATCCACATAGGGGTAATCTTCCAGGAGCACCATATCATACTTACCGGTCAGCCAGGTTGGTTCCCAATAATAACCGACAATCGGCTCACCCTTTTCAAAGGCGGAGGTAAATGCCGCCGAAAGCGCCGCATCCGACCCCGGCTGGAAGTAATTATACTGACTGTCAAGTCCGTTAAACTTCACCTTTTTCTGCATGATCTCATTGATTTCCCAGCCCGGGATTGCTCCGTAGATGCGTCCCATACCCGGTTTTTCATCATCCGGAAAAACATCTGCATACTTTTTTAAATCCTGCACGGTTTTGAGTCCCGGAGCCATCGGCTCAATTCCCCGCTCCGGATCTCCCTCTATCACGTATCTCGGAACGTAAAATCCCTGGATGTTGTCACCAAAGTTCGTTCCCAGATCCTTAAAGAGCCCGGCATCCCTGTCCTCATAATAGGTCGACAGGTTGTCCGTCCACTCCTCAATATTCACATCAATTTCACCGTTTTTCAAGGCCTCATGCATAATCGGGCTTGAACCCGGCATCTCCTTCCAGGTATAACCAAAAGCAGATTCCGCTACCAGGCCTGCAACTGCATTATGGAATTTCACACTGTCCCATCCTACATCGGCAAACGCAATCTCTCTTGATTTTGTACTGCATCCGGCCAGCCCTGCCCCTAAGGTCAACACCATTGCCAGAACAGCAACTATTGTTCTTTTTTTCTTCATGTAACCCCTCCTGTCTGTCAATTTTTTGTAATACTATCCCGTTTCTGACTCTTTATCAGTATAACAGCTATTCACCGAATACGCAATGCTTAGCTAGCTAACAAAGAATTATTAACATTTCCTTAAGACAATTTTTAATAAATTGTCAGGATTATTGAAAATTTAAACTTTCGTTAATCGCTTGAAATTTTCAAAGAACAGCGGCTGGGTATTCCCTGCTGATAATAAGATGCAGAAACCGTAAACCTGGCGTCCGGGATATAAAAGAAAAAACCTTGGCTATGCAAGGTTTTTCAGAAGCAGATAACGGGAGTCGAACCCGCCTTTCCAGCTTGGGAAGCTAGCGTTCTACCGATGAACCATATCTGCAAAGTAAAGACTCATGTATTGACTGTATCCAATGATTTATGCTGTGAACAATAACCATTATATCACAATTTCCCAAAAAGTCAACGAATGAGATTGACATATATTATTTAATCGTGTAATATAGTTAAGCAAATTTAATTAAATCAATATAACTAAAGGAGTATAATATGACGATCACTGATAAAATGAACAGCTTCTATTATCATATGTCCCTGTATGAGCTTCAGATGATGAACGGAAGCGATTATTTCAACGGCCTGTCCTATAACAGCCTTCTCTATATTAATGTTATTGAACAGCTTGAGGACTGCACCGTAAGTAAACTGGCCCAAGCGCTCCATATAACCAAATCCGCCGTTACCATTAAAATCAATGAACTGGTCAGGCAAAAGCTTGTTCTGAAGGAACAAAGTTCCATGGATAAGCGGGTTTACTATCTGAAGCTGAGCCCGGAAATAGCCAATATAATGGGGCTCTATGATGAGATATTCCAGAAAGTGGAGTCAGATCTCAGAACAAAATATACAGAGGAACAGCTTGAACTGTTTGGGGACATCCTGCAGACGATTTCAGGCTATAATTGGAGGCAATTAAAAAATGAATAACGAACTGAACCGTGAAATTAATCTGAAATCAATCCTGGCATTTACCCTGCCCTCTATTTTTATGATGGTGGTAATGTCACTGTATACTATCGTGGACGGAATCTTCGTATCCCGTCTTATTAACACCAACGCATTTTCCGCAGTCAATATCATTTATCCGCTGATGAGCATTGTCATCGGTCTGGGCACTATGTTCGGAACCGGCACAACCGCCATCGTATCGAGAAAACTCGGAGAAGGAAGACAAAAAGAGGCAAACCAGATCGTTACATTCATTATTCTGTTTACGATTGGTCTGGGCATCGCATTTTCCGTCGTCTCCTGCCTGTTTCTTGGTGATATTATTCATCTTCTGGGCGCCAATGACGCCGTTTTTGACTATTGCCGCGAATATGCGCTGCCGATTATTCTGTTTCTGCCCTTCAGCCTTCTGCAGGTGCAGTTCCAGAGCCTTTTTGTCGCCAACGGAAAACCGGGTACAGGGCTTTTGGTGACCCTGGTCAGCGGTCTTGCCAATGTTTTTCTGGACTATTACTTTATTGCAGTCTGCAATATGGGTGTAGCCGGCGCCGCCGTTGCAACAGGGATCGGCTACTTTATTGCCGCAGTCTTCGGACTGTACTATTTCGCACGCCACAGGGAGGCTCCGCTGCACTTTGTAAAACCACGCGCTTCCATGCAGACTCTTATGCGCGCCATGACCAACGGCTCGTCTGAAATGGTCAGCAACCTGTCTACCAGTGTTACGACCTTTTTATTTAACATTATCATGATGAGGCTCATCGGGCCTGACGGAGTGGCTGCAATTTCGATCCTTTTATATCTCGATTTTGTGCTGATCGCCATTAACCTTGGATATTCCATCGGTGTGGCTCCGCTATTCAGTTATAACTACGGAAGCGGTGATTGCCGGAAGCTGAAAAAGCTGTTTCGCATAAGCTTATATTTCTGTACCAGTGTCGGCGTAGTCATGACGGCGGGCACCGTTCTCTTTGCAGACTGGCTGGCTTCCGTATTCTCACCAGCCGGCAGCGCCGTACACGCACTTGCGGCTACCGGACTCAGAATATTTGCCGTCAGCTACCTGTTCAAAGGCTTCAGTATTTTTACATCGGCTCTGTTCACGGCATTCGGCAACGGAACCCTGTCGGCCATCCTGTCCTTTATGCGAACTCTTATACTGCTGGTATCGGCGATCCTGCTCTTCTCCTCCCTCTTTGGGATTACGGGCGTCTGGTCGGCCACTCCGGCTGCGGAAACCATTGCATTTCTGCTGGCCGCTTTCCTGGCATGGAAATACGGAAAGGTTTACAGGTATCTGTAAATCGTTTATACTGGTACTGCCTGCGGCTTTGCCGGCGGCAAAGGAGGACCATTATGAATAAAAGCAAAAGCAGAAAATATCAGAAACAAAAAAATAATAACTTAAAAAAATATTCCAATATTAAAAAGATAGTGATTGGGCTGATAGCCCTGCTCTGTGTCTGCGGGCTGCTGCCGGAATTCATATCCGGTAGGCTGCTCGGAAACAGCCCTGATAATGCCGATTTTCAAAGCGCTTATGTTGCTGTTTCCGAAGCTGTTTCCGACGTACTTTCAGGTAATATTCCCAATTCACCAAAAGCTCCCGGAAGCGGCCGCTTTGAGGATATTCCCTCTGTCACGGATCCGTCTGAACGGAGCGGGCTCAGAGTGGATTTTCTCGACGTGGGCCAGGGCCTGTCCGTCCTGATAAATGCAGACGGCCACTTTATGCTTTATGACGGCGGTGACAGAACCGCCTCTTCCTTTGTCGTGGCGTATCTGAAAGAGAAGGGGGTTGCAAAGCTGGATTATATGGTGGCCTCCCATTATGACGCAGATCACCTGAACGGACTGGTAGGCGCGCTCAACGTCTTCAACACGGATATGATTCTCGGCCCCGGCTACGAAACCGATACAAAGATTTATAAATCATTTACCGATACGGTACAAAGGATGAAAAAAGAGGTAGTCCATCCGCAGCCGGGAGAACGGTATCCCTTGGGCGGGGGATATTTTGAAATTCTCTCCCCTCTTTCCGCCCAATACGATGATGTAAATAATTATTCGATTGCAATCCGGCTTGTCTACGGCGATACCTCTATTCTCCTGGCAGGCGATGCCGAACAGGAAAGCGAACAGGAGATGACGGAGTACTGGCCTGACTTGAAAGCCGATGTATTATGTGTCGGCCACCACGGTTCTCCCACCTCCACCGGGGAAGCCTTCCTCGACAGCGTTAATCCTTCCATCGCCGTTATAAGCTGCGGCAGGGATAATTCTTACGGTCACCCCGGCAAAGCGGTCCTGGAGCGTCTGGACAGCCGGAACATCACGGTTTTCCGTACTGATGAATCCGGTACCATCACCCTGACGAGCGATGGAAGCGCGCTGACCCTGCCGGCATCCTGACCTTTTTCGAACCAGCTGTATCTGAGCCTGCCGTCCGCCAGGATACTGTCCTAACTAAATTCCTTGTTAACGGTAACAGGCGCGATCGGCGCGCCTGTTACCGCCGGCAGTTATAGCATCCGGATAGGACGCTTATACCTGCCTCATTTTCGGGTCTACCGCTTCTTTTCGTACATTGTGGGTCTGGTTCTGGTTTTCAGGTTTTACTTTCTGTGTAATACTGTTAAACTTTTCCAGGTTCTTTTTCTCCTGTATTTTTTCCTGCTGTTTCTGATTCATATTATCTGTCATCTGCTTCACCTCAATGTTAGTATGAGCGGCCGTGAAAAAAATATTTACTTTTTTTCAAATTTCTCTTGCTTTTTCTACAATTTAATGATATGATATACATCGCTCACCATTAAACGACATCGAGGCGTGGCTCAGTTTGGTAGAGCGCTGCGTTCGGGACGCAGAGGTCGCGTGTTCGAATCACGTCGCCTCGATTGAAGATTTAAGGCCTGTTGGTCAAGCGGTCAAGACGACGCCCTCTCACGGCGTAAACCCGGGTTCGATTCCCGGACAGGTCATTAAAGCTGTTGCAGATTGCAACAGCTTTTTCATTTAACGGGAAAGTACATCTGCGCGCGGAGCGTGCCGGTTATCGTTTAACATAAAAACGGTCCGCAGTTTATAGCCGCGGACCGTTTTTTGTAAAGGAAGAACAACGTGACGTCTTTTAAGCTCTGTTTACGAAAGACTCACAGTCAGTACATTCTTTCTGAGTCGGGTTGGCCTCGTGTGTACCAACTTTAATCCTCTCTAATGCGCAGTAGTTTGCGTCCTTTGCATGGTTAGCGCAGTTAACAATTGTACATTCGATACAAGTATTCTTTCCGTTTGTTACCATAATGAGTATGCCTCCTTAAATAGATTTTATATTATTATCTGCATAATCGTACGATTTATGCGCGGAGGGCATACGGAATTTTTTTACATTTATTCGCTTTTGACTTTATCGAAAGACGGGTTAAAAGCATAAAAGTTCTTGCTGTCGAGATGATCCTGGAGATCCCTGAGAGCCTCGCCGAAACGCTGGAAATGAACAATTTCACGCTCTCTCAGATATCGGATCGGGTCACAAACGTCAGGGTCTTTAACGACACGGAGGATGTTGTCATAAGTGGATCTTGCCTTTTGTTCAGCCGCCATATCCTCAAAGAGGTCGGTAATCGGGTCTCCCTTGGACTGGAATTCACATGCATTGAAAGGTATTCCTCCCGCAGCCTGCGGCCAGATTCCTGTCGTATGGTCAATATAATACGGGCCGAAACCGGACTCTTTAATCTGTTCCGGCGTCAGGTTCCGTGTCAGCTGATGAATAATGGCCGCCACAATTTCCATATGTGCCAGTTCTTCGGTTCCGATGTCCGTCAAAAGGCCTTTTCCCACTTTGTAAGGCATGGAATACCGCTGGGAAAGATAACGCATGGAAGCTCCAATTTCTCCGTCCGGACCACCATACTGACTCATAATAAACTGTGCCATCTGTGGATTTGACTGTTTAATTTTTACCGGATACTGTAAACGCTTTTCATATTTCCACATACCTTACATCTCTCCTTCCCATGGCCATTTATCTGTCAGCCACGTCCATTTTGAATCGCTCTCAACTCCGTCGGTTGTAAGAGGGCCAAACTGCTGCTGATAGGCATCCACGGCTTCTTTCCGCAGCTGCACTACATAGTTATAATAATTCAGAGCGTTCATATCATCCGGATGCGTATCCAGGTACAGGACGATATCGTCTACAGCAAAGCTCGCTTCATAAATTCTCTGCATAAGCGTTCTGGCAGTTTCGTTCATTTACATGCACCTCCCCATCACAAATGGCAGATCCAGCTCTGTGAATATCGTTCCCCTGCAAAAACCTTCATCAAGGGGAGATGGCTGAGACCATCTCTGCATCGGCACATAGCCCATGCCGATCGGGAAGCGATCCAAATCTTCGCAGAATGCCATATTATTCTGTCCCTGCGCCATATTGCCGGGCATTGCCGGCATAGCTCCCATGTTCGCCGGAGCCGTTTCCATGTTTGCCGGAGCTGTTCCCATGTTTGCCGGAACTGTTCCCATATTCATCGGAGCTGTCTCCCCCGGCATACTGCCCATTCTGTCAGGCATGCTGCCCATTCCATCCCGTACGCTGCCGCTGCCCGACGGCATAGACGTATCAGCAGGCATCCATGGTGTGCGGCCTGACTGGCGGGAATTCGATTCTGATCGCGGCTGTATCATTGTGGGCGGCATTCCGCAGGGAGGATATCCCTGATCCATGTACCAGGATGACATATCAGGCATGGGATCCTGTCTTCTGAAATCCATTCCGTCCGGATAATGAGGATTAAAACAATTCATATTCATTAAAACCTTTCCTGAGACTTATACTTTATACTATGTTGCAGAAAGAAAATTGACAAAAAAAGATGCGAAAAGGACCGGCTGACGGCCATTTCGCATCTTTAAAAAGCTTCTGTCTATCTATTATTTTGTTACAGTTCAGCCTTCGGCCAAACTGCAACAAATGATGCACAGAAACGGCTAAAAGCGCCGTTGATTGTGGTGAAAAGTTCACTTTTCATCGCGTCGCGCCGCATAACTCGGGATTTTCGCAAAAACAGCGAAAACACCTCGCGGAATACATCCTGGCTGAGCTGTTTCGTTATTTTCTTGTCTGCAGCTCTTTTTCCTTTTCTTTACAAAGGTATTTAATGATATCTTTTCTTGTTATAATGCCGATAAAATTTTTCTGATCGTCCAATACCGGGACAAAGTTCTGGTTCAGGGCTTTATCAATCAAATCTTCCATATCGGAATCCGCAAGAACCGGTTTATTGTCCGATCTTCTTGGAATCTCCGTAATGCGGATCCGCTCCGCATCTCTCAATGATAAATCATACTTATTTTTAATACCCCAAAGCAAATCCCCCTCTGTCAGCGTACCGATGTACCTTCCCTGACGGTTGACTATCGGAACAGCCGCATATTTGTGAAATTCCATCGTCTCCAGTGCCTGTCTGAGTGTATCATCATCATTTATGTACGCAACTTCACTTTTAGGTGTTAAAAAAAACAAAATATTCATCTGCCTTCTCCTTGTGTGTTCTATGCTGTCTAAGCACGGTACTATTATAACGCTCCCCTTTGAAAACTTTGTGAACAAATCATGATATTTCCATTAGATTTATTAAATTTTAAGAAATACCCCCGGGGTGTGTCTGATTAATATCCCAGAGCCTCGTCCACAAATACTATCTCTGCTTCCATCCCATTCGACGGACGCTCGATGATTACGGTTGACCGGCAGATTCTTCCCGGGCTGCTGCAGTCATAGCAGCGATCCCCCTTAGCCGCACACGGCGTAGCCGAACCGAGGCGGCGGGCGTTTTTCGGCGCCGCCACATTCTTAGCCCGTTCCATTGCCCTGGCAAGATCCGGCTCTATCTTATTGCTCCCCACAATAAAATATATTTTTTCCGGTCCATAGAGGGTCTGCGAAACACGGTTTCCCGTTCCGTCGATATTGACCAGTTCTCCCGTCTCGGACACTCCGTTTGCACTGGCCAGATAGACCTTTGCCTCTCTTGCCTGCAGCAGAGTCTCTCTTCCCGGGATATCCCAATGCCAAATCACCTCGTTATTCTCCCTGAGACGCTCGGCCAGCCCCATCTCCTTCACCGTAATACTGCCTCCGATCGAAACGCTGGTCTCTCTGATCCGGGCGGAAAGATAATCCGCCGCCTCTTTTGCAGTACTAAAAAAAGCTGTTTTAAAACCATGATTTTCAAAATTCTGTTTCAGTATTTCCTGATTCATAGCACTTCTCCTTGCAATATAATCGTAAATTAAATTGATTCACAGCTCTGCTCTGATTATTATAACCCCAGTTGTACCTCTAAGTAAACATGAAAAGATACAAAAATACCGCCGCACTTTATGCAAGGTCAAATTTCCTTTCCCTTCCATAAACTGCCGCGGCACTTTTATGATTATCATTATTCAGTTTTCTCAGTTCCTTCTGTCTTCCCGCCGACCGGTTACTCCAGATAATCCAGAGCGTCAACAGGCTGCCCTTCATGCATTAACTCGAAATAGACGTTATTGCCCTCGATTGAATAGTATTTTGTAGGCTCAGATACATATCCCAGCAGAGTGCCTTTTGTAACATACTCATTTTCTGCCACCTGGATATCTTTGAGCTGGCCGCATACGGCTGTGTACTCGTTGCCTAGGTCCAGGACTACGTAATTACCGATCTCCTCATTGGAGCCTGACTCCAGAACTCTGGCGTCTGCCGGCGCGCTTACCGGATCGCTGATATCACCCTGGATAATCAGGGCCGGATTGCATTTGTACTGATCGAGAGTCGGGAAGTATACGGTTGTCTCCATACTGTAATCCAACACTACATTTCCTTTGACAGGCCACTGCAGCGTGCGCTGGCCCCCGAAATTAAGTGTCACAGCCTGGGCGGCGCCGTCTCCGGCTCCTGCTGCTTTTGCACTGTTTTCTCCTTTGTCTGCGGAGTCTGATTTGTCATCGGAAGAATAGGAAGCGTCTGAGCTTCCGGCCGCCTGGGCTTTTGTCTCAGCATTTTCCGTACTGCCGCCGTTTCCGGTTTTGTTCTGCGGTATGTTTTCCGCAAGAATTCCCTGAGTCTGAGGGACTTCCAGGTACGGATTCTGCTCGTTAATATTATCTCCCTTTCTAATCTTTACCGCTCCTGCTGCAGCTACTATAGTCAGCAGGCCTAACACCATCATCACAAGGAACAATTTGTCCTTGAACAACTGATTCATCTTATTTTTCACGTTTATCACCTCGGTTATATTCTTACCTGACCGAAGCTTTTTATTCAAAAACTACAACAATATTTTTATAATAAAATTCCAGTATTTTTTCAGCCGTCCACCCCTCCTTCGCTTTCAGGCCGGCGCCGTACTGGTCAAAACCGTAACCATGGCCTATCCCCTTTACCGTGCATCTGATATTGCCTTCCGCCTCCTCAAATGAATATGCCGGGGACGGAAGCCCCAGGGCATATTGTATCTCCTCGCCTCCATAGCTTTTTGGGCCCACCTGGATGGATTCCACATACCCGGCCTCGTCTTTTTTAATGACCTGGATACTTTCCAGCACCTCCTCCGGCCTGACTTCTGGCGAATCCGGCATCGAGTTAAGCCTGGCGGCCAAATCCTCCCTTGTAAACAGATATACGCCCAGGTAGTTTTCTCCCTCCACATCCCCGGCGGCATCCACCTGTACCAGATAGGGATGAAGTTCATCCCCGTTTCTCGTCATCCCGGCGCTCAGCCTGTGGAACAAGGGATCTATGTAGTCTCCATTATATTGTATCACCTGTCCGGCCGTCGCCTGGACCGCATCCCTTATTTTTTTGTAATTTGCCAGATAATCGGCTTTCCCCCACATTTCCTCCATCTGGCTCTGTTCCAGATAGTCGAGGTCCAGTGCCGACTCTTCAATCCGGTCCTTCCCCTGCATTTGCTTGCAGAGATAAGTCCTGGCTATAATCGCCTGTGCCTTGATGGCTTCCATATCATACTCCGCCGGAATCTGCAGTGCCGTAATTCCAATCAGGTATTCTTCCATATCGACAGGCGCCGGGGAACCCTCCCTGTCCAGCAGGATTGTGCGCCCCGATACGGCGCCTCTGTCTGTATTTCCCTCCACCCGGCCTGTCCAGGCCAGTGTCGTTATATATGGTATCAGGATTGCCAACAGGCAAACCGCTGCTGCTTTTCTCATAAAAAATCCGGCTCCGTTCCACAGAATAATAGATCTCGCATTATCATTCTATGTTACGGGCCGGATTTCTATTCCAACCGCTTATTTTTAACTGCCTGTGAACACTTCTTCCGCTCCGTCATCTAGCCGGCGGTAAAAGCCTCCATCTTCCATTTCAGAAAACCGGTCTTTTTAAGGGTAATTGTTCCCGTGAAGCTCTTCTGCACCACAGGCGAAACCTCCTCCAGTCTTCTCTCCAGATAAAATTCCGTCTCCACCGTGTACCGGTACCGCACCGTCTTCCCGCTCTCTTCCTCCAGAGCCAGAACCGGTTCCTGCGCATAAATCCGCTCTACAGGCGAGGGAAACTGCTCCAGGAACAGAGTGTAGGGTATTCCCACGGGAAGCAGGCTGTCCCTGCCCTCCGGGGTAAAATCTCCCGGAAAATGGGTGTCATACATCTGTGGCAGGCCAATGTTTGCGGCCTCCTCCAGTTCCCTGTAGCTTTCGGATGTAAATAATTTTTTTACTATCCGCTCCGCCTGGGCTCTGCTGCTGGCTGAAAATGTAATATAGCAGAACACAGATGCCAGAAACAGGCACGCCGCCAGGATGACCGGCAGGGAAATTCGATTATTCCTGTTCTTAAAATGGTTCTTAGAAAGAAAACCGGTTCTCATTTAGTCTAATTCCACCTTTACCTTTTTAAGGTGCCAAATGTCCCTTACATATTCTTCAATGGTTCTGTCCGAGGAGAACTTGCCGGAACAAGCCACATTCATCATCGCCGCTTTTGCCCATTTTGTCTCATCACGGTATGCCGCTTCCACTCTCTGCTGCGCATCCGCATAAGAATGGAAATCTTTCAGGATAAAGTAGGTATCGGCTTTCGCACTGTTTTTCGTATTCAACAGAGAATTATAAATGTCGCGGAACAGCTCCGGATCCTGCGGTGCGTAGTAGCCGTTGATTAGCTGCATCAGCACACGGCGGATTTCCTGATCCGTATTAAAGATCTCTACCGGATTATAGCCTCCGTTATTCTCAAAGTTAATTACTTCGTCCGAGGTAAGGCCGAAAATAAAGGCGTTGTCCTCTCCTACCTCCTCGACAATCTCCACATTGGCTCCGTCCATGGTTCCCAGTGTAAGCGCTCCGTTGAGCATAAATTTCATGTTGCCCGTTCCGGACGCCTCCTTGCTGGCTGTGGAAATCTGCTCGCTGACATCAGCTGCAGCAAAAATGATCTCGGCATTGGATACCTTGTAATCTTCAATAAAGACAACTTTTATCTTACCGTTAATCGATTTATCGTTGTTAATTACATCGGCCACAGAGTTGATTAACTTGATTGTCTTCTTGGCAATCTGATATCCGGCGGCCGCCTTTGCCCCGAAAATAAAGGTTCTCGGAACCATATCGATGCCCGGATTATCCTTCAGCTGGTTGTAAAGATACATAACGTGAAGAATATTCAAAAGCTGGCGTTTATATTCGTGGAGCCGTTTTACCTGCACATCAAAAATCGAGCGGGGATCTACATCGATGCCATTGTGCTCTTTGATATATTTTGCCAGGCGGAGTTTATTCTGATATTTAATATTCATAAATTCCTGGCGGCACTTCTCATCCTCCGCATAGATTGCCAGCTTGCTGATATGGGGCAGATCCGTGATCCACTCATTCCCTATCTTATCGGTCACCCACTGAGCCAGAAGCGGGTTGCCGTGAAGCAGGAAACGCCTCTGGGTAATTCCGTTTGTCTTATTGTTGAATTTTTCCGGCATCATCTCATAGAAATCGCGCAGTTCCTGTTTCTTCAGGATTTCCGTATGGAGCCTGGCTACTCCGTTTACGGAAAATCCGGCCACAATGGCCAGATGTGCCATCTTAACCTGGCCATCGAAGATAATCGCCATTTTCTTTACTTTTTCATAGTTGTTCGGATACTTCTGCCCAACTTCCAGCAGGAAGCGGCGGTTGATCTCCTCCACAATCTGGTAGATACGCGGAAGCAGCCTGGAGAACAGCTCGATCGGCCATTTTTCCAGAGCCTCTGCCATGATGGTATGGTTTGTGTAGGCGCAGCATCTCGTTGTGATATCCCAGGCGTCCTCCCACTCCAGATGTTCTTCATCCAGGAGGATTCTCATAAGCTCCGCAACCGATACGGTCGGATGGGTATCGTTCATCTGGAACACTACCTTCTCCGGCAGCATATGGATATCTTCATTCTGCTCTTTGAATTTTTTAATCGCCACCTGCAGGCTGGCGGAGTTGAAGAAGTACTGCTGCTTCAGGCGCAGTTCTTTGCCGGCGTAGTGATTATCATTTGGGTAGAGAACTTCAACAAGGTTCTTCGCCAGGTTTTCCTGTTCCACTGCCTTCTGGTAATCTCCCTTGTCAAAGGCGGTCAGGCTGAACGTGTTAATCGGCTGCGCATCCCAGATACGGAGTGTGTTGACCACGTTATTTCCATAGCCTACAATCGGCATATCATAAGGCACTGCCAGAACGGACTGATAGCCTTCCTGGACAAACACATTGCGCTGCCCGTTCCAGACCGTCTTCACATAACCTCCGAATTTTACCTCCGTTGCATATTCCGCACGGCGTATTTCGAATGGATATCCGTTCTTCAGCCATTCATCCGGCACTTCGATCTGATAACCGTTTTCAATTTTCTGCTTGAACATGCCGTAGTGGTAGCGGATACCGCAGCCATAGGCCGGGTATCCAAGCGTAGCAAGGGAATCCAGAAAGCAGGCTGCCAGACGGCCAAGACCGCCGTTGCCGAGAGCCGGATCCGGCTCCTGGTCCTCGATGGCGTTTAAATCAAAGCCCAGCTCTTCCAGGGCTTCCCTTATCTCCTTCTGCTCGCCCAGGTTAATGATGTTATTCCCCAGGGCACGGCCCATTAAGAATTCCATGGACAGATAGTAAACCTTTTTTACCTTTAAATCATCGAATGTTTTCTGCGTCGCAATCCAGTTATCGATAATTACATCCTTTACCGCATAGGCAACCGCCTGATATACCTGCTGCGGCGTCGCTTCATCAATCGTCTTTCTGAACTGGTTCTTCACATTGTCAATAATACTCTTCTTTATCGCTTCCTTATCAAAAGTCTGCATCTGTTATCCTCCTAATCAGTCGGTGGTTTTTTCGACTCCCAGCATAACCTTTTCACCGTTGATATTCCATTCTTTTGCATATCCTCCGGTCTGTCCGAGCATGATGTTGTCTGCCAGAACCTCGCCCTTGATTTCGTCCGTGTATTTTTTGAGGATGCCGGCAATGACCTCATTCTCATCCTGGAAAACATTAATGTGGTTCATTACTTCAAAACCGGCTTCTTTACGCATTGTCTGAATTTTGCTGATAATTTCGCGCACAAATCCTTCCTCCACCAGTTCCGGTGTCAGATTCGTATCAAGGACAACGGTAATGGAGTTGTCTCCCTCGGAAATGTAGCCTTCCACCTGAGCCGTATCGATCAGAAGATCCTCTTTTGTCAGAACCACATTTGCTCCGTCAAAGTCAAATGTCAGGCTTCCGCTCTCATTCAGCGTATCCATCGCTTTATTTCCGTCGATTTCAGCCAGGGCCTTTTTAATACTGCCCAGCTGTTTTCCGTATTTTGGTCCCACTGTCTTAAGCTGAGGTTTGAAACTGTAGGATGTGAAATCGCGCACATCGCTGGTAAATATCACCTCTTTTACATTCAGCTCATCTTCGATAATCTCCTGGTAGAATTCCGGAAGAGCTTTTTCCGCCTTTACGAACATCTTGCCGATCGGCTGACGGTTCTTGATATTGGCCGTATTTCTGGCCGCACGGCCGAATACGACAATCTTAAGCACCTCATCCATCCTCGATTCCAGTTCTTTATCAATGCAGTTCTCATCCGCCGCAGGGAAATCGCACAGATGGATGCTCTCAGGGGCATCTTTGTCGATCTTCCTGACGAGGTTCTGGTAGATATCCTCCGTCATAAACGGAACCATCGGAGCGGCCGCCTTGCATACGGTCACAAGTGCGGTATAGAGCGTCATATATGCATTAATCTTATCCTGCTCCATCCCTTTTGCCCAGAAACGCTCGCGGCTTCTTCTTACATACCAGTTGCTCATATCGTCCACAAAATCCTGGAGCGCTCTTGCAGCTTCCGGAATCCTGTAATTTGCCAGATCGTCGTCCACTTCTTTTACAAGCGTGTTCAGCTTGGAGAGCAGCCACTTATCCATAACCGGCAGTTTATCGTACTCCAGTTTATATTCTGTTGCATCAAAATTATCTATATTTGCATATAACACGAAAAATGCATAGGTATTCCAGAGGGTACCCATGAACTTTCTCTGTCCTTCCATTACGGCCTTGCCGTGGAATCGGTTGGGCAGCCATGGCGCGCTGTTTACATAGAAATACCATCTGATGGCATCTGCGCCGTAGGTCTCCAGTGCGTCGAAGGGATCGACCGCATTGCCCTTGGACTTGCTCATCTTCTGCCCATTTTCATCCTGGACATGGCCCATAACGATAACATTCTTATACGGAGCCTTATTGAAAATCAGTGTTGAGATTGCAAGCAGGGAGTAGAACCAGCCTCTCGTCTGATCCACCGCCTCGGAGATAAAATCAGCCGGGAACTGCTGCTCAAACAAATCCTTATTCTCAAATGGGTAATGGTGCTGTGCAAACGGCATGGCGCCGGAATCGAACCAGCAGTCGATTACCTCCGGGACACGGTGCATTTCTTTGCCGCACTCCGGACAGGTGATTGTCACCGAATCAATATACGGGCGGTGAAGCTCGATATCATCCGGGCAGTTGTCCGACATGCTCTTTAACTCTTCGATGCTGCCGATGGAATGCTGGCAGCCGCACTCACACTCCCAGATATTGAGCGGAGTTCCCCAGTAACGGTTACGGCTGATGCCCCAATCCTGGACATTCTCCAGCCAGTCGCCGAAACGTCCTTTACCGATGCTCTCAGGAATCCAGTTGATTGTATTATTATTTCGGATCAGATCCTCCTTCACCGCCGTCATCTGGATGAACCAGGATTCTCTGGCATAGTAAATCAGCGGTGTATCACATCTCCAGCAGTGAGGATAGCTATGCTCAAATACAGGTGCCGAGAAAAGCAGTCCTCTATCTTTCAGGTCCCCGAGCACCAGCGGATCCGCCTTCTTACAGAAGGTTCCCGGCCACAGAGTCTCTTCTGTCATCTCACCTTTTGCATCTACAAGCTGTACGAAAGGAAGGTTATAGTTTCTTCCCACCTTGGAGTCATCCTCACCAAAGGCCGGCGCGATGTGAACTACGCCCGTACCGTCCGTCAGTGTAACGTAGGTGTCGCATGTCACATAAAAAGCTTTTTTGTTCTGTTTCTTACAGGTCTCTACGGCAAAGTCGAATAACGGCTCGTATTCCTTGTACTCCAGCTCTTTTCCCGTATACTTTTCCTTTACCTCATAGGTTCCTTCTCCCAGTACCGTATCGCAGAGCGCTTCGGCCAGATAATATACAGTGCCGTCTTCCTTCATCCGCACTTTAACATAGGATTCCACCGGGTTTACGCAGAGCGCCACGTTGGAGGGCAGAGTCCATGGAGTCGTCGTCCATGCCAAAATGTAGGCGTCTTCATCCGTTACCTTAAATCTGGCGATTGCTGAACGCTCTTTGACATCCTTGTAGCCCTGCGCCACTTCATGGCTGGAAAGCGGAGTTCCGCAGCGCGGGCAGTACGGCACAATCTTGAAGCCTTTATATAAAAGGCCCCTGTCCCAGATCTTTTTCAGAGCCCACCACTCGGACTCGATATACTCATTGTGGTATGTTACGTAAGGATCTTCCATATCAGCCCAGAAGCCGACGGTGGAGGAAAAGTCCTCCCACATTCCCTTGTATTTCCATACGCTTTCTTTACAATGCTCAATAAACGGTTCAAGGCCGTACCCCTCGATCTGCTCCTTGCCGTCCAGTCCCAGGCTCTTCTCTACCTCCAGCTCCACCGGAAGTCCGTGCGTATCCCAGCCGGCCTTTCTCGGTACCATATAGCCCTTCATTGTCCGGTATCTCGGAATCATATCTTTAATGACACGCGTCAGCACATGGCCGATATGGGGTTTTCCGTTGGCCGTGGGGGGGCCGTCATAGAATGTGTAGGTTTCGCCCTCTTTACGGCTGTCGATGCTTTTTTCAAAGATCTGGTGGTCTTCCCAGAACTTCTCGATGTTTTTCTCTCTTTCTACAAAATTAAGGTTTGTAGAGACTTTGTCGTACATAATTGCTTCCTCCTAATCTCTGCTTATAACGATATAAAACGATAACTGCAAGCTCGCGCACAGCTCACCGCCATCAAAAAAACAGGCCCCTATCCCGTAACAGGACAAGGGCCTACTTGCTATACCACCTATTACTGCATACTTCCATATGCGCTCCCTGTAACGGGGGATCCCGTCAAGACTTACTCATACCGGCCGCCTGAAATTACGCTCCTCTGCCGCCGGGTTCAGTCTGAAACTCCGGAGTGATTTTCATATCCGCCCTACTCACAACCGGCTTCCACCGCCCCGGTCTCGCTTTGGCTTTCCTGTCGGAACTACTGTCTCCATCAAAGTTTTTCCATATTATTTCCATTAATTATTTTTGCAATCCTTAGCCTTTTAATTGTAAACACTTTCCATGCAGTTGTCAAGACCGGAACAGTCCCATTTATGCTGCCACAGCCTTTTCACACGAAAATCCGGGGTTACACAGCCACCTTCCATCTGTTTTTGTCCTGATCTGCAAAATTATCTGATATTTTTTTATCACCCTTTTATTTTTTTCCAAATTTGTGGTATACTATGAGCACTTGGTGAGGTATTTTGAAATCCTTCGGGTCATACCCGAAGACTGAACGAGATTTTCCAATCGTACCCGCCACCATCCAAGAAGATAAAACTAAGGAGAAAATCATGTACCAAAGGAACCTGACACTACTGACAGACCTGTATGAACTGACGATGATGCAGGGGTATTTCAAGGAAAAAGACGCCAATGAAACTGTCATTTTTGACGCTTTTTACAGAAGCAACCCGGATGGCAATGCATTTTCCATCTGCGCCGGGCTGGAGCAGGTAATTGAATACGTAAAGAATCTTCATTTTGAGCCGGAAGATGTGGACTATTTAAGGAGCGTGGGACTTTTCGACGAAGACTTCCTCGACTATCTTCTCCACTTCAAATTCTCCGGCGATATCTATGCAATTCCGGAAGGCACCGTCATGTTTCCGCGCGAACCGATCATCAAGGTAATTGCGCCTATCATGGAAGCACAGCTGGTGGAGACTGCCATATTAAATATCATCAACCATCAGAGCCTGATCGCAACCAAGACATCACGCATCGTCTATGCGGCACGCGGAGACGGAATCATGGAATTCGGACTTCGCCGCGCCCAGGGGCCGGACGCGGGAACCTACGGCGCAAGGGCTGCCATGATTGCAGGCTGCATCGGTACTTCCAATGTCCTGGCTGGAAAGCTTTTCGACGTTCCGGTCAAAGGCACCCATGCCCATAGCTGGATTATGAGTTTTCCGGATGAGCTGACGGCCTTCCGTACCTATGCCAAGCTGTACCCGTCCGCCTGTATTCTCCTTGTTGACACCTACGATACATTAAATTCCGGAGTTCCCAATGCCATCAAAGTATTCAGGGAAATGAAGGAAGCCGGGATCCCTCTTACCTTCTACGGAATCCGCCTGGACAGCGGCGACCTTGCCTATCTGTCTAAAAAAGCGAAAAAGATGCTGGATGAAGCCGGTTTCCCGGACGCCACCATCTCAGCTTCAAACGACCTGGATGAATACCTGATCGACAGCTTAAAAATCCAGGGAGCCACCATCAATTCCTGGGGTGTGGGAACCAACCTGATTACCTCCAAGGACTGTCCATCCTTCGGCGGCGTATACAAGCTCGCCGCTATCATGGATAAAAAAACAGGAAAATTCATTCCAAAGATAAAGCTTTCCGAAAATACGGAGAAGGTCACGAACCCGGGCAACAAGACGATCCGCAGGATCTACGACAAAGAAAGCGGAAAAATCATTGCTGATTTGATTTGTCTCGTGGATGAGGTTTATGATGAGAATAATTCCCTTCTTCTCTTTGATCCGGTGGAAACCTGGAAAAAGACACACCTGGCTCCTGGCTCCTACACGATCCGTGAACTGCTTGTTCCGGTATTTAGAAACGGGGAATGTGTTTACCAGTCTCCAAAAGTAATGGAACTGCGGGAATACTGCAGACAAGAACAGGAAACACTCTGGGACGAATCAAGACGTCTCGTCAACCCTCATGAAATTCATGTAGATTTGTCGAATGAACTGTGGCATATGAAAAACCAGCTGCTGGACAGTTATCATTATAATAATTAGGCGCTCCGAATAAAGCCGGGGCCATGTCAAACACCCCGCCGTCATCCAGCCGGCGGGGTCTTCTTCTTTTACACATATCCCATATCAGCCGTCGGAACCGGCTTCTTCCATCTTTTGGATCCGTTTTTCCAGCTCATCGACCTTATCGGACATCTTCAGACAGGCAGTAATGAGCCAGGTCAGCAAAAAAGCGGCGGCAGCCAGCAAGGTCCAAAAATTAGATAAGAAGAAAAAAGCAAGGATGTAAAGCCCCAAAAAACAAGTGATAAATATTCCCAAGAAGTTCTTCATGCGCACCCCCTTATTCTTGAAATGAATGATTCCCAGCTGATTATATCAAATCCCACACCAAAAATACAGAGCGGGCGGGTCACTTTTCCAGCTCTTTAAGCATGATCGGAATGTGCACGAAAACACCTCGCGAATACAATTTAACTGAGGTCCGGAGGACGCGTCCGTAACGGACCATGTCCGGTGTGGCGAGGGAGGGCTGGCTGAGTCTTCCGTCCCTGTGGGAGGTTATTGCGGAGGGGGAATCCGGCCGGAATGAATTGCTGCAGAGACCGTTTGCACTCTTTGGAGTGCGCATCGGAATGCTAAGCTCGTGAGGACCTCGCTAAGCACCGGCGGACTCCCAGGTCCCCTCCGCAATTGATTCCGCCTACTTCCCCCGGTCAGGTTTTCGCCGGGGACGGAAGACTCAGGCGGATGTTTTCGCACACCGGACCCGGTCCGTTCCGGGCGCTGATTGTCCTTAAATGGGGAGGGCCTTGTCGCAACCACTACGTGTTTCAGGCGGGCAGATATCAAATCTTCCACAATTTAAAAAAGGCGCATTGAAAGCATATCGTATTTCCCGTACACGGAAGCTCTTAGTGGCCGCGACAAGGTCCGCGCACGCAATGCGGACATTATACCATCTCTGAGGGATGTGTTTTATACGTTGCAAGACTTACCGTCACAAGAACGACAGCGCAGACCAGGGAACCTGGAACCGCAGAGCCCAGTCCCCATGGTTTTCCTATCAAATCCCAGCCGATACTCACAACAAAGCCGGAAACAATACTTGCTATAATTCCCGCATTGGTGGCTTTTCGCCAATAGAGCGCCGCCAAAGCCGGTAGGCCTACCGATGCGGCGTAGAAGGTCCATGCAAACATCAGGGCATTATACGCATTCTTTATGTAAAGGGCGATAATCAATGCTCCTATTGCAAGCACCGCCGACAGGATACGGGATATGAATACTTCCCTTTTATCGGACATTTTAGGATTCAGCGTCTTTCCCAGGTCCTGTACAAAAGTCTGTGTGGAGATAAGCAGATAACTGTCCGCCGAGCTCATCATAACCGAAAGAAGGCCCGCCAGACAAAGTCCCGTGATACCGACCGGAAGAATATGGATTACCAGCCCCGGAATGACGGCCTCCGCAGTTCCGTAAAGCTCTTTCACATTCGGCAGGATCTGTCTTCCCATCAGCCCCAGCATCAGGATAATAAAAATGGTGCATCCATAGATGGAGGTTCCCCAGAACATCCCCTCTTTGGCTGCTTTCCGGCTCTTGGCCGCAAATGCCCGCTGCCACATCTCGGCCCCCGCCATCGTAAATACCAGGTATGTTACAATATCCCCGACCACCTTGCCGTCGATGTTAGGAATCAGCATCTCCTTCGGAACATTACTCCAAAAATTCCCAAAGCCGCCGAGATATCGGATCCCCGAAAGCGGAAGCAGGATATAGACAAAAATAATCAGCATGAAAAACTGCACTACATCCGTATACACTACGCCGAACAGACCGGAGGCCGCCGTATAAAAAATAAATATAAATGTTGCCAGACATGCTCCCATCTCGTAGGTAATCCCAATTTTACCGCCAATCATTTTCACAATTACCGCAACGGCAGTGATCTGGGATGCCACAGTTCCCATCATCGTATAGCCGATCAGCAGCGCGATCAGGCATTTTGCCGTTTTACTGAAACGTTTTTCAAACAACTCCGGTATCGACGTAATATTATACTTTACGCCTACCTCCTGAATTCGGCCGCTGATTCCGGAAAACACAAACATTCCGATCAGATAAGGCAGAGCCGTAACCACCGCAAGGGAGCCATAATCATATCCTAGTCCCGCTCTTCCCATCATCGCGCTTCCGCCGATAATCGTTGCACATACCGTTCCCGCCAAAACCAGAGGGCCAAGGCTCCGGCCTGCCACATAATAGTCACCTGCATTCTGAATCCGCCTGACGAAATAAACTCCAATCCCAAGCATTCCCAGCAGATACAGCGCCACTATTACCAGATCCAGTGTCGTAATGTTGCTCAAATCCTGCATAAGCAACCCTCCTTTATGATATTTTTATAGAATCAGCATCATCTCAAAAAAGGCTGAACCCGTCTTTCTCCTAAGATGCATTCTTCTTTTCGTTTTTCCTTACGGAATTCCCATGGAAAGGACTCCCATGAGCAATAGATTCAATAATTCAATAGATTTGATAAAATAGAACTAAGATTCCCCTGTTATCAGGTAATATAATCATCTGTAAAATATTATAGCATTATTTTAACAATACAGTCAAGATTTACCTGTACAAAGAAGGTTGGACGCCGCCGGGATGTCCAGCGGACGGGGCGGTGAGGGTGATTGGATGAGTCTTTTGTCCCGGGGTGAATTGCTGTGAGTTGGGACTGCAAAGAAGATATAGTCTGCGGATCACGTGTTCACTCGGTGGAATGCATCGGCCCCGTCCACCGGCCTGCGGCCGCTGGATCAAAAAATGATGCCGCCGGTTCTCCCTGCAGCATCATTTTTCTATTCTTTATTCGTCCCAGTTGTGGTAAGTTGCCTGGACATCGTCATCGTCATCCAGGAGATCCAGAATCCGGTTCATCTTTTTGATGGCGTCATCGTCCGTTAACTCTACCCAGGTCTGGGGAATCATCGTAACATCGGCTTCCATCATTGGTATTCCTTCTTTTTCAAGCGCTTCACGGACCGCTGAAAAATCCTCCGGGGCTGTGATTACTTCATAGCTGTCTTCCTCTTCTGCGAAATCTTCTGCGCCTGCATCGAGAGACAGCATCATCAGTTCGTCCGCATCCATCTCGCACTCTTCTTTGTCGATAATAATCTGACCCTTCTTATCAAACATGAAGGAGACGCTTCCCGGCGTTCCGACGTTTCCGCCGCCCTTGGTAAAGGCGCTTCTCACATTGGCAGCCGTACGGTTTTTATTATCGGTCAGCGCATCTACGATGATAGCGACGCCGTTAGGGCCGTATCCTTCGTATGTAAGGTTTTCATAGTTTACAGAGTTGGCATCTCCCGCCGCTTTTTTGATACCGCGCTCAATCGTGTCGTTCGGCATGTTGTTCGCTTTCGCTTTCGCGATTACGTCGCGAAGACGGCTGTTGTTGGCCGGATCCGCTCCGCCCTCTTTTACGGCAACGGCAATCTCACGTCCAATTACAGTAAAAATCTTGCCCTTCGCTGAATCATTCTTTTCCTTTTTGTGCTTAATATTGGCGAACTTTGAATGTCCTGACATAAAAATAACACTCCTCTTTCTATAATAAAATATGATTTCCGGATCACACCGTGTGCTCCCGGGTTAAATATTACATGGTAATTATGCTCACAATCTTTACTATTCTAGCACTAATGGGATGGGAGCGCAAGTATTTTCCGGTTATTATTTCATTCAATGCCCCGGTTCATCGCGCTGCTAAGTCCGATAGGACCTTACTAATCAGCGATGGATTCCAAAGGCATCCGCAGACCGGAACGAAAGACTCAGCCAGCCCCCTCACCACACCGGACATGGTCCGTTCCCGACGCGTCCTCCATCCACAGCCAATAAGTCTGCAATTATGCTTAACCCTCGCTTACCTCCCCACATACAATAGTAGTATATTCTTTTAATCAGGAGACTTAAATTATGCCTGAATCAGCTATGATTATCACGCCGCTCCATATTCTCTATCTCGTGGGAGTGGTTTCTGTTCTCGCCGTAATGGTCCTGAGGCGGGATACTCCTCTCGTATGCACCCTGTTTCTTTTTCTGCTGGGCGCTCTCGGGCTCCACTCTTTTATCGGCGGTATTCAAACGGTATTTAATGCCATTTTATATGCAGCCAGGGAATTTATGGAGATCATCGCCACTATCGCACTGGTCACCGCCCTTTCTAAATGTATGGCGGATCTGGGAAGCGATCGTCTTCTGATGGAGCCGATGTCAAAGGTAATGAAAACACCGGCGCGCACCTGGTGGCTTCTGGGTGTTACGATGTTTCTGTTTTCTCTCTTCTTATGGCCCTCCCCGTCAGTTGCCCTCGTCGGCGCGATTATGATTCCGTTTGCCGTCCGGGCCGGACTCTCACCTCTGGCCGCTGCCATGGCCATGAACTTGTTTGGCCATGGTTTTGCCCTAAGCTATGATGTGGTGATACAGGGCGCTCCGGCCATATCGGCGGCAGCAGCGGGAATTTCTGCGGCCGACATCCTTTCCCAGGCATGGCCGGTTTTCTGGGTTATGGGCGGCGTCACCGTCCTGTCCGCCTTTCTTCTGAACAGGAAATCCATGGGTACGGCAAAGCTTTCCTCAAGCGGAAATGTCGTAAATAAACAGGACTCCGGGAGCCAGGGCAATTCCAGGGCAGCTCTGGCGCTGGCAGCCGCCGTTCCCCTCGCCTTCCTGGCGGATATTGTATGCATGCTGGCCCTCGACTTAAACGGCGGAGACGCTACCAGCGTTGTATCCGGTACAGCCGTCCTGCTTATGTGTTTCGGCGCCGTACTCGGTTTTGGAAAACAGTCGCCTGAGAAGGTCACGCGTTATCTGACCGACGGCTTTCTGTTTGCTATCCGTATTTTTGCCCCCGTGATCGTTATCGGGGCTTTCTTCTTTCTCGGAGGAGGAGGCATCACCTCGATTCTCGGGGAAGGTTTTGGCGACGGGATTTTGAATGACTGGGCTGTCTGGCTTGCCGCCCATACTCCTCTGAATCCGTATATTGCCGCTTTTTTCCAATTGATTATCGGGTGTCTGACCGGTCTTGACGGCTCCGGCTTTTCAGGTCTTCCGCTCACCGGCGCTCTCGCCCATACCTTCGGAACCGCTACTTTCGCCTCTGTTCCCGTCCTGGCCGCTCTCGGACAGATTGGCGCCATCTTTGTAGGCGGAGGCACCATCGTTCCCTGGGGACTGATTCCAGTGGCAGCCATCTGCAATGTAAGCCCGATTGAGCTGGCGCGGAAAAACCTGCCCCCTGTTCTGATTGGCTTAACGGCAGCTTTTATAGCAGCCTGCCTGATGCTGGTTTAATACGTTTAATACGTAACAGTTCAGCCATGATGTATTCCGCAAGGTGTTTTCACAGTTTTTGTGAAAATCCCGATTTATGCGGCGCGGAGTAGTTTGACCGAAGGCTGACTGTAGCTTTACCTGTAAGTAACCTGTACACACAGTCTAGATTTAAGGAGGAATTATTATGTGCGGAATAGCCGGCTTTTTCAACCCGGAAATGGATTTTACGAAGGAGAAGGTGTATAATCTGAATATTCTGGATGCCATGAACCAGGCACAAAAAAGGCGGGGGCCGGATGACGAGGGTACGTTTTTAAATGAACATTTCGGTCTGGCCCAGGTACGCCTGGCTATCGTCGATCTGCTCACCGGCCATCAGCCCATGCTCCATCGGTCCGGATCCCGGACCTTCGGTATCGTATATAACGGAGAGCTTTATAATACAAAGGAGCTCAGAGATGAATTGAAAACGGAAGGAGCGGCCTTTGACACGGACAGCGATACGGAAGTCCTATTAAACGCCTATCTGGCCTGGGGTACCGATTTTATCAGCAGGGTCAATGGAATCTTTGCACTCGCAATCATGGATACGGCAAAAAACCAGCTCCTTCTTTACCGGGACCGCTCCGGTATCAAGCCGCTTTTCTATACGGCCTGCGAGGAGACGGGAACCGTTCACTTTGCTTCGGAACTGAAGGCGCTCCTGGCCTGCCCGGGTATCCGCCCCGAAATTGACAGGGACGGACTGAATGAAATATTCAGCATCGGCCCGGCCAGAACCAGCGGCTGCGGCGTCTTTCGAAATATCAAAGAAGTGCTGCCCGGCCATTTTCTCTGCTGCACTCCCTCAGGAAACCGTCTTAAAGCCTACTGGAAGCTGAAAAGCCTGCCGCATACCGATTCTTTTGAAGATACGGTGGAAAAAACAGGTTTCCTTCTCCGGGACGCCGTAAAAAGACAGATGGTTTCCGATGTTCCCATCTGCACCTTTTTGTCGGGAGGCGTTGATTCCTCTCTTGTCTCTGCGATCTGCGCCAGAGAACTGGAAAACCGGAACCAGAAGCTTCACACTTATTCCTTTGACTTCGCGGGAAATGCGGAAAATTTCAAGGCCAGCTCCTTCCAGCCCTCCCAGGATCGTCCCTTTGTAGACAAGATGGTAGATTTCCTTGGCTCCGAGCATACGTACCTCGAATGTTCCACCAAAGACCAGGCCGATCTTCTCTTCGATTCAGTCAGGGCCCATGATCTGCCGGCCATGGCCGACGTCGATTCTTCCCTGCTCTATTTTTGTTCCCTTGTCGCCAGAAAGCACAAGGTTGCCCTGACAGGGGAATGCGCGGATGAAATCTTCGGCGGTTATCCCTGGTTTCATAAAAAGGAATGCTTCTTAGCAGACACCTTCCCCTGGACGATGGATCTGGAGGCCCGCAAGGTTCTGCTTTCCGATGATTTTCTCGATTTTCTAAAAATGGAGGATTACGTAAAACACGCATATGAAGCTTCCGTGGCAGAGGTTCCGAAGCTGGCCGGAGAAGGCGCGGAGGAGGCCAGACGGCGGGAAATCTCCTATCTGAACCTGAGATGGTTCATGCAGACGCTGTTAAACAGAATGGATCGGACCAGTATGTACAGCGGGCTGGAGGCCCGGGTTCCTTTTGCCGATCACCGTATTATAGAATATCTCTTTAATGTCCCCTGGGATATGAAGGCCCGGGGCAATATTGTAAAAGCGCTTCTGCGGGAAGCCGGCCGCGGGCTGCTTCCCGACGAGATACTGTTTAGGAGGAAATCACCCTATCCAAAGACTTATGACAGAAAATACGAAGCGCTGCTGGCCGGACGTGTCCGTGATATCCTAAACGACTCTTCCTCCCCTGTGCTTGGCTTTGTGGACAAAAAGAAAGCAGAACGCTTTCTGGAAAGCCCGTCGGATTACGGTAAGCCATGGTATGGCCAGCTTATGGCAGCGCCCCAGCTTATGGCCTACCTGATTCAGGTGGATTTCTGGATGCGCGAATACCATGTAACCGTAATCCGGTAAGTACCGGGTCCGCGTTCTGCTACCTGTTAAAGTTAAAATGTTCCCGATCCTCCTCCAGAATCAGGTCACTCCTGCTGTCCGCGTCCGTAATGAGGCGGATCGGGCGGCAGGGATTGCCGTAAGCCAGATAATGGGCCGGAATATCCTTTGTCACGACGCTGCCGGCCCCAATCACGGCTCCGTCGCCGATTCTTACGCCGCCAAGCACTACTACATTGCAGGCCAGCCAGACGTTATCGCCGATATGGATTTCTTCTGCAAATTCAGCCATCGTTGTGCTGCCGTTCCTATCCAGTCCAACTCTCTCTTTAGCAATCAGGGGATGATTTGTGGCCATCAGCGATACATTCGGCCCGAAACAGACATTATCTCCTATAAAAATTCTCGCGTCATCTATCACCATAAGGTTGAAATTGGCAAAGAAATTCTCTCCGATATACGTATGGCTCCCATAGTTAAACTGTACAGGCCCCTGGAAATAACATGTTCTTCCCATTTTGCCGATAATCCCGCGCAGAACCGCAATTCGTTCCGGATCGTATTCATCCATGGCATTGTAACGGCGACATGCCTCATGAGCCTTATGCTTGATATCCTTCAGTTCCGTCTTTCTCGGATCAAACATTTTTCCTGCAAAAATCTTCTCTTCCTCGTTCATAATTTCCCCCTCTGAAATTTGCTTCCATCTCCCTGAAAAATCAACTCTGAATCCCCGTAAGCCTACCCCTGAATCTCAAGCGTCAGGTTTTTCAGCCACTTTTTCTGCCTGTAACGGATATAACTTAAAATTGTTTTATAAACCTCTTCCAGAGTAACCATCGCATAAACTATGTAAATCGGCTGTTTCAGCACCAGGCCGCCGATAAAGGCCATCGGAATTCCAATCAGCCAGACGCCGCTGCAGTCCAGGAACAGACAGACTTTCGTATCACCGCCGCTTCGCAGTACCCCCACTATATTGACATAGTTAAACATTTTAAACGGCATAAACAGCGAGAAGACAATCAGACAGAGACTGACATCCCGGGCCACCTCTCCGCCCAGACGGTAAAGATCGATAATCTGCCACCGGACTCCCGCACAGATAAAGGCCATGATAACCGTAACAATAAACTGGAGTATCAGGAAGTTTTTCGCATACCGCTCCGCCTTTTTCAGATGGCCGGCGCCCAGCTCATTTCCGAGGATAACCGCCGTCGCTGCGCTCAGCCCCTGGAACAGGACAGACATAATATCCTGGATCGTCGTAGCTACCGTAATAGCGGCAACCGCGTTATCCCCCATGCGCCCATACGCCAGAGAATACATCGTAACGCCCAGCCCCCAGATAAATTCGTTTGCGATAACCGGGGAGGCCGTTGCGAAGAATTTCTTTACAAATGAGGCCGAATAGCCGAACAGCTCTCTGGGCCGGCATGCAATCGGAGATTTCTTCAGATATACGACAAGAAGGAGGGCCGTCATTTCCACAATACGGGCTATCAGCGTTGCCAGTGCCGCGCCTACCACGCCCATGGCCGGCGCCCCGAATTTGCCGAAAATAAACATATAATTGAAAAAAATATTAATTAAAATCGTGCAGCTGCTTATTACAACGGGAGCTTTTACTTTTCCTACCGCCCTCTGCATCGCAACGTAAGTGTTGCTGACGGCAATAAAAGGATAGGAAAGAGCAACCAGGGACAAATAGGATGCCCCGATCCGTATGGTATCCCCTCCAGTCGTAAAGATTCTCATCACATGTTTCGGGCATGCGACTGCCGGAATAAAGAAAGCAAGCGCGGCGCCGATTGCCAGAAGCAGCGCCAGCCCCAGGACTTTCCTGATATTTTTCACATCATTATTACCCCAGAACTGGGCTGCCAGAATCCCGGAACCGCTGACGATGCCAAACACCAGCAGCGTCATTACAAAAAACACCTTGTTGGCCAATCCCACCGCAGCGATGGAGGTGGCCCCCAGCGAGCCAATCATCATGGTATCCACCATGTTGACAATTGTATTCAGCATGCCCTGCATCGCCACAGGCAGCGCTATTCTTACAGCCTTGGAAAGGAATATCCTGTCCGTCATCATAATCTTCGTATCTTGCAGTATCGCTCTCATAATCCCCTTCTTCCAAATCAGTCCGCCCCGCTGCGACAAAAAGCACAGATGTTTTTTACCGCCGGGCCATCAAAAGAACGCCCGGGCCACGCTCAGGCGTTCATATACTTAATTTTTCGCTTCCGTTTCATCTTTTTTCTCCAAAACAGGAACCGCCGTCACGGCATGAATCATCTTATTCTCAACAGAAAGCACTTTGAAGAGGTAATTTTTATATTCCACCTCAAGCTGCTCCCCTTCCTTGGGAATGCGGTCCAGCTTGGAAATCAGAAATCCGTTGAGGGTATCGTAATTCTCGTAATCCTCATCATCAAATTCCACATCCAGGGCTTCCCCCACCTCGTCCAGCGGTGCCAGCCCGTCAAAAATAAAACTTCCGTCATCACGTCTGGATATATATTCCTCATCCTCGTCGTATTCATCGAGGATATTGCCTACTATCTCCTCCAGAATATCTTCCATCGTGACGATTCCGGCTGTCTGACCATACTCGTCCACTACAATCTCCATATGTATTTTCTGGGACTGCATTTCCTTGAACAGCGTGTCCACATGTCTGGTCTCAGGTATAAAATGGGCGTCGCGTAACAGCCCGTCCAGCTCTTTTAAATTCTTCCTTCGGTTCTCTTCTTTCTCTGCAAAGCCCAGAGCATCCCTCATATGCAGGATTCCGATGATATCGTCGATATCCTTCTCAAATACAGGGAAACGCGAATTGTTGGCCTCCGTGAGAATATAAGTAACCGCTTCGTCCAGTGACATCGACGCATCCAGCGCCGTTATATTCGTCCTGTGTGTCATGATATCTCCGGCTTCTTTGTCATTCAGCTCAAAAATATTCGTGATCATCTCGGCCTCTCCGGCCTCCAGAACTCCCTGCTCATGGCCTTCATTGACCATCAGCATAATATCTTCCTGTGTTACGTTATCGTCATCGGAATTCAAATCAATTCCCATCGGCTTCAGCACCAGTGCCGAGAGCGCCGATATGAGAAATGTAAACGGCCTCAGCAGGATCACAAACACCTGCACGATTGAAAAAACACCGTATCCCCACTTCTCCGGCTTTCTGGCCCCGCATTTCTTAGGAATCACAATGCCGAAACTGATAAGCACCGCCAGCACTATGACGCCGGCCGCCGCCACACTCGCCGAATAAACCAGCATCTCGTGGCCGTCCTCCGAATGCTTCACAAGCATCTGGAAAAGCTGGCCGAGCTGGCGCATCACATAAGCACCGGCCACTATTCCGATTATATTCGTCATTACCTGGACCGTATTGATAAATTCGCCAGGCTTATTGATCAGCCTCAAAAGTTTCCCGGCCCGTTCGTTTCCTTCTTCCGCCTCCTTTTCAAGGCTGTTTACGTTTAGGTTCTGTATGGCTGAACCAAATCCGTATAAAACCGCGTCAATCAGAATAAAACCAACCAGTATCAGTATACTTAAGGGCCAATACCCATCGTCCATATTTCTTTCTTACTCCTTTAAACTGTGATGGTGTAAAGTCTGCTAAATACAGCTTTCCATCGTTTCTTTCGTACATTTATTAACGATCTTTGCAAAAGCGGCATATAAACCGGCCCGTGCAAAATCCTTTACGGAAAATAAATCCTGACATCTGTCACTATATCATCTTTTAATGAGGTTCGTCAATGATAACCTATGTATCCAGCTCAAGGCTTATCATCAGCGCACGATCCACGTCTTTTAACAGCTCGTCGTCAATATGGCAGATTCTTTCTTTCAGCCGCTGTTTGTCTATGGTCCGAAGCTGCTCGAGCAGGATTACCGAATCCCGGATCATATCACACCTCTTTGTATTCAGCTCCACATGGGTGGGCAGCTTCGCTTTATTCATCTTTGATGTAATTGCTGCACAGATTACAGTGGGGCTGTGCTTGTTCCCTATATCATTTTGTATAATCAGCACCGGTCTTACACCGCCCTGTTCCGAACCCACAACCGGTCTCAAATCTGCATAATAAATATCTCCACGTCTGATAATCAATGTTCTCACTCTCCGTCAAATTCTTCATGTCCTTAGTATTGACCTGTTTTGACCCGAGTATTCCGTCAACCGGATACTTTTTTCAGCGCCGTCATCCCCTATTGATTTATCATATGGGAAAAACAGGCTGACAGTTCACGGAAAAGAGAAATATTGAATTTAACTGAGGCCCGGAGGACGCGTCCGGAACG
>NZ_KE993014.1 GCF_000466485.1 [Clostridium] symbiosum ATCC 14940 | reverse complement strand
ATATACACCCCCCACCCCCCCGTCCGCTGGCCTGAGGCTGCGTCCTCACCTGCTTAATTTATCCTCCTCCGGAGAAAAACTGTCAAATATAAACACATCAAAATATTTTTTATGTTTTTCAAGCTCTTTCTGACTCCGGATCGTCCAGGCCGCCATCTTGCATCTGTAAAATTTGCGCAGGACCGTCACCGGAAAAGTTTTTGTAAAACGGCAGTTGTAGGCTATAAAATCTGGTTTGCAAAATCCGTTTAACAGGCAGTTTGTAAGAATCCCCTCTATATACCAGGGTGTTTTCAGTCCTTCCCGCCTGTGGTTCGTGGCAAGCTGGCCTCTCACCACCTCTGGGCGGTGATGCTTGAACCACCACAGCGCAAGTGGGCTGAACGACTCGATGCAATATGTACCGTGATAATAATCCAGGAGCTTTGCAACAGCCTCGCAGGTCTCCCTGAATTTTCTCTCTACCTTGAGTTCGATAATAAGCGGAACCCTCCCCGCCACCATGCGCAGAACATCCTGAAGCGCCGGTATGGTCTGTCCGGAACGGAACAACGGATAATTTTTTAGTTCTTCAAAGGTACAGTCCTCTATCCTGCGGGCAGTCCCGGCCACACGTTTCAAGTCATAATCATGGACTACGACAGGAATCTTGTCTTTTGTAAGCTGGACGTCGAGTTCAATCCCATATTCTTTCTCCACCGCCTTCTCAAAGGCAGGCATTGTATTCTCCGGGTTGAAGGACGCATTGTCGTGAAAGCCCCTGTGGGCTATGTACTGTTTTTCAAATGCTTCCAGCCTGTCTTTCCTGCCGACTTCCGGCATCATACAGCAGTAAAACAGGGAAAGAAATGATACGGTTATCACTCCCGGTATTACAATTGTCACTTCCATCACCTTTCATTCTGTCTATCGTTCAATCGCTATCTTTTTTACTATAGCACAAAAGGCCGGGGGATTCCAGATGCGCAGGTCGATTTTTGTAATTTTAGAAACCGTTCAGCCTCTGCATCATTAGTTGCAGTTTGGCCGAAGGCTGAACGGTAACTAATTTTAAGTCTCTGCAGCCTCCAAACGCTGCTCCCTGGACATCTCGTTTTTTATTTTCTCAAACTGTACGGGGGTATATCCGATACGTTCCACACAGGCACAAAAGCTGTGGCTGGACTTATCCCTGTACATCGGGTTTCCGTGGACATGTCCGAATATGTTGCCGTAAGGACTGTAGGAATTTACATACATCGGTTCATGGGAAAGCATGAAAAAGCCCTCCAGCACAACGGGAAGAGAGTACACCTCTTCAAAGCCCGTCTCCATCCATTCCCTGACGGTAAAATTCCTGTCATGGTTTCCCATCACCAGTATCTTCCGGCCGTTCAGCCCCGATATAAGGGCTTTTAAAGCTTCTTTATCCATATTCCAGGCCACATCACCCAGGTGATAGACAACATCCTCCTTTTTCACGGTTCTGTTCCAGTTGGCAATCAGGGTCCCGTCCATCTCCGGGCCGTTTTTAAAAGGCCTTCCCTCGTACCTTAAGATGGCTCCATTATCACCGAAATGTGTGTCTGATATAATAAATATTTCTGACATATCTGTTTCCTTTCTGCTTTGAGCAAGTTGTGCGAAGACAGTGAAGCATTGTTTTAAAGCCGCCGTCAGTCTTCAAGCTCCCAGTGCACAAAGCTTCCCTTATCATTTTTCGTGACCAGAAGCTTTCTGTCAATCTGCTCTTTCAATTCCGTCACATGAGAGATGATTCCCACCAGTCTGCGATCTCCGGCCAGTTCCTTCAGGATTCTGATTGCTTTCATCCGGGAAGACTCATCCAGGGAACCGAAGCCCTCATCCACAAACATTGCATCAATATTGACCTTCCCGGCCGTACTCTGGATTACATCCGCCATCCCTAAGGCCATTGCCAGCGCCGCCATGAAGGATTCTCCGCCGGAGAGTGTTTTTACATCACGTGTTCGGTCCGTACTCATGCTGTAGACATCTAAATCCAGGCCCACCTCGCCTTTCATCCCCAGCAGCTCCATGTCCCTGCATTGCAGCAGGAACTGGTTGTCCGTCATGATGCAGAGTCTCTTATTTGCCGCATGAATCATCTGCCTGAAATACTGTCTCTGAATATAGGTCTGGAAATCGATCCTGGCAGAGCCGGTCACCTTTCCGTCAGCAGTGGTATAGAGAATTTCTATCTGCTGTTTTTCCTCCTTCAGCTTCCTGCGTTCCTCCATCAGCTTTTGAAGGTTCCTGTATGCCCCCTCATTCCGGATTCTCCGGGCCGACAAAAGCCCTGCCCTCTCCGCTGCTTTTGCTTTTTCGTCCGTCAGCATATCCCTTTCCTTCAAAAGCTCAGATTCTTCCACACGCGTAAGCTTTTTTGCCGCCTTACTGAGCTGCTGGAATATCGTCCTTGCCTTTAACAGCTCTTGATTGAATCTTTCCATATCTTCGGAAAGCATGGCTATCTCATTATCCGTCAAAACAGAATTCCTATACTCTTCTTCCGTTGCAAAACCATTCTTCTTCAGAGCTTCTTGCCACTTTTTCCTGTTTTCTTCCACCTTCCGCCCCAGTACGGCTTCTCTCTCCCTCTCGGAAGACAGGTAAGCCTCCTTTTGCGTTATACTGCTTTTTATCCTGTCGGCTTTGTCCTTCGCCTCCCCGGCGCTTTGTTCCAGCAGCACTCTCTCGTTCACCAGGCGCTCCAGCTCCCGCTCAGCGTCACTCCTGCTTTCCCATAAAAGATTTTTTCGAAGCTGCTCCGTCTCAACCTGTATCCGGCTGCTGCGGATTGCAGCCTCCTGAGCCCTCGGTCTCAGTTCCCGCAGTCCCTCCTGCTGTTCATCCCATTTTTTTCTCAGGGAATCCTGCTGCGTTTTGTTCCGCTCCAGTTCTTCAGCCTCACGTTCCAGCCGGACGCGCTCCTTCGATATTTCCTCTGCCATTGTAAGGCATGCTCCGATTGCCAGGCTCACCCATTGCCTCTGTTCTTTGATATTTCTACGGTCCGGCGCATTCTTCTCAAGCGCAGCACTTTCCTCAGCCGATGCATCTCCCTCCAGCAGTTTTGCCGTCAGCACGCTGACCAGCTTAGCCTGCCCGTCTGAACGGATTCCGTATTCCTGGCTCTCCGATGCTGCTTTCCGTAGTGTGAGTTCCGCCCTCTCCCTTCTCTTCTTGGCCTCTTCCACCTGCTTTTCGGTGACTGCTTCCGCCTCCAGCACCGCCTTCTTCGGGTGATGCAGGGAGCCGCAGACGGGACAGGGGGCACCTTCTTCCAAAGCCGATGCCATGATACCGGCCTGGATGGAGATAAACAAGCGGTTTATCTCCGCATATTCCGCCTCGGCCTTCTCAAATGTTCTCTGTGCCGCCAGAACCTGTCTTTTTTTATCTTCCAGATCATGTTCAAGCCTCTCCTGAAGTTCCAAATCCGACTGTAACTGCCTCAAATCCGACAGGCGGACTTTTACAGCCTCTTCCCTGCCCTGCATTCCTGACAGTGCAAGGGGGACTTCCGCCAGACGGGCGCCCTGCCCTTCCAGCTCCTTCCTCCTGATTTCCAGCTCCCTCAGAGTTTTTTCCGCCGCCTCCATTTCATTCTTCAGTCTGTCTGCTTCCTGCCTGGCGTTCACAGCCTCCTTAAGCTTTTCATCCAGATGTGCATAGGAAGGCATTGCCTCCCTCAGCCGTCCTGCGGAAAGTTCCAGCTCAGGACGCCGCTTTGACAGCTCGCACATCCTGTCCTGCACGGCTTTTTCCGCTTCTCCCAGAGGCATGGCCAGCTCCGCAAGCTCCTGCTCCAGCCCCCTTATCTTTTCGCCTGTCCGGGCAAGCTCACTTTCATCCGACTCGCAATTCATCAAAAGAGGCCGGAGCGGTTCGGCCTGTTTGGCACGCTTCAGTTTCAGGGCATCACGGCCGCGTTCCGGCACTTCCAGTTCCAGCCTTTTAAGCGTTTCCCCGGCCGCTTCGCATTCATCCAGCCGTCTGTTCTGTTCCCTGGCAAGCTCCAGGTTACGGTTAAGGACAGATAGTTTTTCTATTAACTGCTCCTGCCGCCCGGCCGCTTCCCTATCCTGCTTTTCACTCTCCCCGGCTATCTCGCTCAGCAGCTCTGATATCTCTTCGCTTCTGGTCTCCAGTTTTCCTGATACCTCCCGCCACCGCGCCTCCAGTCCTCCACTGTCTTCCGGCAGGGAAATCTGGGCCAGTTCATGCAAGCATAAATTCTCGTTGTCCTTCAGCTTAATATAGAGTTCATTGTTTTTTTCCTTGAGCTTCTGCTGGATCCTCCAATAAATTCCCGTATTGAACACCCGGGAAAATATCTCTTTCCTGTCTTTCGACGACGCGTGGAGCAGTTTCATATATTCCCCCTGGGCTATCATCGCAATCTGGGCAAACTGGTTCCTGTCCACACCTACAATCTCCCGGATCTTTTCATTTATCTCGCTGAGCCGTCCGGGATATTCGCTGCCATCAGGCAGGATCAGACTGGCTTTTGCCTGCACCATAGTGACCGTGCGCTCTCCATCCCTGTTTTTCCTTTTGCTCGCCCGCTGGTAGGCCGGATTCCTCCTGATGCGGTAGACCTTTCCTTTATCAGTAAAGACAAGTTCCACCCAGGTCTCATCCCCGTCCTTTGCATACTGGCTGCGCATCATTGTGCCGTCGCGGCTGTCACTGCTGGTCTCGCCATAGAGAGCAAAAGAAACCGCGTCAAATATTGTCGTCTTTCCCGCTCCCGTATCTCCGGTAATTAGAAAAAGGCCGTGATCTACCTTTTCGAAATCAATCTCCGTGATACCTGCATAAGAACTGAAAGCAGACATGGTTACTTTTAAGGGTTTCATCTTATCGCTCCTCTCCTGGTTTCTGAACATGAATTATAGCCCATTATACCATAAATCATTTTACTTGTACCAGAATTTTCAGACGGCGAGGCTACTATGACCTAATTAGAGATTTAACTGAGGTTGGAGGACGCGTCCGG
>NZ_KE993013.1:6449-22430 GCF_000466485.1 [Clostridium] symbiosum ATCC 14940 | reverse complement strand
CTGAAACCCTACACTTATATATTAGGAGGAGGAGAGAACATGAAAAATTTTGCTGGGAATAAACGAATTAATGCATGGCTTGCGGCGTTTCTTGTAACAGCCGTCCTGTTTCTCTCCGGCCTTTTTATTATCACGCACGCAGAACATATCTGTACGGGTGAGGACTGTCCCGTCTGCGCCGAGATAGAGGCATGTGTATCCGCAATACGCCTGCTGTCGGAGGCAGTTGGTACGGGAGCCGTTGCTGTCCTTGCCTTTCATGTTACATTCAAATTCATATCATTCTGTCAGACCGGTCTTCATCTTTGCCCGGTTTCTTTAGTCAGCTTAAAAATCCGCTTAGATAATTAAAATGTCCTCATAAAAGGGCAGACCCTGAACCGCTTTTGCGCAGGGCCTGACAGAGAATATCTGCCGGGCAGGTCTGCCTTGTTTTTGCGTACCCTTTTTTCCTTTTTTGACTGCCGGCAGGCAGTAATCTTACAAAAACACAAACCGGAGGATTTATTTCATGAAGAAAAACAGAATAAGTAAGCAGAGAGCACTGGTCGTGACGGCGATTGCATTTATTGCCGTGCTTTCCGGCTGCTCATTTGCGACGGGCCGGGCTGAAGTCTCAGATACGTTGAGCAGTCCCGCAGCCCAAACGGAAGCTCTGGACGGAGACAAAAAAACATTGAAGGTAATGGCCAGTTTTTATCCTATCTATGATTTTGCGGTAAAAATCGGCGGTGACAGGGCACAGGTGACGAATATGGTTCCGTCCGGGACCGAGCCGCATGACTGGGAACCGGCAGCCACTGATTTAAAAAAACTGGAGGAAGCCGATTTGTTCCTGTACAGCGGCGCCGGAATGGAACACTGGGTGGAGGATGTGCTTAAGAGTCTGGACAACAAAGAGCTGGTAACAGTGGAAGCGTCCGGCAATCTGGCTCTCCGGAAAGAACACACAGATGAACATGCTCAAGAGGAACAGGGGCATGATCACGGCGGTTACGATCCCCATGTATGGCTGAATCCGATGAATGCGAAAAAAGAAATGGAGAATATCAGGGATGGTTTCATCGAAGCGGATCCGGCCAACCGGGCTTATTATGAAGCAAATTACGAAACGTATGCGGCCGGATTTGACGAATTGGACCGAAAATACAGAGAAACCCTGTCAGCTCTGCCGCATAAGGATATCGTGGTTGCCCATGAGGCATTCGGCTATCTCTGTGATGCCTATGGACTGAACCAGGTGGGAATAGAAGGACTGTCTCCTGATTCGGAGCCTGACCCGGCCAGAATGGCGGAGGTAATTGATTTTGTGAGGGCTAACGGTGTTAAGGTTATTTTCTTTGAGGAACTGGTAAGCCCGAAGGTTGCCGAGACCATAGCAAAGGAAACCGGTGCCGTCACACAGGTATTAAACCCGCTGGAGGGCTTAAGCGATGAGGAACAGAAAAGCGGAGCCGACTATTTTTCCGTCATGAAGGAGAATTTAAAGCAGCTGGAAGCGGCGCTGACACGATAACCTGCACGCTCGGCGTACGGGTCACCGCCATCAACGATAACCTGCACGTTCCTCGTACAGGTCACCGCCATCAATAAAGTAACAGTTTGGACAGCATGAACGGTTACGAAATAAAAACAGATAAGGAGTATGGGATATGGATGCCATTGCAGTCAGGGAACTGGACTTTTCCTACGGAAGCAGCCGGATTTTAAAAAAGATTGATTTAGCTGTTCCAGAGGGCGGGTTTGCGGTCCTTCTGGGAGAGAACGGAGCGGGGAAAAGCACTTTCTTAAAACTTCTGTTGGGGGAACTGCCCATCGGAGGGGGAGAAGGGAAAATCCTTCTCTTCGGGCGCGATATCCGGCAGTTTAAAAGCTGGCAGGAGCTGAGCTGCGTACCGCAAAGCGGCATGGCATCCTATCAGAACTTCCCGGCCTCTGTGGAGGAAGTGGTACAGGCAAACCTGTATGCCCGGATTGGACGGTTCCGCTTTGCCGGGAAGAAGGAAAAAGAGCAGGTACGGCAGGCTCTGATCCAGGTGGGGATGGAAGACTTTGCAAAGCGGCTGATTGGCCGTCTGTCAGGAGGCCAGCAGCAGCGCATCCTCCTTGCGAGAGCTTTAGTTAATCGGCCGCGGCTTTTAATTCTGGATGAGCCGTCATCCGGTATGGATGAAAAAAGTACGGAACACTTTTACAGGCTGCTGAAACATATTAATCAGAAAGACAACGTTACGATACTGATGGTCACCCATGACAGGAAACGGCTGGAACCATTTGCAGACGATATCTGGCTTTTGGAGGAAGGAACCATGAAACTTGTGAAAACAAGGGAACGGCAGGAGGAGAACAGGGATGGAGATATTTAATTATGGATTTATGCAGCGGGCTTTTCTGGTAGGGCTTTTACTGGCTGCCGTGATTCCGTGCATCGGAATGGTAATCGTATGTAAACGCCTGTCCATGATCGGGGACGCTTTATCCCACACTTCACTTGCCGGGGTTGCCGCAGGGCTGATTCTGGGAATGAATCCTGTAGCCGCAGCCGCACTGGCCTGTATAACTGCTTCCCTTGGAATCGAGATTATCCGCAGAAAGCTGCCGCGGTATTCCGAGATGTCGATTGCCATAGTCATGTCGGCCGGAGTGGGTCTGGCCGGCGTCCTGTCGGGTTTTGTAAAAAATGCGGCAAACTTTAACAGCTTTTTATTTGGCAGCATCGTCGCAATCAGCGATACCGAGATGTACCTGGTGGTGGGAGTCAGCGCGGCGGTTTTGCTTTTATTTCTGCTGATGTATAAAGAATTATTTTATATCTCCCTGGATGAACAGAGTGCCAGGCTGGCCGGGGTGCCGGTGAGGCTGGTAAATTTCCTGTTCACTCTTTTGATCGCAGTGACGGTTTCCGTATCGGCCAGAACCGTGGGAGCGCTGATTGTATCCTCTATGATGGTGGTGCCGGTGGCCTGTGCCATGCAGTTTGGAAGGAATTACCGCCAGACTATTCTGTGGGCGGTGGGCCTGGATATGATTTTCATGACAACGGGGCTGTTTGCCGCCTACTACCTGGGTTTAAAACCGGGAGGGGCCATCGTTCTGTCCGGCGTTGCCTTCCTGATACTGGTATTTACAGTCAAAAAATTATTAAGGATATTTTTGAAATGATATAAAAGGTGACAGGTACATCAGTGCGTAATTAATGGTGAATAGATTGCCTGGCGCAGGCCGGCGCCAATCGGCTGGAGGGAATGCCGCAGGGCCGGCAAGAATGGAGGGCATATGACGAATATTTATCTGATATCCGGCTTTTTGGGAGCGGGTAAGACAACTTTAATCAAGACAATGGTCCGGTCTGTATTCAGAGATAAGAAGATTGTTGTCATTGAAAATGATTTTGGGGAGGCCGGAATTGACACCGGGATCCTCCGGGAATGTAATCTGACGGTCACCAGCCTGAACGCAGGCTGTATCTGCTGTACCCTGACCGGCGATTTTGAAAAGGCATTGGAACGAATCAGGAAGGACTATGCACCGGAGATCATTCTGGTGGAACCGTCCGGCGTGGGAAAACTGTCCGGCATCGCCAGGCTTTGCATGAAGCTGGAGAACACGGGGGAATTCTATCTGCGGCGGACGATTACAGTTGTGGACATCCGTTTTTTTGACAAGTACCTGAAAAATTACGGAGCGTTTTATAAGGATCAGATTGTCTGCGCTGACTTAATTCTCCTAAGCCATCAGGAGGAAGGCAGCCGGGAAATCTGTTATGCCGAAAAAACAATCCGGGAAATTAATCAGGAGGCCAGGATTGAGGCGGATTTCTGGGATTCCATTCCCTCCGCCGTTTTTCTGGATGGATCGAGGGGCAGCGCTCTGCTGAAGCTTGAGATGGAGGAAGCGCTGTCCATGAAGCCCGTGCGTATGAAACGGGGATTGAGAAGAAGAGACGGCCGTACAAAAGGTTTTTTCAGCCTGCCTTTTGCCGGGGAGGTATTTTCGTCTGTGACGATAGATTGCGGGGAGCCTCTCTCAGAAGAAATGCTGCAAAGGAAGGTGCTGCATGTTGTGAAGCAGGCAGACGGGGAAATTCTTCGGGGGAAAGGAATCGTAAAGAGTTCTTCCGGAAATCTGGTGTTCCATTTTACGCCCGGGAGCTTTTTGATAGAGCCTGTCAATATGGAGGGGAACCAGCTCTGCTTTATTGGGACGGGGCTTGACGGGCAGCAGATCCGGGCATTATTCAACGGGGAGCTGTGAGATGAGGACGCCTGCGTGGGTCATAACCGGATTGCTGGATTCGGGGAAGACCACATTAATTAACAGACTGGTGAAGGAGGAGTTAAACGGGCTGGATGTTCTCGTTATTCAGTTCGAAACCGGGGAAGAGAAGCTTCAAAAAGGCGTTAAGCTTCATAAGATGATATTTTCCAAAAGCTGTCTGGAGGAAAATCCTTTTGGTATAACCGGGCGGATTTTAAAATATGTCAGGAAACACAGACCGGAACTGATTCTGATTGAGTGGAACGGGATGGAACACTTTCACAGGCTGGAGGAAATGCTGCTCCAGTTTTCTGCCAAAGCGGCGGTAAGCGTGGAAAAGGTGGTCTATGTAGCGGACGAGGCGGGATTACAATATAAGATTCCCGATGCGGGCGCCGCCGCGTTTTCACAGATTGCCGGAAGTGACTGCGCTTTTATAAGGACAAGAGGTCACTGCAATTTCACTAAGGATGCCCGAATTCTTTTAAACATTAACCCGGATATCCGTATTTTTTCCGGGAGGAAATGGGAGCGGTTTCTTAGCGGTATGTTTCATTTCAAGGTACAGCCAAGACACTGGCTCCTGATTGTGCCGGCAATCGCGATGCTATATATGGTAGCGGTTTCCCTGCTCCGTGACTTGGGGGTTCCCGTGGAGCGGTATATCAGTGTATTTCTGGGAATATTTTTACAGGCGGTTCCGTTTCTGGCTGTTGGGACTCTGCTCTCATCGCTGATACAGGTTTATCTGCCGCCGGACTGGATACAGCAAAAATTTCCCAAAAAAGTACTGTCAGGGCAGTTATTTGCCATTCTGGCCGGCTTTTGCCTGCCGGTCTGTGACTGTGCGTCCATTCCCATCTTTAAGAGTCTGGTAAAAAAGGGAGTGCCTCTGCCCGCAGCAGTGACCTTTATGCTGGTTTCCCCGGTGATTAATCCTGTGGTCATTCTGTCCACCTGGTACGCGTTTAACGGTAATTACCGGATGATTGCGGCCCGGTGCGGGCTGGGGATTTTATGCGCGCTGGTATGCGGACTGACCTGGCTGATTAAGCCGCCGAAAGACTGCCGGATTGAAACCGCCATGCCGGTTCAGGCAGGGTGCGGGGATTACAGGCTGCCGGAAAAGGTAACAAACCCTGCAGCTCGGATATTGCTGGTGTTCCGGCATGCGAAAAATGAGTTTTTTTCGGTTGGAAAATTCCTCGTCACCGGTATTTTGGTATCGGTTCTGTTTCAGGATCTGCTTCCCCGGGCAGTGGCGTCCGGTAGCGGGACCGAGCCGTGGAAGGCCCTTCTGCTGATGATGGGGACGGCTTTTGTACTGTCGCTCTGCTCCTCTTCCGATGCAGTTGTGGCCAGGAGCATGGCTGCCAGCCTCCCTGTCGGGGCAGTGCTTGGCTTTCTCGTATTCGGTCCTATGATGGACATTAAAAATGCGGCCATGCTGCTCTCGGGATTCAAATCCGGCTTTGTCATTAGGCTGGCCGTAACGGCATTCCTGGTCTGTTTTACCGGACTGCTGCTGTTCATGGCATCGGGAAACGGGGGGATACTGTTATGAGGCTGGAGGGCAGGGGGATTAACCTGCAGGCGGGGACGGAATGTATATGTTTACTCCTGTTTGGTTATCTGATATTTCATCTGACATATTCGGGCGAGTATTTGAACTACGTGACGCCGCGGATGAAGCCGTATCTTTACGGTCTGTCGGTTCTGATGGTGATTTGGGCCGCGGCGGAAGGGAGATACTTACTGGCGCCGCAGTATAAGGCGAAGCTGGCCCGCTCTTTTGTTTTAATCCTGCCGGCGCTGATGCTCTCCGTACATCTGCCGGCTCCCGGCGAAAGCAGCATGGCTAAAAGCTATGATAATGCCGGTCCGTTCATGGCAGCCGGAAACGGCGGACGCGTTAGCGGGGAGAAAAAAACTCCGGCACCACTGTCGGACATTACAATTACGGAGACGGAAGAAGACACGGAGACCGCCGCAGACCGGCAGGAGGAAGAAAAAAGTCAGGGACAGGGCCTGAGCGGACTGGATGCTGAGAACCGGACCATCACGGTGGCAGATGAAGATTACTACGCGTGGATGTATGAGCTTGGCACTTCCTATGAAACATATAAAGGATATACCGTTATACTGAAAGGCTTTATTTATAAGGATGCGGAGATCGAAAAGGAGGCGGATTTTGCCCTCGTCCGGCTGTCCATGTGGTGCTGTGCGGCTGATTTGTCGCCTGTCGGCTGTCTGGTTGACTGCGGCCGGAGTATGGATTTTAAGGAGGATGACTGGGTCGTTGTGAAAGGGACGGTTGGACTTACCGCTGACGGCGCTTCTCTTATGCTAAAGGCGCAGAGCATAGAGGCGGCCGAAAAGCCGGAAGAAGAGTATATTTATCCATCCTTTTAAAGGTGACACGCTGCGCAATGGTAACAGTTCAGACAGCATGAACTGTTACACGCAATGCACAGAAACGGCAAAAAACGCCGTACACAAAATCGTCAAATCCATATTTCTATGTTATAATGTTAGAGCCTGTTTGGAAATCAGAAAGCTATTTTCAGGCATGCTCTGACATAACAATAGAAAAAGAGGGATATATAATGGGTAAAATGTATGGAATCGGCGTTGGGCCGGGGGATCCGGAACTGCTGACTTTAAAGGCTCACCGCCTTCTTAATGAGGCGGATGTGATTTTCTGTCCGGAAAAAGCGAAAGGCGCAGGCAGTTTTGCCTTTGACATCATTAAAGAACATCTGAAGCATTCAAAAGCGGAAATTGTCAATCTGGTCTATCCGATGCACTATCATGGGGAAGAGCTTCGGAAGATGTGGGAAAGAAATGCACGCTGCATTGCGGAGCATTTACAGGGAGAACGGACAGGCGTATTTATCACGCTGGGCGATCCGGCAGTCTACAGCACCTTCATGTACACGCTGCCTTATATTCAGAAGACAGGAGTTGCAGTGGAGGTAGTGCCGGGCGTTACCTCTTTCTGCGCAGTGGCGGATACGATGATGATGCCGCTGGTTGCCTGGGATGAGGATCTGGTTATCGCGCCGGTCCGCAAGAACAGCAGCGAGGATTTGGGGGAAATTCTGAGAAGCCACGATAATATTGTGCTGATGAAGCCTTCCTCGAATAAAAAGGCCCTGCTGCAGGCAATCCGGGAGAATCATCTGGAGGAGCATTTCGTGCTGGTTACGAAATCAGGTACGGGAGAGGAACGCCTCGTGACGGATATAACGGAACTGGAACAATACGATATCCCGTATTTATCAACGGTGATTATCAAGAGGCAGGTGAAAATGACGCCATGATCCAATGCTGCAGCCTGTCGAAACGATTTGAAAATGTAGAGGCGGTTAAAGACATCTCCATGCAGGTGCCGGATGGAACATTTCTGGGACTGCTGGGGCCGAACGGCGCCGGAAAAACGACGTTGATGCGTATGATGACCGGCCTTCTGGTTCCGGACAGCGGAACCGTGGAATTTGACGGACGTCCGATGGACCGGAACGCCGTCGCGGTTAAACAGTCGGTGGGTGTGGCCAGCCAGCACATAAATCTCGACAAAGAACTCACGGTGGAAGAAAACATGGAGTTTACAGGACGGCTTTACCGGATGAGAAAGGCCGATATCACCGCTTCCACCGACCGCCTGCTGGCATATCTTGGGCTGGAGTCTGTCCGGACGAGGCCGGCCCAGAACCTGTCCGGCGGTATGAAGCGCAAATTGATGATTGCAAAGGCAATGATCCACAATCCTCAGTATCTCTTTCTCGATGAGCCTACCGTGGGAATTGACCCAAACGCCCGGCGGGATATATGGGAATTTCTTAGGGCCAGGCATAAAGAGGGCAAGACAATCCTGCTCACCACGCATTACATCGAGGAAGCACAGCACCTCTGCGATCGTGTAATGCTGATAGACAACGGCATGATATTTAAGGAAGACACACCGCAGGGTCTGATTGACGAGATAGGTTCCTTCAAGGTGGAGTATGATAGGGGGGATAAGCTGGAAACAGAATTTTTCAGTGATATTTGCGCAGCTAAGAAGCGTTCGGAGGAACTGGACTATCCCTTCAGCGTACTTCCGGCCACCCTGGAAGACGTCTTTTTCCATTATACGAGCAAGGAGGTGGGAGGATGGAAATAACGACGATTCTGTGGAGAGAATGGCTGTTTTTAAAACGGAGATTCTGGCGTATTACATTCTCACAGATGGTTTCGCCTCTGCTCTATTTTGTGACTTTCGGGATTGGGCTGGGCAGAATGATAGATTCAGGGGGACAGCCGTACCTGCATTACCTGATTCCGGGCCTTTTATCCATGACAACGATGCGCAACAGTTATACTTCCGTATCCACGCGGATCAGTGTCATGCGCCTCCATGAAAAAAGCTTTGAATCTTATTTTTACTCTCCCACGAAGATGTATTTACTGGCGACGGGCCATATTCTGGCAGGCGCCCTGCGCGGATTGTATTCTGGGATCTTCATTCTTATTCTGGGATTCGTATCAGGGGCGGGGCTTTCGTTAAACGGATGGCTGCTGCTGGCCGTAACGCTCAATGCCCTGATTTTTTCCGCCCTCGGATTTTTTGCGGCAATGATTATCGAGTCTCATTACGACATGAATAATTTCACCAATATTGTCATTACTCCCATGTCGTTTCTGTGTGGGACATTTTTTTCCCTGGATGGGATTCCGGAGGCGCTTAAGTGGCTTGTGAATGTGATGCCGCTGACGCATACCACACGGCTGATCCGGCAGCTGGCCTTTGGCGGAGGCGTCAACTGGGCTTCCATGGCGGTATCGGTTCTGTTCGTGATTGTCCTGTGGGCCTGCTCGGTGCGGGAATGCTACCTGGCCTGAATTCCGTCCGCAACAGCGTATATTTTGCCGCTGGCAGGGAGAAGATAGGAAGATAACAGGAAGGAGGTGGTCACGTGGACAATCAGAATAAAATACCCAATAGGTTAATCAATGAGAAATCACCCTATCTGCTGCAGCACGCTTACAATCCGGTGCAGTGGTATCCGTGGGGGGAGGAGGCATTTGAGAAGGCAAGGACTGAAAATAAGCCTGTCTTCCTATCTATTGGGTATAGCTGACCGTCTGCTGTGATGTACATGTCACTGGTGCCATGTGATGGAACGGGAGTCATTTGAAAACAGGGAAATAGCACAGCTTTTGAACCGGGAGTATATCTGTGTCAAGGTAGACCGGGAGGAGAGACCGGATATTGATTCTGTGTATATGTCGGTCTGCCAGGCCATGAACGGGCAGGGAGGATGGCCGCTGACCATTATTATGACACCTGACGGCAGGCCGTTTTTCTCGGGGACGTATTTTCCGCCCAGGGCGCGCTATGGCCGGATAGGGCTTGACGGGCTGCTGGCTGCTGCGGCGAAGCAGTGGAAAGAAAAGAGGGAGAAACTTCTGGACAGCGCGGACCAGATTGAGGCATTTCTCAAAGAACAGGAGCAGCTTACGGTATCGTCCGAGCCGGGGCCGGAAATTGTAAGTCAGGCATACCGCCAGTTTGCCGGCAGCTTCGATAAACAAAACGGTGGGTTCGGAGGCGCGCCGAAGTTTCCTGCGCCCCACAATCTGATGTTTCTGATGGAGTACGGTATCAGAGAAGACAGGCCGGAGGCGCTTTCCATGGCGGATACAACGCTCACTCAGATGTACCGGGGCGGAATCTTCGACCACATTGGCGGCGGATTTTCACGATATTCCACGGATGAGAGATGGCTGGTGCCGCATTTTGAAAAGATGCTGTACGACAATGCCCTTCTTGTGATGGCTTATGTAAAAGCATACGGTCTGACAGGGCGTAAATTATACGGGTGTGCGGCAGAAATGGTTCTCAAATATATAGAAGCCGAGCTTACGGACCCACAGGGAGGATTCTACTGCGGCCAGGATGCGGACAGCGACGGAGTGGAGGGAAAGTATTACGTCTTCACCCCGGAGGAAATAAACGAAATTCTTGGAACAAAGCAGGGAAAAGCGTTCTGCCGGAACTATGGGATTACCGGGCCGGGAAATTTTGAGGGAAAAAGCATTCCAAATCTCCTTGGCAACGAAGCGTATGAAAGCATTTGTGAGGAGCGGCACGAAGCTGAGGAAGAGGACGGCAGGAGCAAAAGCCGCAGAGAAGCGGATGAGGTATATGAGAAGCTGTATGCTTACCGCCGCAAAAGGACGAGGCTCCATAAGGATGATAAGATACTGGTTTCCTGGAACGGATGGATGATAAGCGCCTGCGCAAAGGCCGGAGCGGTGCTCGGGGAGAAGAAATATGTGGATATGGCAGTCCGTGCGGAAGAATTTATCCGTACGGCGCTTGTAAGGAATGGACGCCTGCTGGTCCGTTACCGGGACGGGGAAGCCGCCGGGGAGGGAAAGCTGGATGACTACGCCTGCTATAGCCTGGCTCTTCTGGAGCTTTACCGTGTGACGTTCCGGACCGATTATCTGGACAGGGCAGCCGGCTGGGCGGACAAGATGGTTGAGCAGTTTCTGGATCGGGAGCGTGGCGGCTTCTTCCTCAATGCAAAAGACGCAGAGCGGCTGATCGTGAGAACAAAGGAGACATACGACGGGGCGATGCCGTCGGGAAACTCTGCGGCGGCCCGTGTGCTGCAGCATCTTGCCCAGCTCACCGGTAAGGCGAAATGGCAGGAGGCGCTGGAAGGACAGCTTAAATACCTGGCGGGAGCGATGGAGGGATATCCCTATGGACACAGCTATGCGCTTCTGACGATGCTGGACGTCCTGTATCCGTCAAGAGAGCTGGTCTGCACACTCTCATCCGGCTGTTGCGGGGATGAACGCATTAAGTTGACAAATCAGCTTGCATACCTGGCTCAGACAGTGCCGGGGCTGGCCGTCATCGTGAAAACAGAGGAGAACCGGGACGCCCTAAAAAAACTGGCGCCTTATACGAGGGATTACCCTGTGCCCGAGGCGGGGAACCTGTTCTATCTTTGCAGCGGCAAAAGCTGTATGCCTCCGGTACCGGAGCTTTCTAAGCTTTACGAAAAATTGAAGGAGTCATAAAAGTTTATAAATAAGAAATCCCGTCAGTGAAGGAATCCCTCAGACTATATAATGTTTGAGGGATATTTTTCATTTAACAGGAAAGTTCGTCCTATAATACGATAACCTGTGCGCACAGCGTCCTTCAGCGCTGAATTTTCTGGCTCAGCAGATCCAGATTTTTTACAGTCTCGCAGGTTAAGAAATGTTCAATCTTTTCCGCCTGTTCCAGCTCATCCTCCGAATGGTTCAGAAGACAGAGAAAGCGGTGAATTACGTCGTGGCGGTAAAGCAGGTAATTTCCCATCGCCCTCCCTCTTTCCGTCAGAGCGATATTTCCGTACCGCTCCGCCAGGACAAAACCCTCCTGAACAAGCTGCTGGACCATTTTGGTCGCGGAAGAAGCTTTAACATGGAGCATCCTGGAAAGCTCACTGACCCTGACAGAACCGCCCTGCCCTGACAGGCGGGTAATCATTTCAAGATAATCTTCCATAGCGCTTGTCATTTTGCTGTCTGACTGCAGCCTGTAGCCTTTCATTGTATAGAACCCGTCGCTCTGATTCATATGCTCCCCCATCTTTCCGAAAAACGAACCGGTCACTTTTGTCACCATATTGCAGTCTTCAGAATAACATGTTAGTAAAAGTTTCCTTATCCTAAAATTTATTCGAGAGGGGTCAGTATTATGAGTGAACAAAGTTGCCTGAATGACATGAGACCCGGACAGCGCGCAAGCATCAGCACATTGAAAAGCACGGGAAGTATGCGGCGCAGGCTGCTGGATATCGGGTTGGTAGAAGATACACAGGTGGAGTGCATCGGCAGAAGTCCGGGAGGCGATCCGACGGCATTTCTCATCAGGGGAGCGGTGATAGCGATCCGTTCCGAGGATTGTGCGGATATTCTGATTCAAGAGCCGGAGATGGAGGTGGCGCAATGGGGCTGACAGCGCATTCGGTCGGAATTAAAGCGGTAGATTCGGGCCTTGTCATTAAAAAGCAGACTCAGGAAGACAAAGTGGTTGCCCTGGCGGGGAATCCGAACGTGGGGAAAAGCACGGTATTTAACGCTCTGACCGGCATGAACCAGCATACGGGCAACTGGCCCGGCAAAACCGTAGCCAATGCGCAGGGTTACTGCTCTACCGGGAAACAGTCCTATGTCATGGTGGATATTCCGGGTACGTATTCTCTGATGGCTCATTCCACCGAGGAAGAAGTCGCGAGAAACTTTATCTGCTTCGGCGGACCGGATGCGGTAGTCGTAGTCTGTGACGCCACCTGCCTGGAGCGCAATCTCAACCTCGTTCTGCAGACGATAGAGATTTCGTCCAGAGTTGTAGTCTGTGTCAATCTGATGGATGAGGCAAAACGGAAAAACATCCGGCTTGATTTACCTTTGATATCAAAACGGCTGGGCGTACCGGTGGTGGGGGCTACGGCGCGCAAAAAGAAAACGCTGGATGAGATGATGAATGCTCTGGACGGCGTAGTGTCGGGGGAAATAAAGACATCTCCGCTCACTGTTGTATATCCGGAGGCGGTAGAGGAGGCTGTGGCCCGGCTCGAACCGGTTGTGCGGGAGAAAGCAGAAGGAAAGTTAAACAGCCGGTGGCTGAGCCTCAAACTGCTGGATGCTGATGAATCCCTCATCAGGGAGATTGACGCCTACCTCGGGGAAGCGTTTCTGAAAGATGAAGAACTCGTAAACGAACTGGCTGCGGCGAAGGAAAAACTGCTGGAGCAGGAGATTGACGGCGACCGGTTCAAGGATATGATTGTATCTGCCCTTGTTAAAAGTGCGGAGGAAGTCTGCGCAGAGGCAGTGGCCTTTGAAAACCACGAATATGCGGCTTCAGACAGGAAACTTGATAAAATTCTCACAAGCAGGCTGACCGGATATCCGGTGATGATTCTTTTGCTGGCAATGGTTTTCTGGCTGACCATAACAGGCGCCAATTACCCATCACAGCTTCTGGCAGACGGCCTGTTCTGGGTTCAGGACAGACTGACGGAACTGTTCGTCTATCTGAATGCGCCCGACTGGCTCCACGGAATACTGATCCTGGGAGTTTACCGTGTCCTGGCATGGGTCGTATCGGTTATGCTCCCGCCTATGGCAATCTTCTTTCCGCTTTTTACCCTGCTTGAGGATGCCGGATATCTGCCCCGTGTTGCCTATAATCTGGATAAATCCTTTAAGCGCTGCTGTGCCTGCGGAAAACAGGCGCTCTGTATGTGCATGGGCTTTGGCTGCAACGCAGCCGGTGTCATTGGCTGCCGGATCATCGACTCGCCCAGGGAACGTCTGCTGGCAATCCTGACTAACAATTTTGTGCCGTGCAACGGGAGGTTCCCGACGCTGATTGCAATATTAACCATGTTCTTTGTCGGCACCGCCGGGGGAGCTCTTTCTTCCGTCCTGTCTGCGGTTCTGCTGACAGCCGTTATCGTGTTCGGGATTGCGATGACCTTTGTCATGACCAGGCTGTTATCCAAAACACTGCTGAAGGGGATGCCGTCTTCCTTTACGCTGGAACTTCCGCCATACCGGAAACCGCAGATTGGAAAGGTGCTTGTGCGCTCCATCTTCGACAGGACCCTGTTCGTTCTGGGGAGAGCGGTTGTCGTAGCGGCGCCTGCCGGGCTTGTCATCTGGCTGATGGCCAATATCGACATAGGCGGTGTGAGTATATTAACCCATTTTTCCTCTTTCCTGGATCCGCTGGCAAACCTGATGGGGCTGGACGGCGTAATTCTGACTGCATTTATTCTGGGATTTCCGGCCAATGAGATTGTGATTCCCATCATCATTATGGCATATACGGCACAGGGAAGCATCCTGGAGCTGGATAGCCTTTCGCAGATGAGAGAGCTTTTTGTAAGCAACGGCTGGACCTGGATTACAGCCATCAGCACAATGCTCTTTTCTCTGATGCACTGGCCCTGCTCCACAACACTTCTGACCATTAAGAAAGAGACGGGAAGTTTAAAATGGACGGCTCTGGCGGCGGCGCTTCCGACCGTGACCGGAATGATCATCTGTATCCTGTTTACATTTATTGCCAGACTCTTTGGATAAGGCGGTTTCAGGGAGTAATTGGGAAATCTCCGGGCCCTGTATAGATACCCATCATTAGAGTAATTCTAAGAAAATAATGTGTTAATGTCAATTAGTCATCATTAGGGTATCTGGCAGTAAGGGTGAGATGTAATGAAAATATATCAGTTTAACGGAAAGTCGAATATCTGTGGAGAGAATATCAGACGGATCAGGGAGTATCAGAAGCTGACTCAGGCTCAGCTCGCCGCCCGGCTGCAGTCACGGTATAATGTACAGCTGGAGCAGCGCTCTATCAGCAGAATTGAAATCGGGGAACGTTTCCTTACGGATTATGAGGTGCTGGCAATCAGCAAGGCTTTGAAGGTTGATATTAAAAGTTTATATGAAGGATTTAATATAGAGCAATAAGGCGGACGGGTGATTCCCTGCCGCCTTGTTGCTTTTTTTTTGATGACGGTGACCTGTGCGCGGAGCGTGCAGGTTATCGTCACTGTATTTACCTGTTCCTTTTGGGAAAGACTTACGGTGTAGTGAAAAAAATTCACAAAACCGGGTTTATGGTATTTAATGTTATTTATGGAAATACCGACCTATAGAAGACTTAACATCCAGGAGGAATACGGCATGAGCAGGACTTACAAACTTACCATGAACAAAGTAGAGCAGTTTAAATGGAATCTGATGGAGCAGGAGCGCAGTGAAGCCACAATTGAGAAATACATCAGGGATATCAATGCATTTTTTGAATGGCTTCCGGAGGGGAAAAGAGTAGATAAACCTGTCACGATTGCATATAAGCAAAGCCTGCTTGAAAGAGGCTATGCATCGTCCAGCATCAATTCCATGGTTGCGGCTCTTAACAGCTTTTTTTCATACAGTGAGTGGGGGGATTGCAGAATCAGACCGCTGCGGATACAGGCCCAGACGATGGTTTCAGAAGAAAGGAAGCTGACTAAGGAGGAGTATAAGAGACTGCTGCATGCAGCGAAAGAGAAGAATGAACGTTTGTACCTTGTCATGCAGAGTATCTGCTCAGTGGGACTTCGAGTAAGTGAACTTAAGTTTCTGACGGTGGAAGCCGTACACAGGGGCAGGACGGTGGTAAATAACAAAGGAAAGATGCGCACGGTCGTGCTGCCGCCAAAGCTGTGTCTCATCCTGAAGCAGTACTGCAGGCGCCAGAGAGTAACGGGAGGGAGCATCTTTGTAAGCCGTACGGGACGTCCGCTGGACCGCTCCAATATCTGGAGTGCGATGAAAGAGCTGGCGAAAGCAGCGGGTGTGGCGGCAGATAAAGTGTTTCCGCATAATCTGCGCCATCTGTTTGCCTCAGTCTATTATGAACGGTTTCAGGACATCGTGAAGCTTGCGGATATCCTGGGCCACAGCAATGTAAATACGACGAGGATTTATACTACGGCCACGGCGGCACAATATCAGGCCCAGATTGCTGTTCTGGGACTCCTGAACCCATAGAAAGCAAAAAAATAAAGAGCAGCTGTCCGAATAATACAGGACAATATGCACCTTATCTAAATAATATCAGATGATTTAACAGAGCCGCGATTTGTTTTGACCACATAATAATGATTATGTGGT
>NZ_KE993013.1:0-6349 GCF_000466485.1 [Clostridium] symbiosum ATCC 14940 | reverse complement strand
GGACGCGTCCTCCAACCTCAGTTAAATCTCCATTCTTTTGACGTCCCCTCCCCTTTAGGCTATAATATAATTAAATTCATTCAAAATGCGCAGGCGTCTCTGCCGGCCCCCTGCCTGCGCCCACAGATAGAGACATAAGGACAGGAGGAACAACTGATGACACGGATATTTTTAGTTGAGGACGATAAGGCAATCGCTAAAAACCTCACGCTTTTACTTCGCTCGGAGGGATTTACGGTCAGCCACGCAGCCACTCGGGGGGAGGCCTCCGCCATGCTGGCCGGAAACCTTTTTGACCTGGCATTGGTAGACATTGCCCTGCCGGACGGGAACGGTTTCACGGTCTGCACGGAAATTAAAGAACGGTATCAGATTCCCGTACTTTTTCTGACTGCCTCCGGCGACGAGGCAAGTGTCGTGACGGGGCTTAACATGGGCGCGGACGACTATATCACAAAGCCCTTCCGGACCCGCGAACTGATTGCGCGAATCCGTGCGGCACTCCGGAAACAGGAACGTGCCGGGCAGGCGTTTGAAGTCTGCGGTCTTTGTGTCGATACGGCAAGCGGCGTTGTGACAAAATACGGCAGGGAGATTTTTCTTTCCGCGCTGGAATACCGCCTGCTCCTGATATTTATGAACAATCCCAAAAATATTATTACAAGGAGCCGGCTTCTTGACGAATTATGGGATGCGGCAGGCGAATTCGTCAATGACAATACCTTGACGGTGTATATCAAACGTCTGCGCGAGAAAATAGAAAACGATCCTGCAAACCCGCAGATTATACTGACGGTCCGGGGCACGGGATACAGACTGGGAGGAAATGATGCTTCGTAACAGGGAATTTAGGCAGTTTGCCATTCTATTCGCCTTAATGTCCGCCGCATCTGTTGCGCTTGGCTTTGCAATCAGTACGGCGGCGGGACTGCTTTTATCATTTTCCTGCGCTGTCTTCGGCGCAGCATTTTTTGTGTTTACCAAAATCCGGTATAACCGCATCGCCCTGCTCTCCAGTCAAATCGATCTCGTGCTTCACAATGCCGGGCGGCTGGATCTCGGTGAGATGGATGAGGGCGAGCTTTCCATCCTGCACAGTGAAATCACAAAAATGATGCAGCGCATCCGGGAACAGAACGATGCACTGAAACAGGATAAAATCCGGCTGGCTGACTCCCTGGCCGACATCGCCCACCAGCTTAGGACACCGCTCACATCGGCAAACCTCATCCTGTCACTGCTCTCAGACACCGCGGATGAAAATGAGCGGAGGGCATTTCTGAGGGAAACCGAGGAACTTCTTGTGCAGATGGACTGGCTGATCACATCCCTGCTCAAATTATCGCGGCTGGACGCCGGGGTTGTCGTATTCCAACGCGGGCCGGTCGATGTAAACGAACTGATACGCTCCTCACTTTGCCCCTTCCTTATTACAATGGATCTGCACCGCATTATCGTTCAGGTGGATGCGCCGGAGGGAGTCATCATTCAGGGCGACAACGGCTGGCTTGTGCAGGCAATCCAGAATATCCTCAAAAACTGCATGGAAAGCGCAGGCGACGACGGGTTGATCGAAATCGTCTGTACGGATAACGTGCTGTTTACCGAAATCATGATTCATGACAACGGCGCCGGATTTAATCAGGAAGACTTACCCTGTCTCTTTGACAGATTTTACAGGGGAAAAAGCACAGGCGTACAGGGCTATGGAATCGGACTGGCACTCTGCCGGATGATTATCACAAGCCAGGGAGGTACCGTCACCGCGAAAAACCATCCCCGGGGCGGGGCGGTCTTCACCATCCGCTTTCCAAAGTGACAGAGCGATGTGACAGAGCAAAGTGACAGAGCAAAGTGACGGTTCTCTCACCGAAAAGTCACCGGAATGTGAGTTTAACGCTCTATGATATATGGGTAAACCATAAGGAAGGAGGCTCACAGAATGGAGCTGCTAAAAATTGAAAATCTCTGCAAGATCTACGGCAGCGGCAAAAAACAGGTTACCGCCCTGGACCATGTCTCACTCACTATCGAAAAGGGGGAATTTGTTGCAATTATCGGAGCTTCCGGCTCCGGCAAATCCACGCTGCTCCACATCATCGGCGGCGTAGATGTACCCACAGGCGGAAAGGTGTATCTGGACGGACAGGATGTATATGCGCAGAATAATGAAAAACTGGCTATTTTCCGCAGGAGGCAGGTCGGGCTGATTTACCAGTTCCACAACCTGATTCCCACGCTGAACGTAGTGGAGAACATCACTCTGCCGATCCTGATGGACAGGCGCAAGGTCAATGAGGAGCGGCTTAACGATCTCCTCCAAATGCTGGGACTTAAGGAGCGCAGGACCCATCTGCCAAACCAGCTCTCAGGCGGACAGCAGCAGCGTGTTTCCATCGGCCGCGCATTGATGAACGCGCCACAGGTCTGCCTCGCCGATGAACCCACCGGCAGCCTGGACAGCCGGAACGGCCACGAAATTATAAAGCTGCTGAAGGAGAGCAATAAAAAATACGGACAGACCCTGCTTCTCGTCACCCATGATGAGAATATCGCCCTGCAGGCAGACCGCATTATCGGTATCTCGGACGGCAGGGTGGTGCGGGACGAAAGGGTGGTGCGGCGATGAACATTTTCAGCAGGATTGCGCTGCAAAGCATGAAGAAGAGCCGCTCACGGACCATTGTGACGGTAATCGGAGTGATTCTGTCAGCCGCCATGATTACGGCCGTCGCTGCCTTCGGCACCTCTCTTCTGAATTTTCTGCTCAATAATTCAATAGCAAAATATGGAGACTGGCACATTGAGTTTCCGGATGTCTCCTCTTCTTTCGTCCGGGAACGGGCGGGCGACAAAGAGCTGTCAGGCTCCGCCTCTTTTGAAAATATCGGCTATGCGGTGCTGGACGGCGCCAAAAGTCCGGAGAAACCCTATCTTTTTATCGCCGGATTCAGTGAGGATACATTTAACACCCTGCCCGTCCGCCTGATTTCCGGCAGAATGCCAGAAAACAGCAAAGAAGTTCTCGTACCGGCCCATATCGCGATAAAAGGCGGGGTCAGGTTCAAGGTTGGCGACACCCTTTCCCTTGCCGTCGGAAACCGCACGGACGGTGACAGAAACTTGAGCCAGCACGATCCTTACCGGCCCGGGGACGTTACAAAAGACGGCGGTGAAAGCCTGCTGCCGGACGCAGTAAAAACCTATACGGTTACAGGCATATGCGAAAGGCCCGGCTTTGAGGAACACTCCGCTCCCGGATATACGCTGATAACGAAGGCGGACGCATCGGCCCAAACCGGCAGTCTGAGTTTTTTTGCCACGCTGAAAAAGCCTCGCAAGGTCAGTGCTTACGCAGGCCGTGCAGCCGGAGGGTACCCGTTTCTCTTAAATGATTCCGTACTGCGTTTTATGGGAATCTCGGAAAACAGATTGTTCAATACGCTTTTGTACACGGTCGGCCTCATTTTGGCTGCCATAATTATGACCGGCTCGGTTTTTCTGATTTATAATTCCTTCAATATCTCACTAAACGAACGCATACGCCAGTTCGGTATTCTTTCGTCGGTGGGTGCAACGTCAAAACAGCTTCTGAATTCGGTACTGTTTGAAGGGCTCTGCATCGGCGCAGCCGGAATACCGGCGGGCATATTAGCCGGTATCGGCAGCGTCCGGCTTCTGCTCCCTGTCGTTGCCGGAAAGTTCCGGAATATTATCCACAGCGCGGTTCCCCTGACCTTATCGGTATCCGTTCCCGCCATTGCGGCGGCAGCCGCGCTCAGCCTGGTTACCATCTTGATTTCAGCATATATTCCGGCCAGAAAAGCCTCAAACACTCCCGTCATGGAATGTATCCGCCAGACAAATGAGGTAAAAACCAGGCCAAACGAAATGAAAACATCCGGTTTGGCGCTCCGTCTGTACGGTTTGGAGGGAACACTTGCGCTTAAGAATTTTAAGAGGAATAAAAAGCGCTATCGCACCATCGTGATGTCCCTGGTCCTCAGCGTCGTACTCTTCGTATCAGGCAGTGCTTTCAGCACCACACTGAAGCGGATATCACAGCGGTATATTGTGGATATCGGCTATGACATCTTCTTCGATGTCCGGGACATGGAGGACAGTGAACTGCTCCCGCTCTACGACAGGCTTAAATCAGCGGACGGAGTTTATAAAAGCATGTATCAGACGGTTCTGTCCTATGTTGCCGCTGTCGATTCAGGCAGTTTGTCCAGCCGCTGTCAGGAATACAGAGACGGCGCTCAGCCGGACGGTACGATTTATCTGCCCATGGATATCCAGTTCATCCCGGACCGTGAATATCTGCGTTTTATCAGTGAATTGGGACTGCCCGAAGAAAACTGCACCGGGCCGGATGCGGATTTGATTGCCGTAGCCAAACAGAGGACCGGCACAGAGAAGGGAAGCGGGGAAATCTTTGATTTATTTAAAGAGCCATCCATGACCCTGTCTGCCGCGCCGGAAAGAAACGGCAGCCCCATAGCAGCCAGGGAACAGAAACTGAATATTACCTTTGCCGATACGTATCCGGTCGATCCGCCCCCGAAGCAGGCATCCGGGCCGGAACAGCCTGACCGGGTATTTATGGTCATAGCTCCGGATTCCGTCAGAAAAAGGTTTGAAACCCCGGATACCCATAAAGTTACCGGACTGGGCTTTTGGTCGGAAAATCCTTCGGAATCGGTGAGGGAGATGGAATTGATAATTCAGGATGCAGGGATTACGTCTGAGTATACCCTCTACAACCTGTCCGAAATACTGGATCAGTTCTACAGCGCAGCCTTTGTGATTGATGTGTTTACTTACGTCTTTGTCATCATGATTTCACTGATTGCGGTTGCCAATGTATTTAACACGATCTCTACGAATATCCGGCTGCGCAGACGGGAGCTTGCCATGCTCCGATCGGTGGGAATGTCCGGCCGTGATTTTAATAAAATGATGACTTATGAGTGTGTTTTTTACGGAATGTGGACACTTTTCACCGGCCTGCCGCTGTCTGCAGCCGCCTCATGGCTGATTTACAGAGGTCTGGCATCCGTGGAAAAAATGGAGGATTTCCATTTTGTATTTCCCTGGCGCAGTATGGCGGCCAGTGTGTTCAGTGTACTCCTTATTGTCTTCATCACAATGATGTATGCCGTAAGCCGGTTAAAGAGAGAAAACATTATTGACGCGCTGCGCGATGATATGACTTGATTTGGAATCAGAGGATCCGTTTTCCTTCCTGATTCAGGAACAGGAGCAGCTCTTCAAAGGGCAGCGGCCTGCTGATTAAATACCCCTGAAGGTAATGGCAGCCCATTTCTGCCAGGCTTCGGGCCGTCCGTATTGTTTCCACTCCCTCCGCCGTCACCTGAAAGTGATTCGCTCCGGCAAAGTCAATGATGTTCCTGACAAGGGGCTTTGCCAGGCGCTGGTTATCCATGGCCCATACAAGCTCTTTGTCCAGCTTTATAACATGGAACGGCATCCGAAGCAAACGCAGAAGCCCCGAATAACCTTTACCAAAATCATCGATAGCGATTGAAATACCGATGTCATATAGCTCCCGGACTGTCTGCAGAAAGCTTGTCTCATCCGGCAGTCCCGCGCTTTCACTGACCTCCATACAGATCTGGCCGGGACGGACTCCGCCCGTAATTAAGGCTGTTCCTACTTTACGGGCGAGTCCCGGTTCCATACAGGTTGACGGCGACAGATTAATATTAATTTTCTCTATCCCGTACCTGTTAAGCTCCGGAAATGCATGGCAGGCCTGGCAAAACATCCACCAGTCTATCTGCCCGAGGTCTCCGCTCTGCTCGGCCTGCTGCACATAATGTTCGGTATCAAAGAATCCGGCATCGCCGTCGCTGACCCGGAGCAGTATCTCTACTTCGGTTATCCTTTTTTTCCCTACATGGTAAATCGGCTGGTACCAGCATTCCATGCCGGAAGCGGCAATCACGAAGCTTTGCGGCGAGGCCGCATTCTTTACTGACATAATTATCACCTTATCTTTCAGTACAACAGCAGCGCGTTATTAACATAATAATGATTATGTGGTAACCGCTTCGCTGAAAATACATACCTTAACGGTCAATTACCAGAATATCACAAAATATTCCCAAAAACAAGTCTTTATAAACTGGTATTGGCAAAATTTACAGACGGCAAACAGGCTGACTTGAATTTAAATGTTCAAATCGGCCTGTTTGCGCTGCCCGCCGTTCTCCGGTTCCTTGTCTGACAAAGCGGCTAAACTGCTTTTCAGTCATAAATCAGGATGGAAATACCGGCCCCTTACACCGTTTTTTTTGCAAAAACCACATAATCATTATTATGT
>NZ_KE993012.1 GCF_000466485.1 [Clostridium] symbiosum ATCC 14940 | reverse complement strand
TCTTTAACCTGCACACTTTTCGACCCTAGTCATATTGGCCGATTTGGGAAGAAATACCTCTGTTCCACATTGGCTCAACAAACCAGAATACTTGCTTCATGGTATATCTTTCCGAGCAGGGGCTTAAAACCGGCACGCAGGCTGTCACGGTGCGTCACAGGACTAAGAGATGGCGGGCAGGAGCCACTTGTTGGCATAGGATTGGGTATCCACCCTGTTTTGCACGGAAAAGCCGGGAATCCGCTGAATATTGTGGTTGAATCAAAGGATTCCCCTGCCAGAAGCCGGAAAATGCCTTAAAACCGTTGCTTTTGGTGAAATCAGCTTTGGCTCGTGGCATAAGTTTTTCTGAAATGCAGGAAAAAAGTATTCAAAAAACAAGGGCATCCAGCATAACAATCCGGACTTTTGCACCCTGCAGTTTTCTCATTTTCAGCGGTAGTTTTAGAGGCATCGGGTGACAGAATATGGAACACTGGAAAAACTTGGTGCCGCCGAGCCACCCACCCTGGCTATATTGGTTATTTGGAGAGAAACGCCTCTGTCCCACATAGACCGACGATCCAAGAGGATACATAAGCGGCGTAACCGACAGCGAGGGAAGACTGTG
>NZ_KE993011.1 GCF_000466485.1 [Clostridium] symbiosum ATCC 14940 | reverse complement strand
ACGCGTCCTCCAACCTCAGTTAAATCTCCATTATCTATTTCATAACATTCTGAACATCACCCGCAGCCCATTTTGCCACATTATCAAATACAATCACAGCACGTTTTACAAGCGCTTCTTTTGTGGCAAAAGCGATATGGGGAGTTGCGATTACATTTTTGGCGTTCAGCAGCGGATGCTCCTTTTTAATCGGCGGTTCATTTTCGAATACATCAATGGCGGCCCCGGCGATGGCGCCGCTGTTCAGGGCATTTGCAAGCGCATCGCTGTCCACCACAGGGCCGCGGGCCGTATTGATGAGGATGGCGCTTTTCTTCATCATTGAAAGCTCCTTTTTTCCAATCAGTCCCTTTGTCTCCGGGGTCAGAGGCGTATGCAGGGAGACGATATCGCAGACGGAGAGAAGCTCATCCAAAGGAACATAGGTAACTCCTTCTATCTCCTTAACCGTTCTGCTGTAAGCGTATACTTCACACCCGAAAGCCCGGGCAATCTTTGCCGTGCGCAGTCCGATGGCCCCGGTGCCCACAATGCCGAATTTTTTGCCCTCCAGTTCAAAACCAACCAGGCCGTCTTTTGTCCCTTCGTTCCTGACGGCTGCATTGCAGGGGATGATATTTCTGTACAGGGAGATAACCATGCCAAATACGAGGTCAGCCACGGCGACAGTGGAATATCCTGCGCAGTTGCAGACGGTTACGCCGTTTTTCCGGCATGTATCCATGGCGATGTGATCCACGCCGGTGAAGGCAACGGAGAGAAGCTTCAGGTTTTTGCAGCCCTCGATTACTTCGCTGTTCATGGGAAGGTTGGAGACAACAATGATGTCGGCATCTTTTCCGCGCTCAATCAGCTCCTTTGTTCCGGTTACACGGGTGTCGTAGTATACGGTTTCCAGATCCTCAGGAAGCGCCTCCTGTGCCATTGACAGCAGTTTTTCCTGTTCTACTCCCAGCGGTTCGATAATGACAAGTTTCATGATTTTTAAATCTCCTTTCATATTTCATGGGCGGCAGCTTTTATGATTGTGCGGAGTAAAACGTCGGCTCCGTCACTGATCTGCCGGTAATCAGTCCATTCTTCCGGGCAGTGGCTTCTTCCGCCTTTGCTTGGAACAAATATCATGGCCAGCGGACACATGTTTTTAAAGTTCATCGTATCGTGACCGGCGCCGGACAACAGATGCATCGAGGACAGTGAAAGCTCATCGGCCGTATCTTCAATTATCTTTTTCAGACGCATATCCATGGCGGCAGGGTCTGCCTGTAATGTCCTGCTGATTTCAAATGATAAATCGGGGCAGTGTTCCGTACTTTCCCGGAGCGTTTCCCGGAAGGCCTCCATAACCGTTCGGATTGACCGGATGTCGGAGCTTCTGCAATCGGCGGTGAAGGTAACCTGCGACGGAACTACATTGGCGGATTTTGGTGAGGAATCCATACAGCCAAAGGTAATCACCGTCCCGTCGCCGCAGGCGGCCGCCCTGCCGGTTGCCGCCGCAATCGCTTTTGCCGCGGCCAGCAGGGCGTCTGCACGCATATCTATCGGTGTCGTACCGGCGTGATCGGCCCGTCCTCTGACCAGGACGTCATAGCATTCCAGGCTGACAATCGCATCGACGATACCGATATCTTTCTGATTCTGTTCAAGGACGGGGCCCTGTTCAATATGCAGCTCAATAAAAACGGCGATATCCTCCGGCTTTTTCCGGGCGCTTTCTATCTCATCGGGATTTAAGCCGTAATCCTTCAGCGCCTGATATAATGTGATTTTATCGGCGTCTTTTATTTCTTTTAACTCATCCGGGGTGACGCCGCAGCAGATGGCCCGGCTTCCGAACAGTCCGCCACCGAACCGGGTGCCCTCCTCCTCCGGCATGGCGATGAAATCAACGGGATAATAGGGGGTGATATGATTCTCACCCATTACCCGGGCAGCTTCAAGAGCAGCGCAAACTCCGGCTTGCCCGTCAAAATTTCCGCCGTGGAAAACCGTGTCAAAATGGCTGCCGGTCATGACAGCCGGTCTTTCCACCTTCCCGGGATACCTGCCGATGATATTTCCGGCCGGATCTTCATGCACCTTCAGCCCCGCCTCCGCCATCCTCTGCTTGAGATAATCACGGGCGCCGGAAAATTCTTTTGTGTAGGAAAGCCTGGTGCAGCCGCTGCCGGGAGTTAAATTAAATCTGGATAGTGATTCCAAATCCTGTTGAATACGTTCTGTTTTGCATCTCATGGTTGTCTCACCGCGGCAGGGGCTATACCAGAGCCGCTGCCTTAACCTTTCATAAGCTGTGCCGGATCTGCGGTGAACGCAGAAACCGTTTATGCGCGGGTATAATAACCGTCATGCGGTCATTATACCATAAATTTTTCATGGTATGATATGAATGTTAACAAAATTGTAAAGTAATAATTGAGATAGCTGTAGCTTATTTGAACAAAATTCTATAAAATGATAATTAGCTGATATGACAGACGGCGGTTACCCGGGCGGGTGTATTTGTCCGCCAGACTGCTTTGGCAGCAGGCTGTGTCAGTGATAATCTGATTGAGGTTTTACAGGATGAGTAAGGCAGGGAGGGATGCGGATGAGTTATGATTTAATGGTTTTTGAAAAAAGTAAGGCTCCGGAGGGGGAGAAGGACTTCCTGAGCTGGTACCGGGAGCAGACAGAGCAGGTGGAGGAGCATGGCTATGATAATCCGTCTGTATCATCTCCCGCGCTGCAGGAATTCTTTTATATATTGAAGGATATATTTCCCCCGATGAACGGAGCGTCCGCCCCTGATAAGTCCGGCCGGCGCAGGTTCTGACTCTCGATACGGCGATTGTTTTATTTCAGGATTTTTATAAGGGGACCGGTGGAGAAGATTTGGTTGACTGGGCGGATATGGAATTATAAATGATTTGGCCCGAGGGAGAGAGGGCGGTTGAAATAGAAGCTGCTGAATCAGGAGGTGTTTTATGGAATACAGGCGTGCAAACCGAGGTGATATAGAGCGTTTTGTTGAAAACCGGGTGGAATTTGCTGCTTCCATCAGACAAATCGATGAGCTGGAATTATTCAGGAAGAGGACGCGGGATTATGTGGAAGAACATATGGAAAAGGATGATATGGTTATTTTTATTGCAGTTGAAGGGGATAAAATCATTTCCTCCTGTATGGCCTGCATTTTCCATACGGCTCCGCTCCCGAGCTGTCCGACCGGAGTCTGCGCCGAGCTGCTGAATGTTTATACGGTGCAGGGGTACCGAAGGCGCGGGCATGCAGAAAAACTGGTACGGATGCTGATTAAGGAGGCGGGCCGGCTGGGTGTTGGAAAGCTCCTGCTCGACGCCACGCAGATGGGGCGCCCCCTGTATGAAAAGCTGGGATTTGTGCCGTTAAGTGATCAAATGCAGTTGAAATTGCAAGGGGATTATTTATAGATACCGGAGCATGCAGAAGCGGCCAATGAGAAAACAGGAAACGTAACAACGGTAAATCAGGAAACAGGAACAGATGGAAACAAGGAGATTAGATGAAAATAAAAGGTAATATTGATGAAATTCCGGCAGAATTTATCTGGTCGGATAAGGCAGGATTAATGACGAAGGAACTGGGAAAGTATGCCGGAAGTGAAAAAATATATGCGAATCTGGACAGCATTCCTCCCAAGGCGTTCAGCACGAAATATCACAGTCATTCCCAGCAGGAAGAGTTTTTTTACGTATTGTCGGGAAGCGGGACACTGCGGCTGAATGACAGGGAGCAGGAAGTGACGGCAGGAGATTTTATAGCCAAACCGGGAGGGAAAATGCTTGCCCATACTTTCTATAACTCCGGAACGGAGCCTATGTTGATTTTGGATATCGGGACGGTTGAAAAAGAGGATACCTGCTATTACCCGGATGAGGATGTTTATTTACACAAATTAAATGGAGACAGCCGCGCTTTCAGCGGCGATATACTGCTGACGGAGTGGACTTCAGAGCCTAATCAATAAAGAAACAGGAAGAAAAGGGATGAAATAACATGCTGGAATATAAAAATGCTTCGGAAGAGTTTGCACCGCAGATAACGAAACTGGTGCAGGAGACGATTGCTTCGGTATATCCGAAATACTATCCGAAAGAGGTGGTGGATTTTTTTGCCGGACTGCACTGTGAAGATGCAGTCCGAAAAGACATCAGGAACGGAAATATAAGAATGCTTTTAGTGGAGGGATGTCTAGCAGGAACCGGGAGCAGGGAAGGTGACCATATCACAAGAGTCTACGTTTCTCCGTCTTTTCAGGGAAAGGGGTATGGCACATATATAATAAAGAAGCTGGAGGAAGAAATTTTTTCGGATTACGGCAGAATTTATCTGGATGCATCGCTTCCGGCTTGTCATTTATATGAAACGCTGGGATATAAAACATCTCATCATGATAAATGGGAGGTTGAAAACGGCGTGATACTGGTCTATTAGGTTATGGAAAAGATAAGGCCGGAGGATATCGGGCAGGAGCGGCCAAAAAAGGTTTTGGAGGAACAGAGTGACAGCGGGAAGACAGAAATCTTTGCTGCCGATGTTCGGGATGAGGCACTGATAAACCGTCTGACTCAGGTATGGAGAAAGTCGGTGAAGGCAACCCATTTATTCCTGTCCTACGAAGAGGTGGAACAAATTGCGGTATACGTACCGGAGGCATTAAAAGAGATCCCGCATCTGCTGGTCGCGGCGGCCCCGGATGGCTTTCCGGCGGCATTCATGGGAATCGGCGGCAGTAAGCTGGAGATGCTGTTTATTCTGCCGGAGCAGAGGGGGAAAGGTCTGGGAAGCCGGATGCTCCGGTATGGAATCAGACGATACGGGATTGATGAAGTCTGTGTAAATGAGCAGAATCCGCAGGCAATAGGCTTTTATGAACATGAAGGGTTCAGGGTATATAAAAGAACGGAGACGGATGAACAGGGGAATCCTTATCCGCTTTTATATATGAAGCTGGCACAGCAGACCGGGAACAGGGAGATTTGACATATTCCCGGGCAGATATTAGAATAGAAGAAAACTGTTTTGAACCGAAGGGGGAGGTAAACCGCAGGTCTACCGGACTAAACTGCCGGTCGGTTGAATGGTTCACGGGAAAATGTTACGATGCAGTCATCAAAATAAATGGAGGATGATTTTATGAGGAACCGGACATTTGGAATGCTGATTGCGGAATATAGAAAAGAAAAGGGAATGACACAGTTGGAGCTGGCCGAAAAAATGGGGGTTACGGATAAGGCCGTTTCAAAGTGGGAACGGGATTTGTCATATCCGGATGTCAATTCACTGCCAAAACTGGCGGGAATATTTGGGATATCGGTGGATCAGCTGATGCAGATTAAGACGAATGACGGGCCGGTGAACGACAGACCGGTTGCTAACCGGATTATCCCGATCGTCTTCAAAGCTCTTTCTCTGGCAATGGGAATTGCTGTGGCGGTTTTGTCGGTTATGAAGGCGATAGACATGTATTCGGGCTTCTTTATGCTGGGACTCGGCCTTGCATGTGCGGGAATTTCTCTTCTTTCAGAAAAAAAACGTGACGATTGACCCGTTTTAATTCATCAGGTAAAAACAGGAAGCAAATGGGGAGGGCAAACAAAATGAAGCAGGAGCAGGAAAATTATTCAGAAAACGAGGCATACTGGAATAAGCGATCGGAGATATTCGATACTCAGATTTTAACGACATATGAGGAAGCCTACAGGAAAACAATTGATTACACCAAGAAATACCTGAAGGACAGCGACAAGGCTCTTGATATCGGCTGCGGGACCGGTGTGACTACGATAGATCTGGCCGGCAGTGTAGCGGAGATGACGGCGGTGGATACCGCGCCGGAGATGCTCCGCCAGGCGAGGGAAAAAGCAAAGAAGGCCGAAGCCGGTAATATCGATTTCATCCAGGGCGATATGTTTATGGAAGAACTAAAGCCGGGTACGTACGATGCGGTTATGATTTTTAATGTGCTTTTATATATGCCGGATCAGGCTGCGGCAATGAAGCGACTGCAGGAGCTTGTAAAGCCGGGCGGTTACATTTTTGTGGCAGCCGACTGCCTGAAACACAGCTTTACAAAGGAAGCTTTGCGTAAATGGTATAGAAGCCGCACCGGAAAGATGCCCTTTGTAGAGTTTTACACGCCGGAGAGTCTGGAACAGATGATTGAGAACGGGGGATTTGAGATAATGGAGCGGGAGGCGCTGTTTGAACGCCCCGTCAACTATTTTCTGGTCGCCAGGAAAAAGGTTACGGTTCAGCCTTCGGCTAAACCGTAACAAATGATGCACAGAAACGGCAAAAAACGCCGTTTCGCGCCGCACAACTCGGGATTTTCGCAAAAAACAGCGAAAACACCTCGCGGAATACATCATGGCTGAACTGTTGCGGAAAAAGTAACCTTTCGGGAGATAAAAGCCGCCGGAAGAATGGCAGAAGATGATAAAAATATAATGGTTAAAAACGAAAAAGGCAGTTATCATCATAACTTCCTGCCAGGGAGTTCCTGTCAGAGGGAAGCGGCGGGACAGAGATGGTAACTGCTTTTTGGTTTCGTACTTAAAATCCGGTTTAAATGAATGATTCTGCATAATATTGGGAAGAATCCATGTAGCTGTTTTGATGGGCTTATCCGGAAAGAGGAGGCTGCTTACGCCGCTTCACCCGCAATCCACGCGGGCATATCTGAAAAAACACCATAAATACGCCGAAAAAGCAGTTTTTTTTTACATTTTATGCCTTGACACAAATTGACAAACTGTATATAATAAGTAGGCGTGTAAAAATGCGAGTGTATTTTTGTGCGTAAAAATAAGAGCTTAAAAAGCAACCACAGACAATATCACAGGAGGTGAAAAGGATGCCAACATTCAACCAGTTAGTAAGAAAAGGAAGACAGACATCTGAGAAGAAATCTACAGCACCGGCTCTGCAGAAAGGATACAACTCTTTACAGAAGAGAGCTACCAACATTTCTGCACCACAGAAGAGAGGTGTGTGTACAGCCGTTAAGACTGCTACACCAAAGAAACCTAACTCAGCTCTGAGAAAGATCGCCAGAGTACGTCTTTCCAACGGAATCGAAGTAACAAGCTACATCCCAGGTGAGGGACATAACTTACAGGAGCATAGCGTTGTTCTGATCCGTGGCGGCCGTGTTAAAGACTTACCAGGTACAAGATACCACATCATAAGAGGTACTCTTGATACAGCAGGCGTTGCTAACAGAAGACAGGCCCGTTCCAAATACGGCGCTAAGAGACCGAAAGACAAAAAGTAATTAAAACGAAATTTAGGTAGAATTCATTTGAATTGTTGTGCCGGACTTTGATATTGACCCTGTAGGTTGCAGGTAATCATAGAACCGAGCGCGAACGCATTCTATGAGTGAGGAAGCATCACTAAGCATTTAATGCGAGTACCTAAGATCTAATGAGAAGCTTCGGCCCAATTTCCGGAGCTGGAGCAGATATTAAGGAGGGAAGTAACGTGCCACGTAAAGGACATACTCAGAAAAGAGACGTATTAGCAGATCCGCTTTACAATAACAAGGTTGTTACCAAGCTGATTAACAACATCATGTTAGACGGTAAAAAGGGTGTTGCCCAGAAAATTGTATACGGTGCATTTGACCGTATCGCAGCTGAGACAGGCAAAGACGCTGTAGAAGTATTCGAAGAGGCTATGAACAACATCATGCCTGTTCTGGAAGTTAAGGCAAAACGTATCGGCGGTGCCACATATCAGGTTCCGATCGAGGTTAAGCCGGAGAGAAGACAGGCTCTCGCTCTTCGCTGGATCACTCTTTACTCCCGTAAGAGAGGCGAGAAGACACAGGAAGAAAGACTTGCTAAAGAGCTTCTGGATGCATCCAACAATACAGGTGCAGCCGTGAAGAAGAAAGAAGACATGCATAAGATGGCAGAGGCTAATAAGGCATTTGCTCATTACAGATTCTAATAGGAGGAAAAAGCTTTGGCTGGAAGAGAATATCCGTTAGAGAGAACCAGAAATATTGGTATCATGGCTCATATTGATGCCGGTAAGACAACAACCACGGAGCGTATTCTGTATTACACCGGTGTAAACTATAAGATTGGTGATACTCATGAAGGTACGGCTACCATGGACTGGATGGCTCAGGAGCAGGAGAGAGGTATCACAATTACTTCAGCTGCTACGACCTGCCACTGGACTCTGCAGGAACAGTGTAAACCGAAACCAGGCGCACTGGAGCATCGTATTAACATTATTGATACTCCAGGACACGTTGACTTTACTGTAGAGGTTGAGCGTTCCCTGCGTGTACTGGATGGTGCGGTCGGCGTGTTCTGTGCTAAGGGTGGTGTGGAACCTCAGTCCGAGAACGTATGGCGTCAGGCTGACACCTACAACGTACCACGTATGGCATTCATCAACAAGATGGATATCCTGGGCGCTAACTTCTATGGAACCGTAGAGCAGATTAAGACAAGACTTGGCAAGAACGCCATTTGCTTACAGCTTCCGATTGGTAAGGAAGATGAGTTTAAAGGAATCATCGACCTGTTCGAGATGAAAGCCTACATCTACAACGATGACAAGGGCGAAGATATCTCCGTTACCGATATCCCGGAAGACATGCAGGATGACGCAGAACTGTACCGTACAGAGCTGGTAGAGAAAATCTGCGAGCTTGACGATGAATTAATGATGCAGTATCTGGAAGGTGAAGAACCAAGCGTAGATGAGCTTAAGAAAGCATTGAGAAAAGCTACCTGCGAATGCCAGGCTATCCCGGTTTGCTGTGGTACGGCTTACAGAAATAAGGGCGTTCAGAAATTACTTGATGCAGTTATCGAGTTTATGCCTTCCCCGTTAGATATCCCTGCAATTGAGGGTACTGATCCGGATGGCAACGAAGTTGTGAGACATTCTTCCGATGAAGACCCGTTCTCCGCACTCGTATTCAAGATTATGACGGACCCGTTCGTAGGTAAGCTGGCATACTTCCGTGTATATTCAGGAAGCATCAACTCCGGTTCCTACGTACTGAATGCAACAAAAGGTAAAAAAGAGCGTGTGGGACGTATCCTGCAGATGCATGCGAACAAACGTCAGGAATTAGACAAAGTTTACTCCGGCGATATCGCTGCAGCTATCGGATTCAAGTTCTCCACGACAGGTGATACAATCTGTGACGATCAGCACCCTGTAATCCTGGAATCCATGGTATTCCCGGAGCCGGTTATCGATATCGCTATTGAGCCGAAGACAAAAGCAGGACAGGATAAGATGGGCGAGGCCCTTGCAAAACTTGCAGAGGAAGATCCTACTTTCCGTGCTTACACAGACAAAGAGACAGGACAGACGATTATCGCAGGTATGGGCGAGCTCCATCTTGAAATCATCGTTGACCGTCTGCTTCGCGAGTTCCACGTGGAAGCTAACGTAGGCGCTCCTCAGGTAGCATACAAGGAGACATTTACAAAGGCAGTAGACGTAGACAGCAAGTATGCAAAACAGTCCGGCGGACGTGGTCAGTACGGACACTGTAAGGTACACTTTGAGCCAATGGATGCCAACGGTGAAGAGACATTCAAGTTTGAATCCACTGTTGTCGGCGGCGCTATTCCGAAGGAATATATCCCGGCAGTAGGCGAAGGTATCAAAGAGGCTACCAAAGCAGGTATCCTTGGCGGATTCCCGGTACTGGGCGTTAAAGCTACCGTATACGACGGTTCCTACCATGAGGTTGACTCCTCTGAGATGGCGTTCCACATCGCTGGTTCCATGGCTTTCAAAGAGGCTATGCACAAAGCAGGCGCTATTCTTGTAGAGCCAATCATGAAGGTAGAAGTAACAATGCCGGAAGATTATATGGGTGATGTTATCGGTGATATCAACTCCCGTCGTGGCCGTATCGAAGGTATGGAAGATATCGGCGGCGGAAAGCTTGTAAGAGCTTACGTTCCGTTATCCGAGATGTTCGGCTACTCCACAGACTTACGTTCCAAGACACAGGGACGCGGTAACTACTCCATGTTCTTTGAGAAATACGAGCAGGTTCCGAAGAGTGTTCAGGAAAAAGTGCTTGCTACAAAAGCAGAAAAGTAATTGAAAACAAATCGTTTTAAACTTTCCAGGCAGTGCAAAAACTGCCCGGAAAGTAAATAATAGGCTTGAAAAACATGCTCTGATAGAATATAATTAGAGACAGCCTAACATAAATTATGAAGCCCCCTGATGGGCGCAAATTAAGGAGGACGTTATAAAATGGCAAAAGCAAAGTTTGAAAGAAACAAACCGCATTGTAACATTGGTACCATCGGACACGTTGACCATGGTAAAACAACATTAACAGCTGCTATCACAAAAACTCTTCATGAGAGATTAGGTACTGGTGAGGCTGTTGCATTCGAGAACATTGATAAAGCTCCAGAAGAGAGAGAGCGTGGAATCACAATTTCTACAGCTCACGTTGAGTATGAGACAGAGAACAGACACTACGCACACGTTGACTGCCCAGGCCATGCTGACTATGTAAAGAACATGATCACTGGTGCTGCACAGATGGACGGCGCTATTCTTGTAGTAGCTGCTACAGATGGTGTTATGGCTCAGACAAGAGAGCATATCCTTCTTTCCCGTCAGGTAGGCGTACCTTACATCGTAGTATTCATGAACAAGTGTGATATGGTTGATGATCCGGAGCTTCTTGAATTAGTAGAGATGGAAATCCGTGAGCTTCTTACAGAGTACGAATTCCCGGGCGATGACACACCAGTTATCCAGGGTTCCGCATTAAAAGCTCTTGAAGATCCTAAGAGCGAGTGGGGCGACAAAGTTCTTGAACTTATGGCTGCAGTTGACAGCTATGTTCCGGACCCAGTTCGTGAGACAGACAAACCTTTCCTTATGCCTGTAGAGGACGTATTCTCCATCACAGGCCGTGGTACAGTTGCTACAGGCCGTGTAGAGCGTGGTACACTTCATGTATCTGATGAAGTTGAAATCATCGGTATCTCTGAAGAGGTTCGTAAAGTAGTTGTAACTGGTATCGAGATGTTCCGTAAACTCCTTGATGAGGCTCAGGCTGGTGATAACATCGGTGCTCTTCTTCGTGGTGTTCAGAGAACAGAGATCCAGAGAGGTCAGTGTCTCGTTAAACCAGGTTCTGTAAAATGCCATAAGAAATTTACAGCTCAGGTTTACGTTCTGACAAAAGACGAGGGTGGCCGTCATACACCATTCTTCAACAACTATCGTCCACAGTTCTACTTCAGAACAACAGACGTTACAGGCGTTTGTGATTTACCAGAAGGCGTAGAGATGTGTATGCCTGGCGACAACATCGAGATGACAGTTGAACTGATCCATCCAGTAGCTATGGAGCAGGGACTTCGTTTCGCTATCCGTGAAGGCGGACGTACAGTAGGTTCAGGTAGAGTAGTTTCTATCATCGAGTAATCGACTATAATCCATGAGTGTCTCCGTATCCGCTTCGCGGACAGGGAGATGCTGCGGAGTAAATTTATATAGTACCCTCAGGGTACATTGTGTCCAAGCGTAAGATAACCCGGAAAACTTTTTGTTTTCCGGGTTTTTCTGTGTGCCGATGAGCGATAATAAGTCCGTGCTGCATGACTGTTATATTACAGTTTGTCAGAGTCCGTTGGGCGGCCTGTTCACCGAGAATTTCTCAACACTGCGCGCTTTCAGGGCCAGAGACACCTGCTCAATGAATTTATAATGGCTATTCTCCATGCCCAGCAGGCTTTTTGCCTTGTTAATCCGGAAACGGATTGTATTTTCATGCTGTTTGAGCAGGATAGCCGTTTTTTTATAATCACCGTCACAGGTGAGATAAGTTTCTATCGTCTTAATCAAATCAACGCTGTACCGTTTTTCGTACTGGATCAGGGGCGCCAGAGTCATTGTATAAAAGTTTTTAAGAGCAGCGTTATCGTGGACGGCCATCAGCAGATTATAGATGTGCAGATCGTCAGGATAAGTCCACTGCTGTTTCAGCATAATGCCGATCCTGAGGGAGGAGCAGGCCTGGCGGATACTCTGCTGAAAGTCGGCAGCGTTTTCAAATGCTCCGCTGATGCCTGACGAGTAGGTATTGCAATAATAATGGAACAGCTTTCTGAGTCCGGGGAGCGCTGCGTCAAATTCAGCCCGCTCCTGATAGTTGAAAATGATATAACCGCCGTTCTGGTAACGCCGCAGGCGGAGCTGGTACTGTACCTTCAAATCAGATTGCAGGCTGTAGAATTGACGGTTATCAAGTCCCGGCAGGTTTAGACAGATAGTGATATACTCTTTTTTGAAAAGAGGGTTAATATATTTTCCGATTTCCAGTATTTCAGAAGTGGAGAGCGTCTCATAGAGAAGGCGGTTCAGTTTATTTTCAAAGAACAGCTCCGACTGCTCGGTCATCAGTAATTCTGATATATCACGGATTAAATCACCGTAAGGAACATTGCTGTCAATCTTGATAACAGGATAATTATGCTTATCCGTCAATTCCAGAATATGTTTTGGAAGTTCCGGCAGATATTCATTCGTAACGAGACAGCAGGAGCTTCCGCTTGTGACGTAGAAATAAAAAGTGTCATATAATTCTTTTTCGTCATCCTTCACCCAGTACAGACTTCTGATGTAAAGATCACCTTTCAGTGCCAGAGTGTACTCCAAATCATTGAACTGAATGGGGCAGTCTGTAAAATTTACTCTTGTTACTTCCCTGTCTAATCCATTTTTTCCCGATATAATTTCAGAGTCTCTTAAAAGATTTAATTCCATAATGTCACGGACCGTAATACTCATTGAAATCCCTCCCCGGTTTCGGCAGTTTATGCGCGGTATAATGACCGCTTTGCAGTCATTATACCATGTTCCACAGGGAACATGGTATCTCCGACGGAAATTTGAGCCGGATTTCTGCGCGGTATTGTAATTATTACAATGATAGTCCGGTTTATTTTGTACTGTACTATAATGAAGTGATAAAGGACGACTGATATAATTACACTATCCGGCTAACTGTTGGGCAGTAGTTGTTTTTCGGGAAAACGGATACCTGTGGCTTTGATATAGGATAAGGGGTTAGATTAAAAGAAGGAGGAGAAAATCATGAGAAGGCTGGATTACCAGGAGGTCAGCGATATATTGACAGGATGCACAATCCTTGGGACAGGAGGGGGCGGTTCGCTTCAGAGCGGGCTTGCGGCTGTTGAAAAAGAATTTGGGGAGGGAAAAGAGTTTAAACTGCTGGAGTTTCATGAGATTCAGGATGAGGCCTGGTTTACCAATCCTTATTTCTGCGGTTCCATCATGCCGGAAGGACAGGAGGTTCAGATTACGGGGGAGGAAATTCCGTCGGCCGTAAGGGCGCTCGAGGAGCATATGGGCGTCGCCTTTGACGGACTTGTTTCTATAGAATACGGCGGAGGCAATACCGGCGAGGCGATGGCTGCGGCCGCACATCTTGGAAAATATATGGTGGACGCGGACGCGGCGGGGCGGGCTGTCCCGGAGCTTCAGTTTTCTACCTACTATGTGATGGAACAGCCGATCACGCCTTTTTCCGTAACTACACAGTACGGCGATGTGGTGATTGTTAAAAAGGTTGACAGCGATGCCCGCGCGGAGGCTTTATCGCGTTTTATGGCAGTTGGCTCCGACAACCTGGTGGGAATGGCGGATCATCCAATCCAGGGAAGGAACTTAAAAAAGGCGGTTGTCCCGTCGGCGCTCACCTATGCGGAGCAGGTGGGAAAAGCCAGAAGACAGGCCTGTGCGGAGGGGAGAGATCCCATATCTGCAATCCTTAAGGCCGCAGAGGGAAGACTGCTGTTTGAAGGGAATGTGACAGGTGATACGAACTGGGAAATCAAGGACGGCTTTACGCTGGGAAACATCTTTCTTCAGGGCAGTGGTGATTATAAAAACTCGGTCGGAAGAGTTTGGTATAAGAATGAAAATATGATATTCTGGATAGATGAAGAGGTGAAGCTGACCTGTCCGGATTTGATCTGCATAGTGGAGAGAAAGACCGGCATGCCTGTGACAAACCCCAACTGTACGGAGGGAATGGAGCTTTGTGTACTGGGATTTAAGTGTCATGAGCTGTGGAGGACGAAGCGGGGGCTTGAGATTCTGAATCCGGAATTCTTTGGCTTTGACATGGAATGCCGTTTTTTGGACGGCCAGGAGGGAGGAAATGCAGATGGGTGAAAAGAATCGGGAAAATTCGTTATCAGAGATATTCAATGACTATGAAAAAACTCCGGTGCCTCCGAAAGCCAGGCAGACCTGGTTTGAGCAGGGCATGGTCTGGCTCGGCTCCGGCTTCGGCCTGAGCGGCCTGGCGACGGGCGGCCTTCTTGCCAACGGCCTGTCGTTTAAAGAGATGCTGCTGGTCAGTGTGCTGGGGTCGTTAATTATCACGCTTCTTGGGATGCTGAATGCCATCGTGAGTACGCATCTCCATTTATCCACGTCATTTACAGCCAGAAGGCCGTTCGGACGCCAGGGAGCGAAGATAATCGGCATTATCCTGTGCTTTTCCAACTTTGGCTGGTACGCATTCCAGGCGGATCTGTTCGGCAATACGGTTTCCTCTATTATAAGAGAAGTGAGGGGAACTGCGATCAATCCCGTTATTTTTACGATTATCGGCGGACTGGCCATGTCGCTCACCGCCATTATGGGTTTTAAAGCTATTAAAAAACTCAGCGAGATCGGACTTCCGCTTTTATTCGTCCTGTGTATCGTGGCAGTGTGGAAAACAGCCGGTATCATTCCGATGAGCAGTATATTGGAGGCCGGGCCTGTAGGAGAACCGATCACAATTCCGATGGGAATCTCTATCGTGGTGGGAAGCTTTGCGGTGGGGATTGCGATGATAGGCGATTTCAGCCGTTTTTCTACCACGAAGAAGGACTGTGCCATCGGAGTCAGCATCGGCCATTTCTGGGGCTATATCCCGGTACTGATGTGCGGAGCATTCTTTAACTATGCTTTCCACAACTGGAATATTGTGGAGATAATGATAGAGTCCCTGGGACTTGGCTTTTTCGGAGCCGTCGTCCTGATTATCGGCCAGTGGACCACCAATGACAACAACCTGTATACGAGTGTACTGGGACTGATGAATACACTGGACGGTGTGGTGAAAATCTCCCGCATGAAGCTGACCTTTATTGTCGGCATTATCAGCACAATGATTGCCGGACTCGGCGTGTATAAATACTTTGTGAACTTTTTAAGCCTGCTTGGTGTATTCATCGCGCCAAACACGGGTATACTGATTGCCGATTTCTATCTGTGCAACAGAAAGAGCTATGACAAAGAGGGCGACGGCGGCGTGGAGGGATGTAAATACGGCGCTCTGGCTTCATGGGCTATTGCCTCTTTTGTGGGAATTACAATGACTGCAAAACCGGTGGGACTGGGCTGGTTTACCTCCTTCGGTGATATCGTTCCGACCCCGATTGTATGCATTATCGTTGCCGTTCTCTGTTATTGTACGGCAGAAAAAATGTCCGTAAAGCAAAGCGTGGCGGCGCCGGAGGTATCGGCGGCGGAAGAATAGGTAAGTGAAGAAAATGTAAGAAAACATCAAATATTGTAAGGACTTTCCATTTTCCTGATGTGATAAAATAATATTAGGAAATCAGCGGACAGTTTATCTGCCAGGGGCAGAAGTTTCATTGCCCCGCAGGCGGAAGGGAGGTCTTTGCATGGGATTGGTGAAAGAATACGATACATATCCGATACCGTACAGCCTGGTTGAGACAGAACGGCTGGAACGTTTTTTCGAACAGAAGGCGGCGGAGGGCCATCTGATTAAGAATCTTTGTTTTGGTTACGGCAGAGGAAGCTTTCAGCAGGTGATGATGGGGAAGTATCAATTTTCGATCGGCATATTTGACAGAGAGGTGACGAAGGAGGTGGAGCGTTCGGAGCGTTTTCTGGAGTTCCGGCAGCGATGGGAAGAAAACGGCTGGGAATATAATGCTCCGCTGAAAAATCTTGTTACTTTTTACAGTAAAGGGGACGTCCGTCCGCCTGTGCCCTATACGGTATATTCCCCCTGCCGTCCGGATGGGCCTTATGAAGTGACGGTGAAAGAGGAAAATAAGGCGCTGCTCACCATGGCTGCATTTAATTTGCTGCTTGCGATTCCCTATTTCCTGATTTTTCGTTTAAGATCACCGGGAATCAGTAAATATTTCGGCATATGGGAAAACCTGGCCTGCCTGTTTTTTTCACTTTTACTTTACTGGATTTGGCTTACTGCAGGCCTGAGTATTAAATTAAGACAGAGGAGGGCGCTGCGCTATAAAGAAGAGACGGGAAGTATCCCTGACTTTATCCTGTTTTGGGACGAGCCTGCGCTGAATGCCGCAGGCTGTCTGCCGTTTGCCGTTCCAATGCTGATATGCGGGGTGAGGGAACTGGCGCAGGTGTCCAGCCTGCTTTCAGTCCTGGCGGTTCTGAGCGCCCTGTTGATTCTGGTATTTTTATACAGGGATTACAGAAAAGGCGTCGTCAGATACAGAGGACTGAAACGGAGCGCGGTTCTCCTCCCGGCCCTTCTGATTATAGCCGCCTTTTACCTGTATCCGTATAAAAATGATTACCGTTTCCAGACCAAAGACTCAGAGTGGAATTATGAAGAGCCGTCGGTAAAAAATCCTGTTTTTCTCCTGGGGATGAGTCCCGCTGATCTGGGCTGGGGAACGACAGAACACAGCTTTTATATCGAACCGTCCAATCTCGCCTGTAAATCGGAGCTCATCATTTACAATGAGGGAAAAGCAGCAGCACCGGTTAACAGCCGAACGCCGGAATATGCAAAAAGACTGAGATATATCGGAACCGTGAGAGCCGAACTGAGAAATGAAAAATATCTGGACCGCTATCTGGCTCAGAAAGAGATTTCCCTGGACGGCAGCATTCTGCTGGACACGGGCGGTGAAATGAAGTATTATCTTACTCAGACAGGGAAAGAGATTGTCGGGCTGAGAGGGACAGATATCGTTATTTACTTTCTCAACAGTTACGATGAGCGTACTTTTTCCCCGGACGACAGCAGGTTTCTGGCAAAGATCAATTGGCTGGAACAGCAGAAATAATAGTGGGATGAGGTGGATGAGATAGAAATCAGGGTTCTAATGGATAACAATACATATATCGATCAGTATTATCTGGGAGAGCCGGCGGTGAGTTATTATATAGAAGCGGACGGCTGCCGGATTCTCTTTGACACGGGATATTCCCAGGCATTTATAACGAATGCCGGGCAGATGGGAATCCCGCTTGAGGAGATAACGCACCTCGTCTTCTCTCACGGACATAATGATCATACGAGAGGATTTTACTGGCTGGAAAAACAAGCTGACTTAAAGAAGGTGGAGATTATCGCCCATCCGGAGTGCTTTAATCCGAAGCTTGATGACAGCGGCCTGGAGATAGGCTCACCGCTTCGGGAAGATAAGGTGAAAAAAGCAGGGAGATACAGACCCTCCGGGATGCCGTACCGGATAAGTGATAAGTGTATATTTTTAGGTGAGATTCCGGCGCGCAATGATTTTGAAATCAGGAGTTCCATCGGAACACAGAAGATACGGAGTAAATGGGAACGCGATTATGTGATGGATGATTCGGCCTTGGCGCTCAAGACGCAAGAGGGGCTGTTCATCGTGACCGGCTGTTCCCACAGCGGAATCTGCAATATCGCGGAATATGCGATGGAGGTCTGCGGCGAGAGGCGCATTGCCGGTATATTGGGCGGTTTTCACCTTTTTGAGACAGACAGCCGCCTGGAGAAGACGGTGGAATACCTGGCGAAGCTCGGTATAAAATCCTTCTATCCCTGTCACTGCGTCTCATTCAGGGCGAAGGCGAGAATGAATGAAACGCTTCCGGTCGAGGAGGTCGGTGTGGGGCTTGCAATCTCCTTAAAATAACAGACTGTTGGACACCGGTCAGGTAAACAGGCTTTCGAGGCCCGCCCGGCCGGTGACTGTTATTTTCCGGTATCCAAGCTCTATATAACCGGCGTCGCAAAATTCATTCAGGATCTTTGTCACAGTTACCCGGCTCAGTCCGACGCAGATCGCCAGTTCTTCATGCGAATAGGGGAGGGTAGAGCCAATAATCCCCTTGTCGGGATTTGGCGTCTCAGTCTCGTCGAGGAGGAAGCTGGCAACCTTTTGGTGCCGGTTATAGAGTGTCAGGCGTCTTACCTGGCTGCAGAGGTAGTTGCAGGTGTCGGTGAGAAGCTGAAAGAGGATGAGGCACAGTTCTTCCGACTGCATCAGGTATGGCATAAGGCTTTTCGTCGTACAGGAGATAAGTTGTACTTCCGGTACGGCGCTGACGGTTGTGGGACGCGAGGACTGCGCCAGGAAAGAGGAGTCCCCTATCAGCCGTCCTGCTCCGGCGACTGCCAGCGTCACTTCCCTGCCGTCGTCGGCTATATAATAAATGCGGACGCGGCCTTTTTTGATCAGATAGATGGTCCCGGACGGTTCGCCCTGCATGTAGATAAGCCCCCCGGGGGGAATGGTTCGCGTAATCCCCGCTTGTTCAAAGTAACAGAACAGGGATTCAGGCACTTTTATCATGGATGTCTCCTTTCAAAACCGGTATTGAATTACATATCCTGTATAATTGTAACACAGATTACAGTTTGCCGGAAGCCCCTGTATTATACTGTGATAACAGTGAACTACTGGTTAAAAAATATATGATAACGACAGGGAGACATGGGGATGAAAAAAGAATATATTCTGGCCGGGGGGACAATCATGCTGTGGGGGATGATGCCGCCGTTTACCAAGCTATTGCTGAGTGGGTTAAGCAATGCAAAAACCGTATTTATCAGTTCGATGATTGCCTTTATTTTTATGGCCGTCCTGAACCTGGCATGCGGAAATTTAAAACGGTTTCTGCAATATAGGCCAAAAGATTATGTGAAAATGATTGCGCTTGGATTTATGGGGAAATTTCTCTATTCGGTTCTGTATTTTTACGGACTGTCCGGGCTGGCGGCCGGCGATGCCTGTATCATTAATTACCTTTGGCCTGTGATGACTGTGGTGTTTTCATGCTTATGGCTGGGAGAGAGGTTTACCTGGCGCAAGAGTATGGCGATTTTCGCTTCATTTTCGGGCGTGGTTCTGGTGGCGTCGAAGGGCAGCATGGAAGGGCTTTTGTCGGGGAATCTGCGGGGAATTGTAAGCTGCGTGGCGGCGGCTGTCTGTTACGGAGCTTTTAACGTGCTGAACAAAAAGGAAAATAGGGATCAGTTTGTCAGTATGACGGTCTATTTTTTCTCAGCCGCTCTGTTTTCGGGGATTTGGTTTCTGGCGGAGGGAGAATCCATCGCTTTGACCGGGTCGCAGACCGCCGGAATTATATGGCTGGGAGTCTTTATGGATGCGGCAGCATTTTTGATGTGGGCCCTGGCGCTCCAGAATGGGGATACGGCCAAACTTTCCAACTTTGCATATATTACGCCGTTCATGGCGGTATTGTATTCGGCACTGTTCCTGAACGAGCCGGTTGATCGGTATTCAGTTATCGGACTGCTGCTGATCATGGGCGGAATATTTGTCCAGATGGGAGGCTCAGAGAGGGGCGCCTCTTTGTTCAAACGAAAACGTATTGCCTGACAAAAGACGTAAGACAGAAAAACAATATAAAAATACGGATGACTTGACAGAGGATGGAAGAGATGGAGATATATAAAATAACGGACAAGAATCTAATAAAGCTGGTACCGCTGTTTGAAGGCTGGGAGGAGACCATGATCCGGTCGGTTCTACAGGGTGAAATGGGCAGTGCGTGGGCGGACTCGGCTGTCCATCCGAGTTCCGCCATGCTGTTCATTGCCGACTTCTGCTTTTTCGCGGGCGCGCCGTGCCGGGAGCTGGCCGCCAGGTGGATGGAGGAAAAGGGCCGTTTTACAATTATGGTCCCCCAGAACGGGCAGTGGTCGTCGGTGATTAGACAGGTTTACAAAGACGCGGCAAAACCTATTGTGCGCTACGCGCTGAAAAAAGAGTATGATATATTTGACCGTGAAAAGTTAATGAAGATGTCGCGGATACTGCCGGCCGGATATGAAATCAGAATGATAGACGAGAGGATATACTATATGGCAGGAAAAGAGGAGTGGTCGTCTGATCTCTGTTCGCAGTTTCCGACGTTTGCCGATTACAGGGAGCGGGGAATCGGAACGGCTGTGCTCTTTGACGGTACGCTGGCTGCCGGAGCTTCTTCCTATACGGTTTATCAGGGCGGTATTGAAATCGAGATCGATACAAAGGAGGAACACCGCCGCCGGGGACTTGCCCGGGCATGCGCCGCCAGGCTGATTCTGGAGTGTCTGGACAGAGGGCTGTATCCCGCCTGGGACGCACACAACAAGGCATCACTGGCCCTGGCCCTGAAGCTGGGATACCATTTTGACAAGGAGTATGAGGCATTTGAAATCTGTAAACAGGACAGTTGACGGCTGTTCAATTATTATATTAAAAAAAACATTGACAATAAAGTTAGTATGTGCTAACCTTATTTATGGGTTAGAAAGAACTAATTTTGGTTTGTGTGTCCTAATGTCATGCGTGAAAAGGTGATGATATGGAAAGGGAGGTAAATATGCCAATCTCAATGGGTATGGTAGGTTCATCCTACACAATAAAGAAAGTGAGCGGAAATTCCGACGTGCGTTCCCATCTTCATTCAATGGGATTTAATGAAGGCACTTCTGTGAAGCTGATTACACAGCTTAATGGTGACGTTATCGTCCATGTGAAAGAATCCAGAGTGGCAATCAATAAAGAGCAGGCCAGACACATCCTGGTATGATTCGTATGTCAGATGCGATTAATAGTTGATATAAAAGAGATAATGGAAGATTGACGGGAAGGAGTATCATAATGACACTGAAAGAAGCAAAAGTGGGTTCCACTGTAAAAGTAGTCAAGATTCACGGGGAGGGGGCCTATAAACGGCGTATTATGGATATGGGCATCACGAAGGGAAGCGAGATTTATGTGAGAAAAGTGGCGCCTTTAGGAGATCCGGTTGAAGTAACCGTCAGGGGATATGAGCTTTCTCTGCGAAAGGATGATGCTGACTGTGTGGATATTGAGGAAATAAGCGCCTGAGACACGGCAGCATAAAATTTTAATGAATGGTTAGCTTCGAATAACTAATATTGTCAGGTAAATAAAGTAACAGTTCATGCTGTCTGAACGGTTACTAAATAAATGTGAGAATGGCAGGAGGATGAAAAAATGGCAATACATATTGCATTGGCAGGCAACCCAAACTGCGGTAAAACAACTATGTTTAACGCACTTACGGGAGCAAATCAGTATGTTGGAAACTGGCCGGGAGTAACGGTTGAGAAGAAGACAGGGAAACTGAAAGAGAGTAAGACAGGAGAGGAAGTGAATATCACCGATCTTCCGGGGATCTATTCCCTTTCTCCATACACACTGGAGGAGGTTGTTTCCAGGGACTTTATTTTAAATGAGAAACCGGACGTTATTATCGATCTGGTGGATGCGACTAATATTGAAAGAAACCTGTATCTGACGACGCAGCTTCTTGAAACCGGAATTCCGGTGGTGCTTGCCCTCAATATGGCTGATCTGATGAGGAAAAATGACATCAGGATTGATGTGGAGGCATTATCAAAGAAACTGGGCTGCCCGATTGTTGAGACGTCCGCTCTCAGGAAGACGGGCCTTAAGGAAGTGGTGGAAGAGGCGGTCGGCGCGGCAAAGAAGGCGCAGGAACCTGAACTTCGTCCCATCTTTGACAACTGGGTTGAGTCGAGAGTGGAACAGATTGAATCCGAACTTCCCGCAGGCGTGCCGGAAGGTGAAAAAAGGTGGTATGCCATCAAGCTGCTGGAACAGGATAGTAAAGTTCTGGAACAGTTTGGGCTGGCAGCCGGAAACCGGTATTCTAAATATGCCGGTGAACTTGAAAAAGAATATGACGATGACGCTGAATCCGTCATCACGGATCAGAGATACCAGTATATTCAGAAGCTGATTGAAGCGACGGTTAAGAAACCGGCGGCTAAAATGAGTGTTTCAGACAGGATTGACAGCATTGTCACAAACAGGATTCTGGGAATCCCGATTTTTGTCCTTGTTATGTGGGGTGTTTACTATGTTTCCGTAACAACACTGGGAACTCTTGTGACTGACTGGACCAATGACACCTTTGTAGCCGCTGTCCAGGGATGGGCCGGAGGGCTGCTTGAAACGGCCGGTGCATCGGTACTGATGACCAGCCTCGTTGTGGACGGAATTATAGGCGGCGTCGGAGCTGTTCTCGGATTTGTTCCACAGATGGCGATCCTGTTCCTCTTCCTGTCCATTTTGGAAGACTGCGGCTACATGGTGCGTATCGCATTTGTAATGGATCGCGTATTCCGCCATTTCGGACTTTCCGGCAAGAGCTTTATCCCGCTGCTGATTTCATCCGGCTGCGGAATTCCGGGCATTATGGCATCTAAGACGATTGAGCAGGATAACGACAGGCGTCTTACCATTATGACGGCTACCTTTGTACCCTGCGGCGCAAAACTTCCGGTTATTGCCCTGATGGGAGGCGTTATGGCCGGCCATATGTCAGGCAGCGCGGCTATCGGCGGTATGATGGCGCCTCTCATGTACTTCCTCGGAATTGGAGCAGTACTTGTCTCGGCTATCATGTTAAAGAAGACAAAACCATTTTCCGGCAAACCGGCTCCTTTTGTAATGGAGCTTCCGGCTTACCATATTCCTTCCGCAAAGACGGTGCTTCTCCATGTCTGGGAGCGTCTGAAAGGATTTATCATCAAAGCGGGAACCATTCTGTTCCTGGCTTGTGTAGTAATGTGGGCGTTATCAACCTTTGGCTTTGAGAACGGGGCTTTCGGCATTGTGGAAGAGTCCTCCGCTTCTCTTCTCTCCGTAATTGGCGGAGCGATTGCAATTGTGTTCCGTCCGCTCGGCTTTGGCGAGTGGCAGCCGGTGGCGGCTTCGATTTCCGGCTTTACGGCAAAAGAAGCGATCGTAAGTACGATGGGAGTTCTGGCCAATGTATCGGAGGAACTTTCCGAGGATCCGGATGCAGTTGCGGCAGCTATCCAGTCATGGTTCCCGTCCGCGGTTGCAGCCTTCTCCTTCCTGGTATTTAACCTTCTGGATTCACCGTGCCTGGCGGCGATTGCCACGATGGCGCAGCAGTTCCAGTCCAGGAAATGGTTCTGGTTTGCCATTCTTTACCAGAACATCTTTGCCTATGTCGTTGCCCTGTGCATTTATCAGCTGGGCGGTCTGGCAGCCGGCGTTGTAGCGTTTAACGTGTGGACCGTTATTGCATTAATCTGTCTGGCATTTATGCTCTTTATGCTGTTCAGGCCGGATCCGTACAGGGCTCAGAAGTCTTATGCAAGAAGCTCGGTGGAAGCGGCTTCCTGATTTTATATTTTGCCGGAGTGATAATCTATAAAGTATATGATATAATAAAAAAGACGGTTACCCGTCATGCAAAGAAACGAAACTGACGAATATGAACGGTATCGGTACAGATACCAGAAAAGAGGATGCGGTATGCATACAATTGATATTATCATCTTAACAGTGGTAGCGGCTCTGCTGCTTCTGGCACTCCGCTCCACTCTGAGGCATTACGGCGGCAAGGGAGGCGGCTGCTGCGGTTGTTCCGGCTGTTCGGGAGGAAGCTCTTCCTGCAGCGCCGGAGGCAGTGTGGAGCCGTTTATGGCTGCCGGGAAACCGGCAGGTACGGACACTCTCTCCAAAACGCTTCAGATTGAAGGAATGCACTGCGGCGCTTGCAAACAGTCCGTGGAGAGCGCCCTGGCCGGAATAAACGGAGTTGTCTTTACCGATGTTAACCTTGAAAAGGGAACGGCAAAGGTGGTGATGAGAGAAAATGTGGAGGATGCCCTTTTTAGAGAAGCCGTGGAAGACAAAGGATTTGAGTTAAAGGGGATTCTGAAGGCGGGTACTTAAACGCAGCATTAAAATAAAAGTAGAAACGGCGCAGGATTTTGAGTCCTGCGCCGTTTGCCGGTATATACACCTTAAAAAAGCAGGTGTACGACCGGAGCTGCCAAAATAAGTGAAAGTACAACCCTCTCAAACCAGATGATCAGTATATCCTTCAGGCTGAGCTTGATATCCGTTCCGAGGATACACGGAATAGATGCCGAGAAGAACAGAATCTCGGAAACACATACGATTGCAATGACTGCCTGTGTGGCCGGAGTAGCTGTGGCTACGATATTGGCCGGCAGGAACATCTCTGCAAGGCTGATTGCACAGCCCTTTGCAACCATAGCTGCTTCGGAGCCAAAGCCCAAAAGCATGGTGAACGGGAGGAAAAGATATCCCAGAATGTCAAATACCGGTGTGAAGGCCGCAAGTACAAGTCCGAGGAAACCGATTGCCATCAGGGTAGGGCCGATGTTAAGAGCCATGTTCAGGCCGTCCACAAAGTTTTTGACAAGACCGTCCACAAATTTAGGAGCGCGTGAACAGGCATGTAACCCCTCGTCAAAGGCGGTGGAAACAAGCTTGCCTTTTTCTACTTTCGGTTCTGGAGTTACTTCCATGTTGTTATATCCCTTATCAGATTTTTTGCACAGCGGATAGATTCGTGTAGTAATGGCTGTAACAACAAAGGTGATAATCAGCGTGGTCCAGAAATACAGGTTCCAGTGATCCATAAGACCAAGCGTCTTTGCTACGACGATCATAAAGGTGGCGGATACGGTGGAGAAGCCAGTGGCAATAATGCTGGCCTCTTTTTCGGAATAAAAGCCTTCCTTGTATACACGGTTTGTAATCAGCAGTCCCACGGAGTAGCTTCCCACGAAGGAGGCAACCGCATCGACGGCAGAACGTCCCGGCGTCTTCCAGATTGGTCTCATAACCGGTTTCATAAATACACCGATAAATTCCATGAGTCCGTAGTTAATCAGGAAGGACAGGAATACGGCCCCTACCGGTACAAGAATCGTGACCGGGATTACCACTTTATTAAATACGAAAGGCAGCATATCCGGGGTGTGGAAGCTTTCCGGCCCCCAGCCGAAGATGGCCATTCCGACGACTCCGATACCGATTACTTTGAAGATTGAGAAAATAGTTGTTACGGCATCCTTGTTCCAGGTTTTCCGGACAAACGGAAGAATGGCGCCCACGACAACGATCAGGCCCGCATAAACTACTTCAAAATAAGGAATCGAGCGGAGTCCTGTTACAATATGGTCAATGGGAATTGAACTTTTTCCGCCTACGCTGATGGTAACAAAAAACATAAAAATGCCAATCAGGTTCAACAGGATGAATTTCAATACATTCGAACTGCTTCTTGCATTATCTGTCATATTCTTTTCCATATCTTGTTCCCCTTTGCTTAAAATTTAATTTGATACGTATCATGTGAATAAAGTATAACAGAAATAAAAAAACAAATAAGCTTTTACACAATATTAACAGCTAACATCCATGAGAATGCCATTATTTTATATGAAATATACATAAAACTACTGATTTTACCGCCTAAATTGGGCGAAAGGTAGTAAGATTGTTAAAAGTATGATAAAATTGAGCTGGAATTAAGGAATGATTTATAAGAATAAAAGGAAAAAGGGTATTACTTCTATGAAAATGAACCTGAAAAATAAAATCACGTTTAATATCTGCGTTATCGTTACCTTGTCTCTGGTCGTAATGTGTACATCTCTCTACGCCATGTCGGCTTCAATCCTCAGTGAGGATTCCAATACCTTTACCGAGGTTCAGATTATGAGGGCGCAGGAAAAGATAGAGCTTCAGGTCGATAAGATAAGGCTGGAAACCCTGGCGCTTTCCAGAGAACAGCGGGTGCGGAATTTCTTTAAAGGAGAACTGGGTACGGATGAGCTGAACCGCTTCCTGACGGATACAATGGAGGCTATGAACCGGGAGTCGGAGAGCTATTATTATAAAGACTTGTTTTGTCTGGGAATGGACGGGGTAATTATATCATCAACCATGCCAAATGCCATGTATGTGGATCTTTCGAGCAGGAAATATGTCCAGGACAGTTTTAAGAAAAGCACGACAGAGACAAGTGATATTCTGATTGCTCTGACGGATCAGGCAAGCATTGTCAATACGACTCATCCCATATTTGACGAGAACGGCCAGATGCTGGGGCTGTTCGGCATTGCCATCCGGGCGGAAAAATTTGTGGGATTTATCAAGAATTATGCGATTGGAGAGAGCGGATATTTTTCCATTGTGGATTCAAACGGCCTTATTCTGTCCCACCGGGAACCGGAGCAGATCGGGAAACCGGCCGTCGATGTGCTTCCTTTTTTCAGCGATATGAGCGGGGAGGATACAGGGGAAATCTATAAGCATGTAGATCGTGAATACGTCTGTTCCTATAAAAAAATGGATCAGAATGACTGGATTCTCTACACCCTGATGCCCAAGAGGGAGCTGGCTGCAAAATCACTGCAGCTTTTAAAATCCGTTATCATATTCGGGACAATCATTTCCGGCTGTGCTATTTTTGCCAGTATTTACTTCTCAAATAAAATTTCCTCTCCGATTGACAGCATCACGCAGTATATTAACAGCGCGGAGAGCGGGAACGAGATTTTGGGCAATTCGATCAGCGAGACAATTGAAAACATAAAGACGAACAATTTTGATAAGGAGGCGCACGCGCTGATTCAGAAATCCAGGAAGCTGACGGCGTCGCTGGAGATGAAATCTTACCTGACAGCCCGCTTCCTGTCTGCACTGTCCCACGATATCAGGACTTCGCTGACACTGATTAAAGGATATTCGAAGGGGATTTTATCCGGTCTTGTGGAGGATGAGGAGACAAAGGAGAGGTTTATCCAGGAAATCTACAGAAGCGCCGACACGCTGGAGCGGATTTCCTACGATGTTCTGGACAGCACCTATGAGGCGCAGAACAGTGAGCAGATAAAGATGGAGCCGGTATCCGCAGAGACGTTCTGTGAATCTCTCTATCAGAACGCGCAGGCTTATGTGGAGAATTCAGACCGGTTATTTGAAGGAAGTCTTGAGAAGGTGGAAGGAGAGCTGTATATCAGCGATGTGAAAATCCTTCGTGTATGGCAGAATATGCTGAGCAACGCAGTAAAATATTCGGCGCCCTATTCAACGGTTACGATACGGATCGCCTTGGAAAACGGAAAATTCCTGTTCCAGGTATCGGATCAGGGGGCGGGAATCTGCGAAGAGGAGCAGGAGTATATCTTTGATATGTTTTATAAAGGTGATCCGACCCAGAAGGAGAGCTACGGCCTTGGACTTTATGTGTCAAAACAGATTCTGGAAGCCCATGGTTCCCGGATGTGTTTTTATTCCGTTCCGGGAGAGGGCAGCACATTCTGGTTTGAACTTCCGGCCGGAAGCAGAGCTATTTAAGCTCTGCCTCAAACATATAGCCGACGCTCCGGATTGATTTGATATAGCCTTCTCCTACGCCCAGCTTCAGGCGGAGACGCTTTATGTAGGTATTTACGATATTTTCATCGTAAAGATCGCTTTCCCACACATCGACCAGGATTTGTTTCCTGCTGACCGCATTAAACGCATGATCAACGAGGTAAAGTAAAAGGCGGAATTCCGTATTGGACAAACGGATTTCCTCGTCATCCTTTGTGACCCGGTAGGCGCTCCGGTATATCTTATAGCCATCAAATTCAATCGGCGTTTCCATGGTCCGGGATGCCTTGAACCGTTCCGTGCGCCCGATATGGGCGCGTACTCTGGCGAGCAGCTCCACCGGATCGAAGGGTTTGACTATGTAATCATCGGCGCCGGCGCCCAGGGCCTCCACCTTGTCAAAGGAGGCGGCGTTGGCGCTCAGCATGATGATAGGAACATTTCCCTGTTTCCGGATCCGCCTGCACACCTCCACTCCGTCCATTCCCTGCATATTGATATCCAGGATAATGAGATCCACCGTCTCATCATAGAGCGCGAGTGCATCCTTGCCGTTTCCGGCGCACAGGGTCTGGAAATTATAGAGCTTCATATATTCTTCCAGCATTCTCACGACACGCTTGTCGTCATCTACAATCAATATCTTTTTCATGGATACATTCCCCTTTAATATGATAAGCTGTAACAGTTCAGACAGCATGAACTGTTATGTTCACACCCCGCGGAACATTACCGTGTTAACAGTAACATCTTTTACTCTTATTATAGAAAGGTTTCTCCTGGAAAGCAAGAGGCGGAGTTGTGCAATGTGACTGTTCGATGGAGATTTAGTTAAGCAGGTGAGGACGCC
>NZ_KE993010.1:4538-6152 GCF_000466485.1 [Clostridium] symbiosum ATCC 14940 | reverse complement strand
CGGTTCCCGGTATTCTGTGTGGTTCTTTAACATTCCGTACACGATATTCACCAACCTGCGGGCAATGCAGATCAACGCCTGCTGTTTATTCTTTCCCTCCGCCACTCTTTTCAGATAATACGCTCGGAATACCTTATTCCTCGGTGTCCCATTCGTTGAGATCTGTATCATCTGAATCGCCAGAAAGTAAAATATTGCCTGCAGCCGCCTATTTCCCTGTTTTGGGCACATATCCTTCCCTTTTCCCGCAGATGAAAAGTTGATTGGGCATATTCCGGCGAACTTCGCCAGCTTATTGGCATTGGGGAAACGGTTGATATCTCCGATCTCTGACAGCATATTTGCCGCTGTTGTCACATCCACTCCCGGCATGGTCATCAAGGTACAGTTAAATGACGGCAGCATAGTTTCTATCGCTGTCTCCACAATCTCAAGCTGTTCCCGGTAATGCTCCAAGTCTCCTGCGATACTTCGCGTAATGGCATCCCGACTCTCCTGATGCTCCCTTGTGGTCTGACCGTCGGTACGTACCAGTTCTAATATTCTTTCCGCTCGTTTGATGGAGCAGTTATTGTGGCTGACCGGGCGCAGTTCTGCCGCCAGTTCCTCCGCAGTCTTCCCTTTTAGGTGTTCCGGTGACGGATATCTAAGCCAGAAATAAAGCGCTGTCCTTCGGCTGATATCACCAAAGAATTGTTTGTAGCTCGGGTACGCCACGCAAAGCTGTTCATGCAGTTGGTTCTTTAATCTCTGCTGATGGGAGCAGATGTTGTCTCGACGGTTTACCAACTGGCTCAATGTCCAGTAGGCATCCTCTGGAACGGCATCGGGCAGTTTGTCCAGCATATTGATTAGCACAAGTGCGACCGCTTCTGCATCGTAGCTGTCGCTTTTCTGATACATCGGTACGCTTTTTCTCTGAGCATACGACAGAGCTGTATTCACATCCTTAACCGCATATCCTTTCTCAATTAACCATACCGCCAGCGCACGGCCATAACCGTATGCATTCTCCAGTCCGTATACCACTGTCTTTTCTTCTGTCAAAAAACGGCTGACTTTTCTCGTCAGTTTATGGAATTCTGATGGTTTGTTATCAAAGGTAATTTCTCCTAATTTCTGATTCCAGCAGTCAAGCATGACCGCCGTGTGTGTTTCCTTATGCAGGTCAATCCCCACATAGATGATGTTTTCTTTTCTCGTCTGAATCCTTCCTTTTCATCCTGTCTCCATCCACTATCAAAAAATCACCGGCAACCTCAGCTGATAAGCGTTATGTGCCGAATTACGCCCTACGGCAACGGCCATCGCAAGGGGGATTAAGCCTGTCTGCTTCCCTAACCTACGGATTTCACAGGTTATTCTCCTGTCGGAGTTGTGTCGTATGTTAACTCTGAAAAAGAGCATCCGCAAGCCATTTGGGCGCAGTTCTGAATGTTTGTGAAATATGATACAGAAACGGCGGAGGGATTTGTGACATAGTGGTATCGCCAGAAAAGAAAAGGAACCAGCGGCCAATATCATATGACTACTGATTCCTTACTATGTTTTCCCGGCAGTTTTAACCAGTCGCTTTTCTCCCCCCTTATACCCCCTGGTGTGCGCCATTTTACC
>NZ_KE993010.1:0-4438 GCF_000466485.1 [Clostridium] symbiosum ATCC 14940 | reverse complement strand
CCCCTTATACCCCCTGGTGTGCGCCATTTTACCATGGAACCAACCCATAGGTCAATTTCCTTTTCCTTGCGTTTTTCTTACCGGTTTCTTACTGGCGGCACATATCTCAAGGGTCGAAAAATAATCTGCCGGGTGGCTTGGCGGCACCCAGGTTTTGCTATAAACCGGGTTCTGCCACCCAGAACACCCCGAAACACCGCAAAATCAAAGGATTATTGGGTGGCGCAAAAATTTGACCACCTAATAACAGTGTTTCCGCCAAAGGCGCTATTTTCAGTAAGATGCCTCTGCCTGGCTATTTTCTTGCCCATGTGCCACACTGTGACCGCCCGTGTTGCCCTTTTCCTGCCGGACTCGGAAAGATGTACCATGAACCAAGTAAATCGGCTCGTTGGCCCGATGTGAAACGGAGACATTATTCCAAAATCCGAAAAAATCGCAGAGTCGAAAAGTGTGCAGGTTAAAGGCCGGGTGGCTTGACGCCACCCGGCCGGAGGACATCGCCCGGCAAAGCCGGGCAAAAATCCTATTTTTCAAACACAAGAAAATCTATTCCAACAACTTTCTTCTTTTTATAATTATCCAAAGCCACATCATTCTCTAAATCTTCATTTCCTATCCAAGTAATGATGTTTTCAGACTTTCTAATTATGTCAGAATTGTTTTTCTTATACTGAAAATTTGTCTCTACTCCAATTCCTAAAATTCGAAATGCTATGTTCTGTTTTTTTACCACCTCCCCAAATGTTTGATAAAATTTTTGAAAGTAATGTTCATTACTCGTATTGATTTTATCTGCATCCAAATCAGGATATCCCTCTGTGTTAATCCATAAATTATAAACATATTCTTCATTGATTTTTTCCAAATAAATCCCCAAGTCCTTTAAACTATCGGACTTTAAATTAATAACAATAATTTTTGATTCATTTAAAGCATGGCTTACTAAATACATGCTTTGTAATTCTTGTTGATTCGCCCACATCCAATTATCAATGCTAGAAATTTTTTCGATAGAAATTTTCAATTTTTTAATTTCACTGTTATGTAATATTTGTTCTAAATCTAAAAATTCTTTACATATCAAATTGAATTCTAATACTATGGCCATATAGTACCTCCATTATTAATAGCATCAAGTACTCTTCCACTTCCCGCACCTGGATATAAACTAACAAAATCTCCATTTTCTTTAATTCTTAGCAAATCTTCTCCTTTAGTGTAATAATACTCTCCATTTTTTATGTCATGAATGATCTGATCTGGCGATTTGAAAATGTCATCTGCATGTTTCTTATAGTCAGTATAGTCCTTCATATCAGGATAATCTTTCATATGTTCGCCATACTTCTTTCCAACTTGTTTAGAATCGTAATTAACACTATCTGGAGCTTTAGAATCCCCCTTGGCACTGGCGCTGAACCCTCATAACTTTTGCGCCTTTTTTCTCTATTCTTTTGGAAAAGGCGGTAAACCAATTTTTTGTGTTTCTATTACTTTCATCTTAGCACAAACTGTTCGTGACCGACAACCATTATTGCTCCGGTTCCCGGTATTCTGTGTGGTTCTTTAACATTCCGTACACGATATTCACCAGCCTGCGGGCAATGCAGATTAACGCCTGCTGTTTATTCTTACCTTCTGCTACTCTCTTTAAATAATACTCCCGGAATACCTTATTCCTCGGTGTCCCGTTGGTGGAAACTTGTATCATCTGGATTGCCAGAAAATAAAAGATTGCCTGCAACCGCCTGTTTCCCTGCTTCGGACACATATCTTTGCCTTTTCCCGCAGATGAAAAGTTGATCGGACATATTCCTGCGAACTTTGCCAGCTTATTGGCGTTGGAAAAACGATTAATATCTCCTATCTCTGACAACATATTCGCTGCTGTTGTCACGTCCACTCCGGGCATAGTCATCAGGGTACAGTTAAATGATGGCAGCATATTTACTATTGCTGCCTCCACAATCTCAAGCTGTTCCCGGTAATGCTCCAAATCTCCTGTAATGCTGCGCGTGATGGCATCCCGGCTCGCCTGGTGCTCCCTAATTGCCTGACCGTCCGTGCGCACCAGTTCCAGTATCTTTTCTGCCCGTTTTACAGAACAGTTGTTATGGCTGACCGGGCGTAGCTCTGCCGCCAGTTCTTCTGCGCTCTTCCCTTTAAGATGTTCCGGTGACGGATACATTAGCCAGAAGTAAAGTGCTGTCCTGCGGCTGATATCGCCAAAGAACTGTTTGTAGCTGGGATACGCCACGCAAAGCTGTTCATGCAGTTGGTTCTTTAATCTTTGCTGATGGGAACAGATGTTGTCCCGGCGGTTTACCAACTGACTCAGTGTCCAGTAGGAATCATCTGGTATAGCATCTGGCAGTTTGTCCAGCATATTGATTAATACGAGCGCAACAGCCTCCGCATCGTAGCTGTCACTTTTCTGGTACATTGGAACACTTTTTCTCTGGGCATAGGACAACGCTGTATTCACGTCTTTCACCATACAGCCCTTTTCAATCAGCCACACTGCAAGCGCACGGCCGTAGCCGTATGCATTCTCTAATCCGTATGCCGCTGTCTTTTCTTCTGTTACAAACCGACCGACCTTTCTTGTCAGCTTATGGAACTCTGACGGTTTGTTCTCAAAGGTGATCTCACCTAATTTCTGGTTCCAGCAGTCAAGCATTACTGCTGTGTGTGTTTCCTTATGCAGGTCAATCCCCACATAGATGATGTTTTCTTTTCTCGTCTGAATCCTTCCTTTTCATCCTGTCTCCATCCACTATCAAAAAATCACCGGCAACCTCAGCTGATAAGCGTTATGTGCCGAATTACGCCCTACGGCAACGGCCATCGCAAGGGGGATTAAGCCTGTCTGCTTCCCTAATCTTGGATTTCACAGGTTATTCTCCTGTCGGAGTTGTCGTATGTTAACTCTGAATAGGAACATCCGCAAGTCATCCGGGTGCAGTTCTGAATGTTTGTGAAATGTGATACAGAAATGGCAGGCTGATTTGTGACATAGTGGTATCGCCAGAAAAGAAAATGAACCAGCAGCCAATATCTTATGACCGCTGGTTCATTACTATGTTTTTCTGGCAGTTTCAATCATCAGCCACTTATTTCCCCCTTATACCCCCTGGTGTGCGCCATTTTACCACGGAACCAGCCCACAGGTCAATTTCCTTTTCCTTGCATTTTTCTTACCGGTTCCTTACTTTCGGTATTCATTTCAAAGGTCGAAAAATAATCTGCTGGGTGGCTTGGCGGCACCCAAGTTTTCTCATTTCCAGAATTTTGCCACCCAAAATGCTTCGATCGCCCACATAAAAGGCTATTTCTGGGTGGCAAAGCTACAAAATAACTATACCCGACAGTCAACTTTTTTGAATTCCGATCCAGTAGTTTTCTTTTATCCGGTTTCCGTTGGTCCGCTCCCATCATCCTCTTGCCCCTGTGACGCGCCGTGACCGCCCGTGTTGCCGATTTGGAAGCGTGATCGGAAAAATGTACCATAAAGCAGGTGAATTGGCTCGTTGCCCCGATTTGAAACAGAGCCATTTTCCCGGAATTCAAGGAAAAATCTCAGGGTCGAAATGTGTGCTGGTTAAAGGCTGGGTGGCTTTACGCCACCCAGACCGGAAGACATCGCCCGGCAAAGCCGGGCGGTACTTGTATCATTTACTTACAAAACTAATAGCAGTCTCAAGAATTTGCATTAGTTCTTCCTTTGACCTACAACATGCCTTATATTTAGGAGCATCCCAATTCCCATCTTTTATTAATTGTACTACAAACTTTCCATCTACTTCATACTCAGGATACCATCCCAAATCTAGCAAATAACTGTCAACATATTTAACTTGTAACAAATCCTCTGTTAATGAATCTAACTGCTCAAAAAATGATTTTGAAAAGTCTATATGAAATTCATCATATATGATTTCTCCTAATTTAAAATCTACACTATTCATATGCTACCTCAATAATTTTAAATATTCAGACTCTGAAATTGGATGACCATGTATTGTATTGGCACTATTCTCAATTCGGATATATTGAGTTTCTTTCCCTCCTGTAGCACCAATAACTTCATCATATGCTTTAACCTTCCAATTCTTTCCGTTCGTAGTAGACGTTCCAGTCTCCCAAGCATTTCTTTCAAAAGCTTCAATATCCGTAATATCTTTGGAATACTTTGCTGGTCCGTCCTTTGTAGATTTAACGATGTCTTTCCATGATTTATTTTTATCCGGAAAATGTTTATGTCCATGATCTGTCCAATCTACATCAGTCTCAGAATCCCCCTTACCTTCCTCCTCCGATTCTTTTTTATTCTCCTGATCCCTCAAGATATTACCTGGCGGCAATCCCCCAGCCACTGAAACCGCTGCATCTCCCGGTATTACCTCTCCGACTCCCGGCAGTACAACCTGCTGGC
>NZ_KE993009.1 GCF_000466485.1 [Clostridium] symbiosum ATCC 14940 | reverse complement strand
TTTCAGCACACCCCAACATTCAGTATAGAACCTTATTTTACACCTTCCTGACGGCACTGGTTCTCAGCCTGATTCCGATGATGAGGGAACGGTTCAGTGTAAACAGAAAAATGAGTGCGGCAGATTTTATCAGCGGAATTTTTGTGGGGATTCCCAATTATTTTTCCACGTCTCTGCTTCTGGCGGCCGTCACCAGACTCCCTGCTTACCTTGTTTATCCCTGTTTCAGCGTGGGAACCATCCTGATTGTCAGCTTTGTGAGCGTACTGCTTTTAAAGGATAAGATGACCAGACGCCAGGTGTATGGGTGCGGCCTGATTCTTGCGGCCCTGGTTCTGCTGAACCTGTGATAAGTTCCCGGCTCAGGAGCTTCTGCCGTGTAAAACAGTCCTTTCATAATAGAATATGTATTGCTGCATTACTCCGGCATAGCCTTTGTATTTCCCGAAATTCTCCTGCACCATTGTCTCATACAGGCGGCTTTTAGGCAGCGCATCGTATTTTTTACGGTAGTAATGGTTTGTCAGTATCTGCTGTATCCAGGTATCGACAGGGAAGGCCTCGATGTGATGAAGGCCGAATAGGCAGATACAGTTGGCTACCTTTGTTCCAATGCCGTAAAAACCTGACAGATATTCCATGGCATCCCGGTAGCCCATGGCGGAAAGCCGGTTCAAATCCAGTGTACCGTTATCGGCATCGAGGCAGATACGGTGGATATAGCGGGCCCGGTAGCCCAGCTTTAATGACTGAAGGTCTTCTAAGGAGGCCTTTTTTAATTGGGCCGGAGTAGGAAAGGAAAAATATACAACGGTTTTCCCGCCGGGAAAAGTACAATGCTTTTCTTCGCCGTACAGACGGCTTAAGTTCTCCACTGCCTCCCGTATTTTTGGTATAGTCCTCTGCTGGGAGATAATGAAAGTAATAATCATTTCCCAGGCATCCTGGTTCAGAATACGGATACCGCTGCCTGCATTGGCAGCGTTCTGAAGATAGTGGTCGCGCTTTTTGACAGAAGACAGGAAAGCACCGTAATCGGTATTCAAATCAAAGTAATGGTGCCAGAACGGATAATCCTCATCAGGGCAATGAAAATGAAACTGCTGCCCTTCCTGTGAGATTTCCAAATACCGGCCCCTGCTCACGGCCGAATACAGTCCCGGTTCCAGGCAGTTCATGCGGAAACACTGGCCGGACCCGGCGATTTGCCGCAGATCAAAGTGGTTTATCTCTATTGTAATCATATAAGTAAGTCCTTTTCATGTAAAATTTCACTTTATTATTTTACCATACTTGAGAGGGGGATGAAAGATGGAGATTTAACTGAGGTTAGGAGGACGCGTCC
>NZ_KE993008.1 GCF_000466485.1 [Clostridium] symbiosum ATCC 14940 | reverse complement strand
CCCCGGGACGAAAGACTCATATACACACCTCACCGCCCCGTCCGCCGGCCGTACCGGCAGCGTCCTCACCTGCTTAATTAATTTCTTGTTTACGAACGAAAATGGAGTGTGCTATACTAGTAAAACAGTACCTCTTATGCAATATGACATGGAAAGGAGAGCGGCATCGCCGCGGGATCAGGAATGACAGAACGCCATACGAAGATATTGGATATTGTCAGTGAAGAGAAAAAAGTAGAAGTTAACCGGTTATCTGAGATGTTGGGTGTTTCACAGGTTACGATTCGTAAGGATCTTGATGTGCTGGAGGAGAGGGGCCTTCTTTCCAGGGAACATGGCTATGCGGTTATGAAGAATGTGGACGACATCAATAACAGGATGGCGGTCCGGTATGATACGAAGCTAAAAATTGCTAAAGAAGCGGCAAAGAGTGTGGTAAACGGTGAAACCATCATGATAGAGTCGGGATCGAGCTGCGCCCTCCTGGCGGAGCAGCTGGCGGCGGATAAGAAGGATGTTACGATTATCACAAATTCCGCATTTATAGCTACCTATATTAGAGAAGTATCCGTAGGGAGAGTAATTCTTTTGGGGGGAGAATACCAAAAGGAGTCACAGGTCATGGTAGGCCCTCTTGTCAGGCAATGTGCAGGGGAATTTTTCGTTGATAAACTGTTTGTGGGAACCGACGGTTTTCTGCCGGAAATCGGTTTTACCGGCGGTGACATGATGCGGACGGAGGCGATGAAAAGCATGGCTCAGTCTGCGAAGAAGGTAATTGTCGTTACGGATTCAAGTAAATTTTCGAGACAGGGAGTTGTGGTACAGTTCAAGCTTTCGGAAGTGCACAGCGTTTATACGGATAACGGGATTCCCAATGAATCGAAGAAACTTCTGGAGGAAGAGGGGATCCGGGTATGCGTTCCGGAAGAAGGAAATTAAGAGTTTTTGGCACACGCACGGATTATATGGAAAACAGGCAATGCAAACAGTGACGATAACTGTCTGCATTGCCTGTTTTTATGTGACGGTCCGGACTGTCCGGGCTGCCACTCATTTATATTTCTGCCTGTCCGTGCTGGTGAACCATAAGGCTACATGCTTACATTCAGGCCGGCATTTTTAAAAACATTATAGTATTCAGTCATATCTTCGGGGCGGAGCGCTTTGACATCTTTTAACTGATAGGGAACCTGAAGCTCTTCATACTTTTTCTCACCAAATTGGTGGAAGGGAAGCAGATTCACCGTATCTACCCTGTGTTCCTTCAGCAGCTTGACAAATTCCTTTGCATCCTGGATGGTGTTGTTGACAGATGGAATGACAGGTATCCTGGCGACAACCGGAACTTTCATGGTTACGGCAAAGTCCAGGTTTTCAAGGATTGACTGGTTGGACACTCCGGTGTATTTAATATGCTCCCTGTCATTATAGTGCTTGATGTCCAGCAGAAGCAAGTCTGTATTTGCGAGGACCTTGGAAAACACCAGCGGAGTGGAGAAAGCTGTAGTCTCCAGCGCGGTATGGATTCCGTTCTCTTTACATTTTTTCAGAAGGGCTGCGGCGAAATCAGGCTGTACAAGGACTTCTCCGCCCGACAGAGTGACTCCTCCTTTGGATTCCTGATAGAAATCCATGTCTTTAAGCACCTCTTCCATGACCTCATCCAGCTCCATCATATTTCCTACAAATGTCAGCGCTTTTCCGGGACATTGGGTGATGCAGCTTTTGCATCCGGTACAGTTATCTGCACTGAAAACCAGATTGTTATTTTCAAAATTCAGGCAGCCTGCAGGGCATTTCACCTCACACAGATGACCGTAGAAACATTTTTTCTTGTCCCATAGTATCTGGGGAGGGCGATGCTGCGACTCCGGGTTGGAACACCAGGGGCATCTCAGAGGACATCCTTTAAAGAACACGACCGTTCTGATTCCGGGGCCGTCATGGATACTGAATCTCTGAATATTAAAAATATTTGCCTTCATAATCATAAGCTCCTATAAAAAATGAAAGGACGTCTGAATCGTAATCATTGCATACTATATCACAACAGGATTCAAAAGTAAATAAGTTTCGTACGTAAATAAAATATTGACAAAATGAAATAAAAGGCGTACACTGAAATCAATAAAAATATAAAAAATCGGCAAAATGTCTTTGCAGGATTTGGGATAGCTTAATTTATCGGCAAAATGTCCGAAGAAAACAGCATTGAGGAAAGCACCTTCTTTCATTCGAAGAAAAAAGCGCCGGAAAATTAAGAAAAAAAGAATCGCAAAGCTTTACATTTCAACGTTTTGAGGAGGAAACAGCCATGGAAAACAATCACTTTGGAAAGCTGACGGAACGTATGCATAATTTCAGGGAAGAACTTCTGAATGCGAAGCCGTATGTCTGCGCGGAGCGTGCAGTACTTACGACGGAAAGCTACCGAATGCACGCGGATAAGCCGGTGGTTCTCAAAAGAGCCTATATGCTCCGGAATATTTTGGAACATATGACAATTTACATTGAGCCGCAGACCCTGCTGGCGGGAAACCAGGCGTCTGCCAACCGGGCGGCTCCGATATTTCCGGAATATGCGATGGACTGGGTGATGGAGGAACTGGACCGGTTTGAGAAAAGAGACGGGGATGTTTTTTACATAACAGAGGAGACAAAGGAAAAGCTCAGGGAGCTGGCTCCGTATTGGGAACATAATACGACGAAGGACAGGGGACTTGCGGCAATGCCGGAGTCGAGCCGGATTTTCTATGACCTCGGGATTATTAAGGCGGAGGGGAATATCACTTCCGGTGATGCACATTTGGCCGTGGAATATGAAAAGGTCATGAGACTGGGACTTAAGGATTACGAGAGGCGCACCAGGGAAGCGATGGAACGGCTGGAGCTTACGGAGGCTGAGAATTTAAAGAAATTTTATTTTTATCAGGCGATCCTGATTGTCATTGAGGCCGTTAAAAATTTTGCTTCCCGCTATTCAGAGCTTGCCCTGGGCAAGGCGGCCGGGCTTGAGAAGGGGGAACCTGATGAAATGAGGAGGGCGGCCGAGCTTCGGGAAATGGCACGCATTCTTTCAAAGGTTCCCTATGAACCGGCGGAAAGCTTCGCTGAGGCGCTGCAGTCCATGTGGCTGATCCATCTTGTGCTGCAAATTGAATCCAATGGCCATTCCCTCTCCTATGGCAGAATGGATCAATATCTTTATCCGTTTTACAAGAAGGATCTTAAAAGCGGAAAAGAGACGGAGGAAAGCGCCTGCGAGAAAATGACGAACCTTTGGCTGAAAACCTTCACGATTAACAAAATCAGGAGCTGGTCCCACACCCAGTTCAGCGCCGGCAGTCCGCTGTACCAGAATGTTACGGTAGGCGGACAGACGGCGGACAAAAAAGACGCGGTGAATCCGATGACCTGGCTGATTTTAAAGAGCGTGGCTCAGACAAAGCTGCCCCAGCCCAATCTTACGGTCCGTTACCATGCCGGACTCAGCGCTGAATTTATGAACGAATGCATCGAAGTGGTGCGCCTGGGATTTGGCATGCCAGCTTTTAATAATGATGAGATTATTATCCCCTCCTTCATTGAAAAGGGAGTCAAGGAGGAAGACGCGTATAATTACAGTGCAATCGGCTGTGTAGAGACGGCAGTGCCGGGAAAATGGGGATACCGCTGCACCGGAATGAGTTTCCTGAATTTCCCCAAATCCCTGCTGATAGCAATGAATGACGGCGTGGATCCGGAGTCGGGAGTGAAACTGTGTGAAGGTACGGGACATTTCAGGGATATGACCTGCTATGGAGACGTGGAACGTGCCTGGGATAAAATTATCAGGAATTTCACGAAGCACAGCGTAATTATAGAGACCTGCTGTGATATGGTTCTGGAGGAGACAGTGCCCGACGTGCTGTGTTCCTCTCTGGTGGAGGACTGTATCGGAAGGGGAAAGACACTGAAAGAAGGCGGAGCCGTCTATGACTTTATCAGCGGCCTCCAGGTAGGAATTGCCAACATGGCTGATTCCCTCGCAGCAATAAAAAAATGTGTTTTTGAGGATAAAAGCATGACTCCGGCTGAGCTTTGGGACGCCCTGATGAATAACTTTGAAGGGGAGAAGGGGCTCTGGATTAGAAATCTTCTGCTGGCAGCACCTAAATACGGCAATGATGAGGATTATGTGGATTCTCTTATCCGAAGCGCTTATGAGGTATATATCGACGAGATAAAGAAATATCATAACACCAGATACGGCAGGGGGCCGATAGGAGGCATCTATTATGCCGGAACCTCGTCCATTTCGGCCAATGTGGGCCAGGGCATGGGAACGCTCGCCACACCGGACGGCAGAAAGGCGAAAGAACCTCTGGCGGAGGGCTGCTCACCGAGCCACGGGATGGACAGGAAAGGGCCGACGGCCGTATTTAAGACGGTTGCTAAACTGCCCACAAAGGAAATTACCGGCGGAGTCCTGCTTAACCAGAAGGTGACGCCGCAGCTTCTGTCAAAACCGGAAGACAGACAGAAACTGACCATGCTGCTCAGAACATTTTTTAACCGTCTTCACGGCTATCATGTCCAGTACAATGTTGTCTCAAGAGAGACACTGAAAGCAGCACAGAAAAATCCCGAGGAGTACCGCGACCTGATTGTCCGGGTTGCCGGATATTCGGCTTTCTTTAATGCATTGTCACGCCAGACACAGGATGATATTATAGAGAGGACGGAACAGAATTTTTAGAACGGCAGTTTTTTAAGAGCAGGAAACGGAGGACAGGAAGACATGGAGTTTTTATTTGATACGGCCAATATTCAGGAGATACAGAAATACATCGCCATTTATCCCATTACAGGAGTGACCAGCAACCCTTCTATTATTAAAAAAGAGGGGAAGATAGATTTTTATCGTCATTTCCGGCAAATCAGAGCAATAATCGGAGCGGAGCGTTCCCTGCATATACAGCTTACGGCGCCGGATGAAGGCACGATGCTCAGGGAAGCCGACACGGTTTTAAATAAGGTGGATGATAAGGTATTTATCAAGGTGCCGGTTAACGAAAACGGTCTGAAGGTGATGAGAGCTTTGAAAAAAGACAGGATAGGAGTCACTGCTACGGCAGTCTATTCGAAAATTCAGGGATATCTGGCGCTGGAGGCAGGAGCCGACTTTATCGCGCCGTATTATAACAGGATGGAGAATCTGGATATTGATGCCTATGACACTATAGCCTGTCTGGCGGAGCAAATCAGAGCTTACGGATATAATACAAAAATCCTGGCGGCCAGCTTTAAAAATATCGCACAGGTGAATGCTGCTTTTGCAGCCGGGGCCCAGACGGCGACGCTTTCTCCGCAGCTTCTCCACGAGGCGATGGGGATGGCGGCCATCGGCAAGGCGGTGGCTGATTTTAAGAGTGACTGGGAGAGCGTGTTTGACGGTAAAGACCTGACACAATTATAGAGTGGTTTTTGATGGAACGGGGGTGGCGTGATGAGATATCTTGTAATCGATATAGGAGGTTCTTTCATAAAATATGCGCTGATGGACGAAGCATATTATGTGATGATGACGGATCAGCTCCCCACCCCAAAAGAGGGGCGCGATGAGCTGGTGGAGGCCCTGGGGAAGCTGTATGACAGATTTGCGGGTGAGATAGACGGCATGGCTATTGCGGCCCCGGGGATTATCGACAGCCGGAAAGGATACTTTTACACAGGAGGAGCGCTTCGATATAACGAAGGCTTTGCCATGAAAGAAGCTCTTTTAAAGCGGTGTCCAACAAAAATCCATATTGAGAATGACGGAAAATGTGCGGCAATGGCTGAGGCGGAGCTGGGTTGTCTGTCTGATGTGGAAAACGGAGTAGTCCTCGTCCTGGGTACAATGATCGGGGGCGGAATTATTAAAGACGGAAAACTATACAAGGGAAGCCATTTTTCAGCAGGAGAGGTATCCTTTATCTGCACGGCGGGTACGGAAAAGCCGGATTCCGGGAATATATGGGGAAACCGCTGCGGCGGAGTGTCGCTTGTAAAGAGGGTGGCTGAGAAAAAGAAGCTGCCCTGTGAAGCGCTGGATGGGAAACAGGTGTTTTTGCTGGCGGGAGACGGCGACAAGGAAGCACTGGAATGCCTTGACGAATATACGAGAGAGCTTGCTGTCCAGATTTTTAATCTGCAAAACATCCTGGATCCGGAGCGGTTCGCCATCGGCGGCGGGATCAGCGGACAGCCTCTTCTGATGGAGTATATCAGAAAGAATCTGGATGAAATATACAGTGAATTCACCTATATAGTCAGAAGAGCCGAGGTGGTGACATGTCAATATTTGAATGTGTCCAATCTGTTGGGGGCGCTTGTTTGCTACCTGAAAGAGGAACAGGAGACGGAGCATTAGAGCGTGTCTCAAAATTCATTCCCGCCAAATGTGCCGCAAAGTGTGCCGCACATCTGACGGAAAGAAATTTTCAGCCACGCTCCAGTTATTTCCTATTCTTTTTTCGGTGTATTTCCCAAATAACTCCAAGACCGAAACAGAGAATACAGACAACGACAGAAACAGCAATCAAGGGCCAGAAGCTGGAGCGGTATGAACCTTCGCCCGTCTCTCTGATAAGGCGGTTCCGGCCGTCTGCCGCGCCGCTGCTGTCACCGGCACCGGCTAAAGCGGCTGTTTCATCTGATATGTTCCGGCCGGACGTACTCTTATCAGCCGTTTCAGACTCCGTTCCTTCCTGCCGCTCCCACAGCAGTTCCCTTTTGACGGAGCCGTCCTCCTGCAGAATATTTGCCGAAAGGCTGTTTGCGCCGGAAAAAAAGAAGTCGTTGATACTGCCGCCGGAACGGATGAGTATCTCCCAGGCAGCAGCCGTGTTGGTCTTCTTTTTTTCGGGAAGCAGTTCAAGTGTCTGGGGATCGGTGCCGCTCAATTCATAGGGCGGCCAGACCAGCTTCCAGATTTCTCCCTTCTTATCCAGGGAGAGAAGAACGAAATCACCCTTTTCCGGCTTCTCCCTGCCATGGTAGGAAGTGGTGTAGGAATACAGTTCTCCCTGATATCCGGTAAAATCTGCCGTCAGTTCACCGGGTATTTCGCTGAGCGGAAGCATCCTGTCTATTACGTTTTTTTCAGCGCCTTCCGGGCCGCAGGTGAGTGCGTGGTTTACCGTAATCTGATACAGGTTCCCCTCTGTTTCCGTTATGGTACCGATGATCAGTGCATTCTGCTCGCCGCGCCACATGCCCCACTCGGCATCATGGGCCAGGGCGGTCAGAGGAGCGGTTCCTGACAGTAGAAAGCAGAGTGACAGGACCGTAAAAAATCTTGTTATATTCTTTCTGTTTTGTTTCTTGATAAAATATCCCATATATTCCCATTTCCTTTCCTGCAGCCGGTTTTGAAAGTTTATTGTTTGCGGGAATGGCTACCGGTTAATCTCGGTAAGCCGTACAATGTTCTCAAGAAGCCGGTGAAGCGATTCCTCTGTTTCACCATACTTCTTCAAATCTTCTAATTGGAGCAGTTCTTCGGCATCTGCTGTGGTGATACTGACGCCTTCTTTTACATCGCTGCCTTTAGAGGGATAATCCCAGCGGATTTCACCGCAGTTTCCGATCAGGGCGAGGAGGCTGCATGCCGTCTGGCTCATGCGTCTCAGATCCGGTTCACTTTCGAAATGTACCGTCATGGTATATGGTTCTCCGGATGTTTGAAGTTCCAACGACCTTTTTTCTTCTATGTTGAAATACTCGGCCAGAAGGCCCAGAAGCCGTCCGTCTGCGGGGGCGTCGCCGATATATTCATTTCTGGCATTGAACAATTCTTCACTGTACAAAGGGGGCAGACTGTAGACGGCAAAGACATGCTCCAGGGAAGCAGGTTCTCCTTTCTTCACTTTTCCGTTCCACACAATGCGTGCCGTATCGCCGGGTAAAAAATCCGGAACCGGATTGGCGGAAAGTACAGACTGGTCCAGTCTGATGACGGATGCTTTTTTCAGTATCTCTTCATCCTCAAACGGCCTGGCAGTGATTCCGTCCTCGGTAATCTCCGTGATAACGGCGTTAAAAGATTCAGTTCCTTTTTCCGAACAGCCGGCTGCGGACAGCAGCGCTGTCAGGCATATGGCAAACAGAGCGACGGTTCTCAGAAGCTTCATACAATTTCCCCTTTCTGTTAAGGCGGCTGTGCGGCAGCATTGACGGAAACTGCCGCCGGACAACCGCCGGTTTGATACGTTTATTATTATTCTAAACTATTTCTCTTTCTGTGGCTATTACGGCTATCCTAAGAATTCTTACATTTCCATTGCAGGATTTACTCAAGCTTCATATAAATTTCTCTCTGGAAAATCCGGGTAGTGGAGACGGCGTTGGGCTTTGGCCTTTTCCTGACGGATTTCATTTTACTTAGTGCAGCTAAAACCCGTAAAAGAACTGAAATATCCGTTCTTTTACGGGTTTTAGTCGTTAAATGTGCAGAATAGAGAGAAGGGAAGTCAGCATCTCTGATGGGAAGAATTGAGAATCTGGAGGATTACGACGTGCCGCCTCTGGGAATCGTTTGTCCAGATCCGGTCCGGACAGATATTTACCGGAAAAAATTTGGAAGATATAAGGAATATTATGACGGCTGTAAAGCCGGAGGGAATAAGCAGTGACAAATATTTCGACAAATACGTCTTAATAATTGACAAGCCTCTCATTTTATATTATACTTAGTTCGTGGTTAACCATATACAAAAGATAACTTACATAAGAAGGTTTACCAAAGAAAAAGTACGCAGATACAAAGGATTTGTAACGGAAAGTACATAAGCGCTTTACGAAGTACAAAAGAATGTACACAAAAGTACAAAAGACGGCATCCACAAAAGAACAACAGAAATACAAAAGAAACGACGACAAAAGATAACATTTTCAAAATACAAAAGATAAAGCACAAACCAAATAAATACAAATGAAGAGCTGCTTCACTTTGTATGATATAGCAAACACTATATTGGAGCGAATGAAACCCAGCAAAGAACAGGAATACCTGTTTTTTGCCGGGTTTTTTAATTGAAGGCGGTGACCTGCACGCTCCGCGCGAAGGAGAGGGGAAATGGCATACAGGGAAGAATTGAAAAACCGGATCAATGAATTTATTGAGTCTCAGACAGGGAATATCTGCGTATCGCTGTTCGATTTAAAGGAACAGGACGGGTTTTCCATAGACGGGGACAGGCGTGTCCCTTCGGCCAGCATGATAAAGCTGGTTATCATGGCCGAGCTGATGCGCCGTGTCTGCGCAGGGGAATTGTCCCTGGAAGAAAAGATAAAAATTACGCAGGAAATGAGAACCGGCGGAGACGGAGTCCTTAAGGAACTGGAGCCGGGCCATGAATTTTCACTGAGAGAGATACTGACCTTGATGATTATAGTCAGCGACAATGAGGCCACGAATATTCTGATACAGATGCTGGGCATGGACAGGATTAACGGGATGGCGGCAGAACTGGGACTGAAGGAAGCGGTATTGGGCCGGAAGATGATGGATTCAGAAGCGAAAAAACAGGGCTGTGATAATTTTATCTGTGCCGATGATATCATGCTGATCCTGAAAAAAATTTATGAGGGAAGCTGTGTGAACAGGAAAGCCAGCGCCCTGATGTTGGATATTCTGAAACGGCAGCAGCAGTCGGGACGCCTTCAGCTCTATCTGCCTGAGGACGTGGAAGTGGCGCATAAGTGCGGTGATTTGGATTTTCTGGAAAATGACGGCGGAATCATCCTTCTTCCGGGACACCCCTATATTCTGGCCGTACTGACAAATGGGGTGAAAACCAATAAGGACGGAAGAGAGGCAATCGGCAGAATTTCACAAATTATATATGAAGAGCTTTCGTGGTAACCGTTCAGCCATGATGTATTCCGCGAGGTGTTTTCGCTGTTTTTTGCGAAAATCCCGAGTTGTGCGGCGCGACGCGATGAAAAGTGAACTTTTCACCACAATCAACGGCGTTTTTAAGCCGAAGGCTGAACCGTAACCTTTCGTGAAATGACAGAGGGTGTCCTTTCTTGACAGAAAAATATTACCTGCCGTATAATAACAAATAGGAGCCGGGCAGTTACTTTTTACAGCCACTGTCCTGCGAGGTGTTTTCGTGTGCAATTGCACGAAAATCCCGTGTTACACGGCGTGAAACCGCGTTTTTCAGCGGGGCTGTGATCAGTAATGCCGGAAAGTTTCCGGCGTAGATTTCATAGGGGGGCAGGGATATGAATCAGGGAGAAACGGTATATATTATCGGCGAGTCCAGGACGAATCTGGATAATGCGATTACGAAGGTTTACGGGACATTTTATATTGCGTTTGAGATCATACCGGAGACGGAAGAGATTATTGAGGTAGATTGTTCAAGGACTCTGGAACTTACCAAGGATTTTATCCGAAGGCTGTTTATCGGCAAAAAGTTCGTAACCGATGCAGAGCAAATTGAAGCTGAGGTTAAAAGACGCTACTATGGTTCTTCCACGAAAGCAATCATTGTGGCATACCGCGATGCATTGAAACGTTTTAAGAAAATTAAGGAATCAAATACATGACAAATGAACAGATACTTACCTGTGCGATAAATATCGGGGAACAGCTCCTGATTAACGGCGCTGAGATCAGCCGGGTGGAGGATACGATCAGCCGCATATGCAGCGCCTACGGCGTCCGCCAGAGCCACATTTTCTCCATCGCCTCATGTATCATTGTTTCCCTGGAAACGTCAGACGGGGAGTGGATTACCCAGACCAGGAGAATATTAAACTACGGCACGAATATGTATAAGCTGGACAGACTTAATAATCTGTCCAGGAAAATCTGTTCGGAACATCTGCCCCGGCAGGCGATCGAAGAGGAATTCGATGCAATTGTAAAGAGCAAAGAATATCCACCGGCTCTTCAGATTGCCGTCTGTGCGATGGTGGCGGCGGCCTTTACTGTTTTTTTCGGGGGCACACTGAGGGACGGATTTGCCGCCGCATTTGTCGGCGTACTGCTGAAACTGACCTTGTACGGCCTGCAGTCTATGAAGATGAAACAGATATTCTCCAATATCATCTGTTCCATCCTGTCGGGGCTTTTATGTATCTTTGTCTGTTTTGCCGGTCTTGGCCGGCATTTGGATACGATTATGATAGGCAATATCATGCTGCTGATACCGGGGGTGCTGTTGACAAACTCGTTCCGTGATTTTATCAGCGGGGATATGATCAGCGGCCTGCTGCATTTTTCAGAGGCGATTATAACAGCGGTCTGTGTCGCAGGAGGCTTTATTATAGCAATCATCCTGACGGGAGGTTCCTTATGAGAGAGTTCTGTTATGCGGTAGCCGCGTCCTTTTTCGGCTCACTCGGGTTTGCGGTTCTCTTTAATACGAGGGGCAAGAGAATCCTGATTTCCGCCGTTGGAGGCGCCGTCTTCTGGGGGCTTTATCTTGTTTTTATCAACTTCGTGGATAATCAATACCTGGGATTTTTTTTATCGGCCATTCTTATCACAATTTACGCCGAGGTATGGGCGAGGATTTTAAAGACACCGGCGACAACCGTGCTGATGCCGACCGTAATTCCTTTTATCCCGGGCGGGGCGCTTTATTATGCGGTGAGTGCGGCTCTGAGAATGGATCTGCCTGTCTTTGCTGAGAAGGCCCGGTCGGCTCTGGGGCTGGCCGTAGCGCTGGCCGCAGGTATCATGGTGGTGACTTCGCTGCGCGGGCCGGTGGATTTGATATTGAGGAGATGGAAGCAGGGCTCATAAATTTATAGATTTAAATCATGCACACTTTATGTAATGATACATAGAGCGTGCATTTTTTATTTAATAGGAAAGTTTTCCTGTTAAATAAAAACCGCTCCGCGGAGGATCGCACTGCGTCGGCAGGGAATCATGTCGCTACAGCGACCCGTCGCAGCACATCAAATAAAGTTTGTCATAATCTGAGGAGCACGCAGTGCGGAGCAATCCGGTTTCAAAGGGGTCAAAAGACCTTTTGACCCCAACATCATGGCATTAAGTTACAAGGAGGACACCGCATGAATCAAAAATCACATGACCTAAAAATTTACCAGAACCGGCATTTGCCGGAACTGGCGATTCCTAATAAGGGACTTATTTTATAGCCCCTTATTTATTGAAGGATGTGCAAGGACGGTAAAACGCGAAGACCGTGAGCAATAGGAAACGGCGGCCTGTGTAGGGAGTGTCCGGGCTTATCACGGATTGACGGTGAAGGATTCCCCCTGAAACGCGGCTTTTAAGGTTTCGAGGTAAGGAGTCAAAATACTGGAATTGTTTTTAGGCCAGACCAGGAAACCGGATTCGATAGGCGAGTAGCCCGAATATTCATAGGGTATTTTTTCAAGCCGGCCGCTTTCGATATAGGAGGAAGCGATCCGCTCAGGTAGGAAACAGACGCCGAGGCCTTCCAGAAGCAGATTCATGCACAGATACCCGTGAATCGTGTGAAACGGATAGATTCGTGGATAAAAATACGTATTGAGCCAATTCGAAAATGCCATCCCCCAGTCCATATCGATGTAAGGAAAATCATCCAGCGTATCGGGAGAGAAATAGCGGGAGTTCAGTTTCAGAGCAGGTGACTTAACAAGGACATAGCCGCAATTCCATAGCTCCACAGTCTCTATCATACGGTGGGTGGGACGGTTCAGCACAAAGCCGATATCGATATTGTCGTCCAGAATCCCGTCTACGATATCGTTGGAATGCAGAACATTCACGTTGAATGAGATGTTGGGATATTTTTCTATGAGCGTACGGAATTTTGAGAAGACCGTAGACTGCCAGATGGTTTCCGGAGCCGCGATTGACAGACGGGACGTGAATCTGCCGGATACATCGAGGGCTTTTTTTGATTCCAGATCCAGATTGCAGATGCTCTTTGCATAGTGGATAAATATTTTTCCATGGGGAGTCAGTTCCACAGAGGTTTTGTTGCGCACGAAGAGGGTCTTGTTGAGTTCCGCTTCAATCGATTTAATCCGCGCCGTGACGGCAGATTGTGATACGAACATGATTTCGGCTGTCCGGCTGAAATTTTTTGTGTTGGCTAATAATAAAAATGTTTTCAATGTTTCGGTATCCATATATTCCTCCCGGCACTTTGTAATTCTTATTAAATTTCTGATTCACACTGAAAGATAATTTGTATTTCTCAAATGGATTATTTTTTATTATACTATACAAAGATGCAATTGACAAATATATTGCGTAAAGCGTAAAAAAACATCTGACAATTAAGGCGCAGTACACAGACAGTATTGCGGGGGTTTTAAAGGGGGAGAGTGGTGTTGGATCGAATTAAAGGCATGAAAAAGGCTGATGCAAAGCGTTTATTATTTTTTCATGCGTTTTTCTGGGCTTTTTCTAATCTCATTAATCCCATAACACCGGCGATGTTTCTGGAACTGGGCCTTCCCGATTATATGTTTGGGGTGAGTTTTGCGGCAATGGCCGGGGCCTCCTTTTTTATGGCTCCCGTTTGGGGAAGGCTGTGCGGGAAAATCGGCTGTACGAAAGTGATTTTTATTGGATTTGTCACTTATGCAGTTACACAGATTGCGTTTTACTATTCGGTTACGCAGGCAGAGATCATCATATGCCGTCTGGCCGGCGGAATTACCTGTTCTGCCGTTCCGGTAGCCACACTGGCCGGCCTGATCAATCTTACCGGAGCCGAGGAACGGAGCCGGGGTATGCTTTACTATTCGGTTTTGTCAACGGCGGGCTGTGCGGTTGGATATTCGATAGGAGGTTTTTTGGGCAGCATATCTATTGAACTGGCTTTCCAGATTCAGGTCGTGGCGATATTCCTGTTTGCCCTCATACTTTTATTGACTGTTAAGGATCCGGAGTCTGCCTGGGAGGAAAGGAGCTTGCCGGACCAAAAGAAGAGCGGATCAAATATTACGGTATTGCTGGCCGTGTTCATGGCCTCCGTATTTTGTGCCAGCTTTGCCACGACTGCGTATGACAACGCATATAACTATTATGTCAAGGAGGCGCTTAAATTCCCCAATTATTACAATGGCCTGATTCGGGCCGGGATAGGGGGCATTACACTCATTGTGGATTTTACAGTGGGAGCCTGGCTGATGAAGAAGACGGAGGTCAAGCGCTCGATTATCGCCTGTCTTTTTATAAACGGCGTCGTGGCGGTAACGGTTCCGCTTGTATCGGATGTCCCGGCTTTTGTGGTTGGCAACTTTATATTTTATGCGGTTAATGCGCTGTACCTGCCTCTTCAGCAGACAATGGCGACGGAGGACAGCAATAAGGAAAACAGCGGCAGTGTCGCCGGTATGTTTAATTCCTGCCAGTATGCGGGAAAGGTGTTCGGGGCTTTATTTGCCGGTTTTATATACGGAGCAGGCAGCTTGCTGCCGTTCTATTCTTCGGGAATCGTGTTTATATTAGGAGCGGGATGTTCCGTCCTCTATTACCGAATGAAAAAAGGAGAGCTGAAATCTGGGCAAAGGGGGGATAAAGGAAGACGGCAGATTTTATTATAAATTAACAAAATAAACAGGAGGAGGTTTTTTAATGAGTGAAAAAAAGAAAAAGTTAAAGTTGAAGGCTCCGAACGCAATGCTGATCCTGGTAATTATCGTACTGGCCAGTGCAATTGCCAGCTACGTAGTTCCGGCCGGTTTGTATGACAGAGTGGCAGATCCTGCTACGGGACGAATGCTGGTTAATCCTGACACCTTCCATTACATTGACCAGACGCCTATTGGGTTTTTTGAGTTTTTTGAATCATTGACGATTGGATTGCAAAATTCCGGATATATTATTTTCTTCCTCTTAATCATCGGAGGGGTATTTGGAATTATGGATGCGACAGGAGCGCTTCATGTGGGAATGGCGAACCTGATTAAGAAAATGGCGGGAAAAGAGATTCTGCTTGTGCCGATTTGCATGGTGGTATTCGGCCTCGGCTCGGCTTGCGCAGGGAACTTTGAAGAATTCCTGGCCTTCTTTCCACTAATGGTCACCGTCTGCCTTGCCATGGGATTTGACTCGATGACGGCCATGGGTATTGTATGGATGGCGGCGGCCTGCGGCTATTCCGGCGGATTTACCAACGCCTTTACAGTCGGAGTGGCACAGGGAATTGCGGGACTGCCCCTGTTTTCGGGGATGTGGCTGAGGATAGCCGCTTTTGTTGCCTTCCTCTCCGTTAGTATTGTTTATGTAACGATGCACGCGATAAAGGTCCGTAAAAATCCGGAGTCCAGTCCGGTTTATGAGGAAGATAAAACCCATGTTGTTAATATTGATGTTTATAATGTGCCGAAGCTGACGATACGGCATAAGCTGGTGCTTTTGATTTTAGTAGGCAGCGTAGTGGCTCTTATAGTCGGAGTTACTCAGTTTGGCTTTTATATCGACGAGCTTTCCGCTGTTTTTCTGATTGCCGGAGTTTTAGCCGGAATCGTGGGAGGACTTAAGCCGGGTGAGATGACGGATGAATTTATCAAAGGCTGCGGAAACCTTTTGTGGGCGGGAATGGCAATCGGACTTTGCGGCGCGGCGACTTATATTCTTCAAAGCACAAATATTATTGATACGGTTATCCACTTTATGTCGGGACTTTTGCAGGGGCTGCCTGCAGCGCTCAGCGCCTGCGGTATGTTCGTTGTCCAGAATATTTTAAACATCCTGATACCCTCCGGCTCCGGTCAGGCGGCGGTTACGATGCCGATTATGGCCCCGCTTTCCGATGTGCTGGGAGTGACAAGGCAGACGGCGGTTCTGGCATTTCAGTTCGGAGATTCATTTACAAACGTAGTCACCCCTACCTGTGCAACTCTGATGGCCGCTTTATCAATGGCCAAGGTCCCCTGGGGGAAATGGATCAAGTTCCTGGCTCCGCTTTACGCAGTGTGGGTAGTGATAACCTTTGCGTTCCTAATTTTTGCGGTAAAGGTTGGATACGGACCGTTTTAGTAAGCAGCAGGGCGTAAATTTAAGAAATTAAGAAAGGGTAGTGATAATAAATGAAAAGAGATATCTTGAGTGAAGCTCTTGAGATAAAGGAGGAGCTGATTTTATGGAGACGCAGTCTTCACCGGATTCCGGAGGTTGGACTGATATTGCCGGAAACCTTCCGCTTTGTGACGGAACAACTCGACCGGATGGGTATTACATATAAGACATATACGGGCCATTCCGGTATTGTGGCGGATTTTGGCAACGGGCAGGGCAAAACAGTCGCCATAAGGGGCGATATGGACGGACTTCCGATTGAGGAGGACACAGGTCTTGAATTCAGCTCGGAAAATAAGAATATGCATGCCTGCGGCCACGATGCCCATACGGCAATTTTGCTGGCGGCCGCAAAATTATTAAAACGCCACGAAAGTGAGATAAACGGGACGGTCAGACTGTTGTTCCAGCCAGGAGAGGAATGGCCGGGCGGCGCGGAACCAATGGTAAAGGACGGGGTTATGGAGAATCCGAAAGTGGACTATATGCTTGCCCTGCATACAACGAGAAAGACAGAGGAGCCTTATCAGAACGGAGCCGTTATTATCAGCAATAAATACGTATCTGCATCCGACGAACAAATCTATGTGACGGTCAAAGGGAGAGGCGGACATGGATGTGCTCCTGACGAGTGTATTGATCCGATTGCGGCAGCCGTGCTGATTATCAATAACCTTCAATATATTGTCAGTAGAGAGGTGTCTCCCCTCAATTCCAGTGTAATCACGATTGCAACCGTCAGGGCGGGGAACGGGACCAGTAATATTATACCCGATGAGGCGGAATTTATAGGCACCGTGCGAAACGTGGATATGGAATCCAGAAATTTTGTCATGAAACGGATCGAGGAGATTATAGACCACACGGCAAAGGCTATGAGAGCTGATTACACATTCAGGATTGATCAGCCCTATCCGCCTCTTTCAAATGACGCAACGGTCTCGGAGCATGTGAGAAAAGCGGCAAAAAAGATAGCGGGGAAAGAACGTGTACGGTCGATTAACAAACCGGAAATGGGAGGGGAGGACTGTGCCTTTTTCTTCCAGAAAGCGCCGGGGTGTTATTTCTACCTTCAGACTGCGATGGCAAACCCGCGGGACGGGGAATATTATCCGGCTCATAATGCACGGTACTGTGTGGACGATTCGGTATTATATATCGGGGCAGGGACTTTTGTGGAGGCTGCTATGAGTCTTTTGGAGGAATAGTAAAGAGATTTAGTTAAGCAGGTGAGGACGCCGC
>NZ_KE993007.1 GCF_000466485.1 [Clostridium] symbiosum ATCC 14940 | reverse complement strand
CATAACCTCTTTAACCTGCACACTTTTCGACCCTGGACATATTGGCTGATTTGGGGAGAAATGCCTCTGTTCCACATTGGCTCAACGAGCCAGAATACGTGCTTCATGGTATATCTTTCCGAGCAGTGTCTTAAAACCGACACACCGGCCGTCACGGTACGTAACAGGTCTAAGAGATGGCGGGCCGGAGCCACTTGTTGGCATAGGAGTGGGATGTTCACTCTGTTTTGCATGAAAAAGCTGGGAATCCGCTGAACATTGTGGTTGAATCAAAGTATTCCCCTGCCAAAAGCCGGAAAACGCCTTAAAACCATTGGTTTTGGTGAAATCAGCTTTGGCTGGTGGTATAAGTTTATATGAAATACCAGAAAAAGTTATTCAAAAAACAGGGGCCTCCAGCATAACAAATTTGGGCTTTACCACACGGCAGTTTTCTCATTTTCAGCGGTAGTTTTAGAGGCGTTGGGTGGCAGAATACGGAACACTGGAAAAACTGGGTACCGCCGAGCCACCCACGTAAGACACGTTCGACTCTTTAAAATTCATGGCAAGTAAGTTTCCAGTAAGAAAAACGCAAGGGAATCGAAATTGACAGTCACCCAGCCGCTATGTTACAATGGCGCACCCTGGGGGTTTAAGGGGGTGGAAACACACCGGAAAAATCTCAGCAAGATAAAAACACCGGCCACTCCATGATGGAGCTGGTCGGTGTTTTTTCTTTCTGCTGTTATAGGCAGTTTATAAATTTCATGGCCCAGATGCCGTCTTTCATGGTGCAGATCCGTCATTCATTCTTCCTCCGCCATCCGCTTCATAATCTCTTCAGCTTGTGCGGAAACCGATACCACAATGGAACAAATATCTGCTCCATAGATGAAGCACCTTACACAAATCGAAAAAAGAGCCGGGAAAGGACTTGAATCCATCTGTCCCCAAATGCTCAGAGAAAAAGCGTACCCATGTATTAAAAAAGCGACAGCTATGATGCAGAAGCGGTTGCTCTGGTGCTGATCAATATGTTGGATAAGCTGCCGGACGCTATACCGGATGATAAGTATTGGACGCTGGGCCAGTTAGTAAACCGGCGGGATAATATCTGTAGCCATCTGCACAGGCTGAAGAACCAGCTCCATGAACAGCTCTGTATGGCGTATCCCAGCTATAAACAGTTCTTTAGACTTTCTGTCGGGTGGCATCAAGCCATCTGATATTTACCCTGCACGCTTTTCAACACGGATTGTTTATACCAATTTTAGTAAAGCGATTGTATACATTGCCCTATTAGCTCCGATAACTGTTTCATTGTAATTTTTTGAGGTGTAATACGGCGCATGGGGGTCTCGGCGTGTCATAGGGGAAAGAGAAATAACTATTTAGGCAGTCACTGTGTATGTGATATTTCCTTGTCTCAAAACTCATTAAAGGGAAGAACCATTATTGGATTTTGTTCTGACAGTAAGGTTGGAACGGATGCGGGAAGACATTTAGGAGATTAGTATGAATAAAGAATATGTGGAAGAGTTTATTGACCAGATAGAAAAAATAATGAAAGTAAGCGGTGAGGAAGAATATGTTCAAGATGAGGCAGGAGTATATTTAAAGATACCATATTTAAAAAATCTAATTTTAGAGGCTAGAAGATTGATTAAATATGGAGAATATAAAATCGCCTTAGAAAATACTTTGGAGAATCTATATGAAGTATCAATTTCGTTGGATAAAACAACAATGGTCCTAGTTTACCAAGCATTTGACAATAAGATTTGCACATATATGGAGGGGCTTCTAAGCGACCTTACAAAATTCTGATGATTATATGCCCGGCTTTGCCGGGCGATGTCCCAAGAGGAATCCCTTTTTTTAGGCAACGTTGGAATCAGGAACGGAAGTAAGTTCTAAAATTATACCATATTAGATAAAGAAAGATGACATAACACCAGCCCTTTTTATTTGTCCATGATAAAATAAAACCGGAAACATACTCAGCATAGAATCTATCAGGAAGACAATTGCCGGATGATAGGCAGGCTGAAAGAAGAGGTTAGACATCTCTGCTATGAACTATATCATACAAGGGGGAATCGGTATGTACAAAATTGCCATTTGCGATGATTGCCGTGAGGCGCTCAGGGAGATAGAAAAGCTGCTTCGGAGATACATTGAAAAGAATAAAATCAGGGCTGTTGTGGAGGCTTACCAGAGCCAGATGCAGCTGTTGACGGAACTGGAAAGTGGGAGGTATTATGATATAATATTTATGGATATTAAGATGCCGGGAATGAACGGCCTTGAAGTCTTGAAAAGAATACGGGAAATGAATTCGGACAGTCTGTTTATAATCATTTCCTCATACCATCAATATGCGGTCGTCGGTTATGAATTGGATGTATTCCGGTATTTGGTGAAGGGGGACTTGGAAGCCGGCTTTGATCACTGCATGGAAGCCGCCTTAAAAAAGATTAATTCTGATAATCAAAAACATTATTTTATTACTTCTGCGCGTAAGCGAATCAAAATTCCGTGTAAGGATATCATGTATTGTCATAAAGAGTCAAAAATGTCCGTGTTCGTGACAAATTCAGGGGAACTAATCAGAGAAAGAAGAGCCCTTCAGGAGGTATATGAAGGTCTGCAGCGGATAGACGACAGCTTTATAATGGTAGAACGTTCTTATCTGGTCAATATTCATTATATTGAAACGATGAGACAGAATGAGCTATTGCTTGAAAATAATATAATCTTACCAGTTGGACGCACCTATGTGGATGATGTCAGGAAAACGCTGACGGATTTTTGGAGAAAAAGGATATAGCTTCTGTTTCTGGCGAGGGAGCGGCATCAATCGTGGCAGGCTGTGAGCCGGAGATTCCGGAAGTATTGGTACAAAATAAGATTTTTAAGAAGGGGACCGGCACGTGACTGTGGCGTCCCCTTTCTCTCATAATGCACTGAGGCAGGAAGTGATGTGAAAAATCGGAATAAAAGGGGAGCTGTTTTTTTGCCGCCCAATATGATATGATAAGACTGTTTCATGATACTTACGGTGTAATACATATGGGGGATGTTATGAAAATCCGGGTCAGGTATTTTAATAAAAAGAAGTTTATATCCGGCTGCATCCTGCTGATTCTTGGGATATGCATGCCGTTTTTTCTAACCATAAATATGTGGGAAATTCCGGAAAAAGCATATGACGCAATTGTCACACGAGATAAGCTGGAATTGTGGACAGCGGGAATGAAGCTGGGAGCGCTTAATTCGATCCGGGCCTTTCCCCATTATTTCGGGGCGTTTATCATTGCCGAGTCTATTGAGGTGGACAGCGATCATAAGATTACCAAATGGCTGAAATCAGGAATCGTCTTTTGTATTATTCCAATCATTTATACCATCATCAGCAATGTCCACCAGATTAAATATGATTTTGGCATACCTGCCCTGTCATTAATTATTCTGCTGATTCTGCTGGGAAAGAATGATTACAATTACGTGAGCCTGTGGAAGAAAGCCATGCTGATTCTGGTGTTTTTGTCTGCGCTTCAGTTTCTCGATATCATGCCCTGCTTAAAGGGACTGCCTACCGGCAGAGGGGAGATGTCGAGGGATATCAAACTGATAGCCGAATTTCTGGAGATGGAGCCGGAGATGAACGGTACGGTGGCGATCTTTTTCGCGCTGCTTATGTTTATGGGGATCCTTCTGTTCCTGCTCATCCGGGATGAGAATAACCTGAAGGCCATGAATGAGCTGAAAGCGCAGAATGAGAGGATGATTATGGACACAAGGCTCCGGGTGCTGGAAAACCGCACATATCTGGAAATGAGACATCTGGTCCATGATTTGAAGTCGCCTCTGACCTCGGCCCAGGCGCTGGTCGGGGTGGTGCGGATGACCTGCGATAAAAAGGAGATGGACAAGGAGTCGGGATATTTAAGCCAGGTGGAATCGTCGATTGAGAAGATGAGCAGCATGATATCGGAAATTCTCTATGAGAACCACCGGACCCGGATTTCGACGGAGGAAATACTTGATTCGGTTCTGGCCCAGATTTCAGTTTCCGAATATTCGGAGCTGGTACATGTCCATAACCAGGCGCCGGAGAAATATATACATGTGAATAAAATACGGTTTTCAAGAGCGCTGATTAACCTGATTGAGAACTCTTTTTATGCCCTGGCGGAGCAGGGGGGAAGGATTGATTTGGATGTCAGCACCGTTATTTCCGAAGAGGAAGAATCGGTCTGTTTTAATATATCAGACAATGGAAAGGGAATTGACGGGGACACGCTGTCGCTTATCTGGGAACGGGGATTTTCCACCCGCAGCTCCCATGGTCTGGGACTCAGCTTTGTTAAAAAGGTTGTGACGGATTCCGGGGGAACGATAGAGATTGACAGCGAGATTGGAAAGGGGACGAGCATTGAACTTTTGATGCCGGAGGATAAGGAGGAGCAGAATGAGCAGCAGGGAGATTAAAATTCTGTTGGTTGACGATGAAGTGGAGATACTTTATGCGCTGAAGGCGGTGATTGAGACACAGGGCTGGACCGGGCTGATTGCCCAGAACGTGAAACAGGCATTGGAAATCTATAAAATTGATTCGCCGGATATAATTCTGATTGATTACCATATGCCGCATATCAATGGGGTGGAGGGGGTAAAAATGTTCCGCAGGCAGGATCCGGACATACCGATCATCGTATTCACGATAGATGAGGATCAGGGCGTCGCGGATAAATTCCTGGAAGCGGGAGCCAGCGATTTTGCGACGAAACCGATTAAGGCTCCTGATATTATCTCAAGAATACGTGTCCATATCAGGCTGATGGAGAGTAAACGGACGGAGAAGAACGATAACTGGCCGTATCTGGTTAAGGGGATTGGCAGTTCCACGATGGAGCTGATTAAAGATGCCATGAGCGGTGAGATGCAGTATCTGACGGTTGAGGAGATTTCCGGGAGGACGGGGCTGGCCTACCAGACAACATACCGTTATCTTCAGTACCTCACCACGCTTGAAAAGGTGGATGTGAAGAGCAGTTACGGAAAAAAAGGGAGGCCAAAACAGAGCTACCGGCTGATTTGAGCTGTTTAATATGGTGGAAAAAGAGTTGTTTTAGCGTGAGTTTATAGATAAAATCACGAAAAAACAGCTCTTTTTTTGTATATTTCAACGAGAGATAAATAAGAGAAAAAATAGAAGTTTCAAGTTGCCTATGATACTATGATTTTAACAAAAACATAACACAGGAGGGTATCATGAAAAAGAAAGCAATTGTAGTTTTAATGTGTGCGGCAATCTCTTTAGCGGCAGCGGGCTGCGGCCAGAAAGCGGCTCCGGAAGGCGGGCAGGCGGTAACAACGGCGCAGGCGGCCGGTGATGCGGCACAGGAGCAGGCAGAGGTGCAGGGCCTGACAGAGGCCATCGCAGAAGAGCCGGTGCTTCTGACATCGGCAGGCCAGAGCGCGGATTATGAAATGGTAAAGACGATGCTTGATAAGAATGATATTAAGTGTGAAAAGAACAGCCTGGCCACGTCGGCCGATTTAGACGGCGTTAAGACGCTGATGCTGGCAGTGGGCGGTTCCTCCAAAGGACTCGGAGCAGCGGGAATCGATGCAAACGGCGAATTGGAGCGGGTAACTGAATTAGTTGACGCGGCAAAAGAAAAAGGAATTATCGTGATTGCGGTACATGTCGGCGGAGAGGCAAGACGAGGCGAGCTTTCCGATAAATTCATCGCTCCCAGCCTGGAAAAAGCGGATTATGCAATCGTAGTTGCAGACGGAGATAAGGACGGACTTATGAAAGGGATTGCGGCTAAAGCGGGCATTCCGTTTGACGAGGTCAGCAGTATGGCCGACGTGGTTCCAAAGCTTGGCGCCGCATTCAAATAAACAGTCCGGGGGGTACATATGAGCATCGAATTAATTATATTTTTAGCCATGGTAATTACGTTCGTGGCAGGATGTTTTCTTTTGAAACTTCCTGTAAGCCTTTCCATGGTGCTGGCGGCGGTAATCGGCGCTCTGACGGGAGGCTACGGCTTTCCGCTACGTCATCTGATAGAGGGCACGTTCTCTTATGTGGATACGATTCTCGTTATCACGACGGCAATGATTTTTATGAAGGTAATCCAGGAATCAGGGGCGCTTGACGCGCTGTCCTCACTGATCATTAAGAAATTCCACAAGACGCCGTCGCTTCTGGTCTGCCTGATTATGCTGGTGATTATGTTTCCCGGCATGATTACGGGTTCCTCCACGGCAGCAGTGCTTTCAGCCGGTTCGATTATGGCTCCGGTGCTGATGCTGATAGGAATTCCGCAGCTTGAGACGGCCTGTATCCTGGCTATGGGAGGCATCCTGGGTATGATAGCGCCGCCGGTCAATATACCGGCCATGATTATCGGAGGCGGAATTGACATACCTTATGTCGGTTTTGAACTTCCGCTGGCGCTTCTGACATTTCCGCTGGCATTTATCTTTGCCCTGATGTTCGGCCTCAAATATGTGAAAAAACTGGAATACGATGTAATCCGGGAAAAGCTGAATCAGGAGCCTGGAGAGAAATTCGGGTTTAAAATCTATATTCCGATATTCGTGGCGCTGATTCTCATGGTGGTGAATAAGACGATGCCTTCTCTTCCCAACCTGGGGATGCCGCTGATTTTCATGATTGCTTCCGTGACCGGCCTGTTTACCGGTTACAAAATCAATGTGGCAAAGGTGTGCAAGGATGCTGTTAACAGCGTGCTTCCTGTTCTGGGTATCCTGATGGGAGTCGGAATGTTCATCCAGATCATGACGCTGACCGGTGTCCGCGGATTTATCGTGACAACCTGCCTGAGCCTGCCGGACGGCTTCTTATATGTGGCGATGGCGATTACGATACCGCTTTTCGGAGCCGTGTCCTCCTACGGATCGGCCTCTGTCCTTGGAGTTCCGTTCCTTCTGGCATTTCTGAGCAAAAACCAGATTATCACCGCTGCGGCAATCTCGCTGATCGCATCCCTTGGAGATATGATGCCGCCTACGGCTCTGGCCGGAATCTTCGCAGCTCAGGTGGTGGGCCTTGATAAATACACAAAAGTGCTGAAAAAGTGTATGATCCCCTCCCTGATGATCATTGCATGGGGAATTGCCTTTATTCTCCTGGCAAATTCACTGGCGCCGTATATTGTGATTAAATAGAGGGGGAGGGAACCGGGTATGATTACATTGATTTACCGAGGAATTATAGCAGTTGTTTTAATATTTACCATTTGGAACCTGTTCGACGAAGAGAAAATCACGCTTCAGGCCAACGCGGCGCTCGTAGTGATTCCGCTTATTTTAAGATTATTGATGATTAAATAGGGAGGCAGACATGAAGAAAAATCATATAACAGCGGCTGTCTGCCTTGCGGCAGCGCTGGCTGTGACCGTGGTGACAGGATTAAATTTTGCGTCACTCAAAGATCTGGGCGAGATTAAGCCGGGAGACGGAGTGACAGGGACAAAGATGCTTTCCGAATATTTTGACGGAATAAAGGGAAGCAGTATGGACACAGAAGTTTACATACTGGAGGGGGAAAAACCGGGAGGAAAAGTCTTAATCCTCGGCGGAACCCATGGAAATGAACCGGCAGGCTATCTGGCTGCCATCACATTTATCGAAAATGCAAAGGTGGAGGAGGGAACCGTCTATGTAATTCCCTATACAAACCGGAGCGGGATGACGCACAATGACCCGCAGGAGGCATCCCCACAGTACCTGAATATCACGACGCCCAGCGGTGTCAGGAAATTCCGGTATGGCTCCAGGGCCTCTAATCCGGTGGATCAGTGGCCGGATCCGGATGTCTATGTCCACGCGGCATCGGGCCAGCAGCTTTCCGGCTCGGAGACAAGAAACATTAACAGGGCCTATCCAGGCAGACCGGACGGAAACCCCACGGAGCAGGCGGCTTATGCAATCGCTGAGCTGATCCGGGCGGAGGATATCAACGAGACGTTCGATCTTCACGAGGCATCACCGGAATACCCGGTTATCAACGCCACCGTATCCCACGAAAAGGGGATGTCGCTGGCGGCGGCCGGTATGATGGAGCTGACTCTGGGAGGAATCCAGATGTCACTGGAGCCGTCTCCGGTCAATCTGCACGGACTGACCCACAGGGAACTGGGCGACTATACGGATACGATTCCGCTGCTGATGGAGACGGCTAATGCGTCTCAGGGACGTCTGCGCGGAGCGACAAATGAGGCTCTGGCTCTCACCGGAAAAGATAAGGCATATGTAAAAAGTGCGAAGCTGGGATTTCTCTATGTTCCCTACGACGAGAACGGTCATCCGATTGAGGAGAGAGTTGGAAGACACCTTCAGGGTGTGATTGAATATACCAATGCCTACAGCCAGTTGTATCCCGATAAACCGGTGGTATTTTCCGGGGTTCCGACCTATACGGAGCTGTTTCTCAGCTCAGACGGGACGGATCTGGGGGGAACGAGACTGGGAAGCTATCTGAACTAGACGAAACGGCGGTACGGTGAAATGTTGGTTTCACCGCCGGATTATAAAAAGAAGCCTTTCACAATGAGACTTTTTATAGAAAATAGGAGGAAATGGATATGAGAAAGAGAAGTTTAGCGCTCCTGTTAACGGCTGCACTCGTGACGTCCATGTCTGTAACGGGCTGTCAGAAGGCTGCGCCGACAGCGACAGAGGCTGTTACGGAATCGGCCGTTCAGACGCAGGCGCCGGAAGAAACGGAAGCGGAAACGGAAAAAGCGGAGGAAGAGGGCTGGAAACCTTACGACGAAAATGGCCAGATTAAGAGAGACGACCGCGACGGAAACGGCAAAAACGGTGTGGTATCGACCGGTAAGTATGAGGCATCCAAAATTGGCGCGGATATTATTGAGGCCGGCGGCAATGCTGTGGATGCGGCCGTAGCCGTTGGCTTTGCGCTCGGTGTATGCGAGCCTCAGTCATCCGGTATCGGCGGAGGCGGATTTATGTTGATCCATTCCGCGGATACGGGTGAGAATGTTTTCGTGGATTTCCGTGAGCCGGCTCCGGCAAAGGCAGAGCCCGGTATGTGGCCGGTTGACGAGGAGGGTGAACTGACCGATGATACTAAATGGCTGGGAGGCCCGTCCGTCGGAGTACCGGGAGAGGTGAAAGGACTGCTGTATGCTCTGGATACTTACGGTACAATGACCAGAGAACAGGTCATGAATCCATCCATTAAAATGGCTGAAGAGGGGTATGAGGTATCGGCCGTATTGAACAGGGACATGATGGAAGAGTTCGAGGTTCTCACCCGCTTTAAAGCCTGCGGCGATATCTATCTGAAGGACGGATATCCATATTCGGTAGGTGATGTGATTAAAAACCCGGATCTTGCAAAGACGCTCACGATGATCCGTGATAACGGAGCCGATGCGTTTTACAAGGGAGAAGTGGCCGAGGCTATGGTCAAAGCGGTTCAGGAATCGGGCGGAATTCTGACAATGGAGGATTTGGCCGGTTACGATATCAAGCTCAGAACTCCGGTCAGCGGAACCTACAGAGGCTATGAGATTCTTTCCTCCCCGCCGCCTTCATCCGGCGGAACAACAATCGTGGAGATTTTAAACATTCTCGAGAACTTTGATGTGAAGGGAATGGGACATAATTCGAAGGAGCATCTGCATGTATTGACGGAAGCAATGAAGATGGCATATAAGGACAGAGGATTCTTTGCCGCCGACACTGATTTTATCGAAGTGCCCCTGACAGGAATGGCTTCAAAAGAATATGCGAAGGAGCTGGCTTCCCAGATCGACCTTGAGAAGGCCCAGGTCTTTGAACACGGTGATGCATGGGCCTATGAGTCTCCGCAGACGACTCACTACTCCATCATGGATAAGCAGGGCAACATTGTTGCAGTGACAAAGACGGTTAACTATGTATTCGGCTCAGGCATTGTTCCGGAGGGATACGGATTTATCATGAATGACGAAATGGACGACTTTGATGCTGAGGTCGGCACGGCCAATGAAGTACAGCCGGGCAAGAGACCGATGAGTTCCATGTCCCCTACCATCATTCTGAAAGACGGCAAACCGGTTATGACAATCGGAGCCCCAGGCTCTCAGAGAATTATCTCCGGAGTTGCCCAGGTTATCTCCAATGTGATTGACTTTGACATGGACATTCAGGACGCCATCTCAGCGCCGCGAATCCATGCAGGCTCCGACTGGACGACCAGCGACGAGACGATCATGATTGAGACACGGATTGACAAGAATGTAATAGAAGGCCTGAAAGCCATGGGCCACCCGGTCCTGGAAACCGGAGACTGGATGGATTATCCATGCGTACAGGCTGTAGAGATGCTGCCGGACGGAACGCTCCGGGGCGGTGCGGACCCAAGGCGTGACGGAAAAGCTGTGGGATATTAATTGAGATCCGGAGGACGCGTCCGGAACGGACAGCGGCCGGTGTGGTGGGACGCGGATCCTGCCGCTGCCACTACGCATTTCCAGTGAAAAAGAACAACTGTTATAAAAGTGAAGTATCAAAAAGGGATTTTCGTGAAATATACGCACGAAAATCCCTTTTTTGGTGCTGCAGCAAGCTCCCACCCAGCTTAAGACGTGAGACAACCAGCGGTCGCAGGCCAGAGGACGGGCCGATACATCTGGCGGAGCCTTTCGTCCCGCCGATAACCTTCCTTTGGGGCGGAGGGGAAGATCTAGTCTGCAGATGCCTTTGGAATCCATCGCTGATTAGCGAGACCTTGTCGAGCTTAGCAGCGCGAAGCGTGTTATTGTTTGCAGAACCGTGTTTTTCAACGGGGCTGTGAGCAATAACAGAACGTGCTCCGCAGACTAGATCTTCCCTGCAGCCCCAACACGTGACAGCCCTTCATCGGGACGAAAGACTCATATAACCAACTCCATCACCCCGTCCGCCAGCCTGCGGCAGCGTCCTCACGACTTAAATAATCATTCCATCGAATAAAACTTAAGAATCCGGTGGACGACAGCCAGATGATTTCGGATGCGCATGTCCGGCTCATCCTCCTGTGAGACTTCTACCGTGATGGCGGGAATGCCGAGTGTCTCAGTCACGGTCCGGTTCAGGCTGCCCTTCGGTGTTCCGTTATAGCAGGTAAAGGGGGCGGAGGTATTAAGCGAACCGTCCTGGGATTCCAGCAGGAGGTCGAAAATCAGCCCGTCAATATTCTCTGAATCTGTGATAATCAGAGAGTTTCCCAGAAAATCCCTTCTATCCCCTTCGCGCGACGCCTCATGGAGATCGATGACAAGATCAGGGGAGTATTCAATGATTTTTTGATAGATGGAAGCGGCCAGTTCATCTGTCAAATCTCGTTTTTTGCCGCCCGGAAAAGAGCGGTTTAGATCGCGGTACAGTTCTACGTTACGCTCTCCCTTTCGGCTTCCCGGTGCATTGGCAGGGGAGAGGACGATCAGGGTACCGGTCTTTGGCTTTACTTTCTTTAGCTTGTCCGCGGCCCTCCATCCGGAGGTTTCATCCCCATGGATGCCTCCGACAACCAGAATGGTATTTCCGGGGACGCCGCTTTCCATAATGGTGAAGGAGGTCTCAAGGGGAGTATGCTCCATGATAAGTTCTGTTGTTCCGGCCGGCTTCCGGCACAGATAAAGAATGACTGTTAATAAAAACAGAGCCGGCAGCACAAGCCGGAGACGGCCTCTTTTTTTGTGTTCAGACATATTGTGGTTTCCTTTTCCATCGGGGGTTCTTAAGAAAAGTATACAACAGGGGAGGTAAAAAAGATAGCGTTGAAAAGAAGGAACGGGCTGAGCAGGTGAGGACGCCGCCGGTACGGCCAGCGGACGGGGTGGTGGGGTGTGTGTATGAGTCTTTCGTCCCGGAGGAAGATTGTCGTTGTTTGGGGCTGCGGGCGAAG
>NZ_KE993006.1 GCF_000466485.1 [Clostridium] symbiosum ATCC 14940 | reverse complement strand
CACCTGCTTAACTAAATCTCCATATGTTTTAGTAGCAGCAACCTGTCTGAACTGTTACACCAAAAGAGGGAGGCACTCTAAATCCCCTTTACTGCGGAATTTAAATGCCTCCCTGGAGTAATTATTTTACCCGGCACGCCTCAACGAATGCCCTGAATATTGCCTGCTGTTCTTCCGAATCGTGCATCATCTCAGGATGCCACTGTGTTGCCGCGACAAAACGGCTGCCTTCCATCTCAATTGCCTCCGTCACGCCGTCCGTTGACACGGCGCTGATGATGAAGCCGGTTCCCGGTTCCCTGACTGCCTGGTGATGGAACGAATTCACCCCGGCCGTCTCTTTTCCCAGGATTTTTCCAAGCCTTGTCCCCTCATTTACCAAAATGCGGTGGGATACGCTGTTCATCGGATACATATCATTGAAATGATGGCCGAACCCGCCCTCTTTCTCCAAATCCTGATACAGATTTCCTCCAGCGGCGACATTGAGAATTTGGATTCCCCGGCAGATTCCCAGTACCGCTTTACCGGTCTCATTGATTATGTATCTGGCCAGATCCACATCCTGGCGGTCCCGCATCGGCATGATGGTTCCACAGTAACTTTTAGCGTCCTCCCCATATTCCTGCGGATTGATATCATGGCCTCCGCTGAACAGGATGCCTGCCATTCCGGCAACCATCTCCTTTACTGTTTCCATATTCCGGCAGATGGGTATCATAACCGGGATCCCTCCTGCCCGTTCTATGGAATCAATGTAATTGTCCGCCAGAAAATGCCATTTCTGTCCGGCTATCCCCATATGGGATACGCTCCCAATCTCATCCCTGTAAT
>NZ_KE993005.1 GCF_000466485.1 [Clostridium] symbiosum ATCC 14940 | reverse complement strand
TGGTCCGTTCCGGACGCGTCCTCCTAACCTCCGTTAAATCTCCAATTTATTGCATTGTTAATCAAATGACATTGGTTCAGCCTTCGGCTAAACCGTAACAAATGATGCACAGAAACGGCAAAAAACGCCGTTTCGCGCCGCACAACTCGGGATTTTCGCAAGAAACAGCGAAAACACCTCGCGGGCTACATCATGGCTGAACTGTTACTCCTTATCCGATGGAGGACAGAACACCTGCCAGAGGCAGCATCACGGCGAGAAGGACCAGGCCGACCGCAACGGCCAGAACCGATACAATTGTAGGTTCCAGGCGCGCTATCATAGAGTCAATGGCCTCGGAGGACTTTTGCTCGTAATCTATTGCAAGACGGTCCATGATGCGGTCCAGCTGTCCGGCGCGGCTGCCCACACGGATCAACTGCAGCTCGAATCCGGAAAACAGTCCGGCTTCTTTGACTGAATCGTAGAAGCCTTTACCCTGAGAGACGGCTTCTTTGGCATTTTTGATTTGTTCTTCAACAGTCCGGTTATCCACCAGAGTTTGCGCCAGGCCGAATGCATCCGGCAGATTGACGCCGCATTGGAGGGACATGGCCATCACATTGCAGAATCTCCGGTCAGCGGCAGCGCGGGCGATGATAGAACGCGCTTTGATTTTCTCCAGAAGGGAGAGTGCCAGGGTGGATTGGACTCCTTTTTTTCCGAAAAGCCATAAAATCAGGGCTGAGGCGATGAGAATCGCTGCAAGAACCAGGGCGGCTCCGCTTAATATGCCCCCCAGGCGGATAGCGGCGGCAGCGGCAGGAGGAATGGATGTTCCAAGCTGCTCGTAAACGCCGGAAAATACCGGCATAACCCTGGTAAAGAGGACGAACAGGATAATAATCAGCATAAGAATCATCATCGCCGGGTAGGTAACGGCTTTTCTGAGGTTTTCAGCAAGATAATATTCTTTTTCATAGTAAACGGCCAGTCGTTCCATTGTGGTATCCAGCAGGCCGGTCCGTTCCCCCAGCATGGACATGTTGACGACGTATGCCGGAAAACAGCCGGCTTCCCGGACTGCCTGATGAAACGGCAGTCCCATGCGGACTTTGTCGGACAGTTCCGTAAGGATTTCTTTTTCCCGTTGTACGGGGGAATCTTCAGCCATAACTTTCAGTCCCTCGTAGAGAGGAATTGCAGATTCCAGAAGAATCGAGATCTGCATGCAGAACCCGGACAGTGCCAGGCCTGTAAACGGTGATGATGCGCCGCGGCTCATAGTAATACCTCCTGTTTATCAATAACAGAATTTCTGTCTGTAATTTGCCGGATTGCTGACATAGTTCAGGACTTCAGCGCTTTTCTTTCCGCTGGATACAAAAGTGGGGTCCATTAATTTCCAGTCAGTTCCGTCGAAATAGATGATATTATCAACCCAGCCCTGCCCCTGAATATATACGCTCACCCATGCATGGTATACATTGCCTGCATAACCGATGACAAGCTTGGTCGGAATGCCCTGTGCGCGGAGCATCGAGGTCATAACTGCCGCGTAGTCAAAACAGATTCCTTTTTTCTGGGCCAGCGTTGCATCCACATTGGGAAGATAACCGGACTGTACGGTCGCAGCCTTTTGGTTGTCGTATGTGATGTTGTCAACGGCGTAATTGTAAATGGCTTCCACCTTTTTCAGCGGATCGGTCATACCGGACGTGATGGTATCGCTGACAGTGACAACATTAGAATCGGCGTTAAAGTTACAAAACTGGTTGGGATATAAAAATGGTGTTGTATCGCTTGCAATATTCACCTGTATCGTCTGGCTCACGGCCTGTGCGTAGGAAGTGCCGGATACATTCTCGAATACCTTAACCGTATAACTTCCGCTTCCCTCGGTCAGCGGAAAGGTCACATAATCGCCGGAAGCGGTTATATCATAGGTGTATTCGGTATCCTTCTGGATCCGGAGTTTTACCTTGGGATTAGAACCGGTGTATTTGACCATCACATATCCGTCGGATGTGTGGGAGGCGTCGATCACGGCTTTTGCGCTGGTGTAGACCACGGTGCCGTCGGCCTTCGGTGTATATATAGTTGACGCCTGTGCCTGGGAAACCCCTCCCGGCGCCAGAGCCAGAAACAGAGCCGAGGCCATCAACACCGGGTATAATCTGAATTTTATTCGATTCATAATGTATGCTCCTTCTCAAAAAAAATTATACATTAAATAATATGGCTTTTTACCGATTATTTTAATTCTTTTATTATACAAAAAACTACAGAAACATACAAGCTGTTAGATTTTAAAATGGAGATTTAGTTAAGCAGGTGAGGACGC
>NZ_KE993004.1 GCF_000466485.1 [Clostridium] symbiosum ATCC 14940 | reverse complement strand
ACCATTTGATCCGAAAGTAAATTGACGCTATCAATATTTGGAGCAGGCATTGTATTTTATTAAATCTTGTGATACACTGGATGTATATCAGGAATGGAGGTTGCGAAATATGGGAATTTGGATAAAAAAGCACTAACGGCAAGGTGTTGGTGTTTTACAAGCCTTGCTAATCAGGCAGCAGAAGAATGAAAAGCGATTAGGAGGCAAAGGATGTCATATTTTTATTATCAGACTAAAAAGATTTATTATACAGAATCAGGAAAGGGAAAACCCGTACTTTTCCTGCACGGCAATACGGCATCTTCCAGGATGTTTAAATTACTTTTGCCCTTATATGAGGACCGGTTTCATGTGATACTCATTGATTTTTTAGGACATGGAAAATCGGACCGAATTGAGGAATTTCCGGCAGAGCTTTGGATGGAGGAGGCCAGACAGACAATCGCACTTCTGGAGCATTTGAAGCTGGAAAAGGTCAATCTTGTGGGAACGAGCGGCGGTGCCTGGGTTGCCGTCAATACTGCTTTAGAGCGCCCCGAGCTGGTTGGCAGAGTGGTGGCGGACAGCTTTGACGGCAGAACATTGGCAGATGATTTTTCAAAGAATCTGATTCAGGAACGGACCGGCGCCAAAACGGATAACCTGGCGGTAGAATTTTATCAATGGTGTCAGGGAGAAGACTGGGAGCGTGTTGTGGATTTAGATACAAAAGCCCTGCTCCAATGTGCTGGAGAAAAGCTGCCGTTATTTTCAAAGCCGCTTCACAGTCTGCAGGTTCCGCTTCTGCTTATGGGAAGCGAAGGCGATGAGATGTCAAGGGCGGATTTTCAGGACGAATATCGTGCGATAGCCGGAGAAACGGGAGCTGAAATTTGTATATTTGCGGAAGGACGGCATCCGGCAATTCTTTCCAACGCAGAAGAAGCGGCGGAACGGATTAGTAAATTTCTGGAGTGACAAAATTAAAAAGCGAATATAGTGTATAAAATACAGGACACCAGATAGTCCGGGCTACTGGTGTCCTTATTGCTTTCATAGCGGGATTCCTCCTATTAAATTAACAGGAATTGTTTTAGTTAACAACAATTTTGACGGGGGAACACTTCCCGCTATTGCATTTGCTTTCAGAAACGCTGCAAGCGGCAACTCCCAATGTAATATCCATCAAAGCTTTTAATATAATTTTATCTCCTGCTTTTGAAATCGGTTTTTCCACTGAAATACGGCCGTCTGTGTTAATTTTCGTGTGCATAAATAAATTAACGGGTGTGATAATGGGACGTTGCTCTCCAAGCGCTCTGTTAATATTGTCAAAGCAATTTGGATGATCTTTGCCATTATGATAGAAGAAGTCATACATTTCCGGCCGGCAGCATGGATGGAGCAAATCATGCTCTCCTACATCGTCAAACATAACCTCCATCATGGGATGGTATAGATTTGTATAAATAATATCACCAACATTTATTTTCAGGGACTCGTTACAGTCAATCGTCACTCCTGCTGAAAGAAATTCATTCTCATTTCCGTCCGCTTCAGCGAAAAAATCCACTACTTGACCGCCTTCAATATCGATCACTGTGATGCTTTGGCCCTGCTTAACATCAATTTTCATTCCTGAACATGCCGAAATGATATACTCTTTACTCATATTTTTACTCTCCTCAAATTCATATTTAGATAATTATACAATATCTCAGGACAGAAATATAGCAGTGCATATTTATTCTTGAAAAGTATATGGCATCAAAAAGAGATAGGAGAAGGATGATATAAATGATCTAATTTAGCGAAAAATCTGAAATATTTCTTACAATGTTCTCTATAAATTCAGAATTATTAAGAAATTTTTTATTGGATATGAATGGCAAATCGTATATACTTTACTTGCAAGTAAATAAATGCTCTGCACGGCTTAAAGGGCCGGCGGGTATTAACCATGAAAAGGAGAAGAGAATATTGAGAAAATATCGTTTATATGCAGCAGGAATTTGTACGGTTTTGGCGCTTGGCATAGGCGGCTGCGCATCCAATGGGGCATCCGCTGCCACGGAAACCCGTCAGGAGAGCCAGGCGGCATCCAAAGAGGAGACAACAGAAGCTGACACTGCGGCGGAGTCAGCGGCGGATAACGTTGAGGATATGAACGGGCAGGATGCACTTCAGTCCCTCCGTATCTACGGGCCGGTAACAAAGCAGGAGGATGGCAGGCTGTCCATTGACAACCAGTCGGATATGAGTATCAGCGGAGAGATCATCCTCAATGTTTCGGAGGAGTATACTTACATCCTCGATGCTGTAACCGGACTTCCGCTTAAGGAAGAGGATATTAAGGATGGGGATACCATCTATGTATACATCGGGCCGGCCATGACCATGAGCCTCCCTCCAATGACAAATGCAGATGTGATTTTTGCCAACATACCCGCTGATGCGAAGGTACCGGACTATATAGAAGTGCAGTCCCTGGTTACGGATGCAGCCACTTCAAAGTCCGTCCTGACAGCGGCAGACGGCACAGAGTACACGGTGGAATCCGATTGCAACATATTTCCATATCTTACAAGGAACATTGTGACACTGGATGATCTGACACAGGGCAGAAAATGTGTCGTATGGTCGGATGAGGACAACGCGGCTCTGCAGATTATGGTTTTTGCAGAATAAAGTCCAGACAGTTTCCATGAGCTGAATCAAACTTAACCTTTCAGGCCCCTGGCCGTCGGAACGTATGCCGTATCCGATAGCCAGGGGTCTTATTTGACGGTGACCTGTGCGCGCAGCGTGCAGGTTATCGTTGTTTCAATAGAAGGATTTGTACAATTTTAAATATTTCTCTTGACAATCCGTCCGGATAACAGTATTATAAAGATACAACAACTGTATTTGAAAAAGTTACAGATAAAAACGAAGATAATTCAGGAAAGTTAAGGAAGGAGACAGGATTATGGCAGTACAGGAGATTAAAAATAATTTTGAAGAGACGGTATTAAAGGCAAAGGGGCCGGTTATTGTGGATTTCTGGGCGCCATGGTGCGGTTATTGCCGACGCCTTTCCCCGGCGATTGAACGCATGTCGGAAGAACATGGTGAGACGGTTAAGATGGTGAAGCTTGATATAGACGAGGAACCTGAACTTGCTGAGAAGTATGACATAGACACGATACCTTCCCTGCTTCTGTTCCGCGACGGCGAACTGGTCAGCTCTGTTGTCAACCCGGGTTCACAGGATGCAGTTGAAGACTGGCTCAGAGAAAACGGCGCCTTATAGGATTGTAAGGCAGGAATGGTACAAAGGAGGTACATGATGAAACAGACATCCTATGATGTTGCGGTTATCGGCGGCGGGCCGGGCGGCTATGCCGCAGCTCTCTACTGTGCGAGAAGCGGGTTTTCGGTGATTGTGCTGGAACAGCTTTCTCCGGGAGGACAGATGGCAACCACCGGACAGGTGGATAATTATCCCGGTTTTGAGGAGGGGATTGACGGCTTTGAACTGGGAGAGAAGATGCAGAAAGGAGCCGAACGTTTCGGTGCGGAGACTGCGTTTGTCAGCGTCAAATCGGCAGAACTGACCGGTGATATTAAAAAAATCACCACCTCAAAGGGAGAGATCGAGGCCAGAGCGGTGATACTTGCAACCGGAGCTTCTCCACGGGAATTGGGGCTGCAGAGGGAGAAAGAGCTGCGCGGACGGGGAGTCGCTTACTGTGCCACCTGCGACGGAATGAGATACCGCGACAAAACGGTAGTCGTTGTGGGAGGCGGCAACAGTGCGGCGGCGGACGCCCTCTATTTGGCTAAAATCTGCAAAAAGGTATATCTGGTTCACCGGCGCGACAGCCTGCGGGCCTCTAAAATCTATATGGACCCATTGATAGACAGCGGGATAGAATTTGTCTGGAACAGCCGGGTGACAGAGATACACGGCGATAAGAAAGTCACGGGCGTTACCGTGGCATCTTTAGACGGTCCGGCGAAGGAGATTTCCTGTGAGGCCGTATTCGTTGCAGTCGGCCGGATTCCTGATACGGAGCTGTTCCGGGGCCAGGTCGACCTCGATGGGACTGGTTACATCATAGCTGATGAGACGACGAAGACGAATCTCCCGGGCGTTTTTGCCGTTGGCGATGTCCGCACGAAACCGCTGCGTCAAATTGTTACGGCTGCCGCCGACGGTGCAGTCGCTTCACGGTTTATCGAAGAGTATTTTGCCTGATTCAGTGATGGAAGGTCTGAAATAGAGAACGCTTCCCACCGTTTTTGCCGGGAGCGAAAACGGCCGGCTCTCCCAATGAAGATATCGGCTTAGCGGCTGTGCATCCGGCTCTGATTATTTAACTTAGGTGGATTCTTATATAATTTAATTTTACCGGCATCATGGAGTACCGTCAAAACATAAGCGGTAATCGGGAAGAAAATCATTCCCAAAACTCCCAGGAGCCTGCCGCCGATTAAAACGGCAAGAAGTACCACAATAGGGTTAATACCAAGTTGTGATCCTAAAATTTTCGGGTCTAATATATTACGCATGATAGTAATTATGATGTAGAGTATAAGCAATCCACCGGCCAGAGCATAGTTTCCGCTTAACAGCTCAATAATTATCCAAGGTATCATAATGCCGCCGGTACCGAAAACAGGCAGTGCATCAAATATTGCAATTCCCAGAGCCATTCCAATGGGATTGCTTCCTTTTATGATACTAAGCCCTATTGCCAGTTCAATGAATGTAATGAACATCAGGATTAATGTTGCCTTGAGATATTTCACTACAGAGTTTTTTAATAAGGGTTTGATGTCTGCACCAAATGTACGAATTTTATCAGGCAGCTGGCATTTCAAGAAAGCAACGACTGTATCATACTGAACAGTGATAAAATACGAAAGTAATATGGTCATTAAAACAGACAAAATGCTGGAAGTAAACCCACTAATCACATTGCCTGCAAAGGTAAGTCCATATTGTGAAATTGCAGATACGATCTTTTCTATCCATGTCATTATACTCATTTGCAGCCCTGCCATATCCGGGCGGAATTCATTAGGAATAATGGAGAATATCTGCTCAATGGAGTTACCCAGAGAGCCAAGAGCGGGCACGATAGTATCTTTATAATAGTCGGGGAAACTTTGAAATAAATCTCCAAACAAATTTGTAACTTCTGCTATACCAAAGATAAGGATACAAAACAGCAGCAGATAAAATAGGAATAGTACGATTGTTGATAATCCTTTCTTTTTTAGTCCCAGTTTTCCGCTTAACAATCTGGTAATCGGCTGTAATATAGCGGAAAGAAAGAGAGCAATCCAAAAAGGCATAAGCAATCCCGCGGTTAAAATAGTCAGCAGCACAAGCATGGCAGCAATAAGAATGTAAGCGGTATTTATGACAAAGCATTTACGCTGTATAATTTTTTCTGGCATATCCGACCTCCTCGTTCGTTTTATTTGAACAAATATCATTGATGGAGCCGATTGTCCCAATTATTTGCAGTTAATCGGCTCCATATAGTGTGTTTGAGATTATTTACCTTATATGCACTTTATAAGTGCCTTTGGGAGCAACTCTTGGCATGGTTTCTTTCCTGCCCGACTTGCTTTCAGCAGCAACATAATATTCGATTGTATCGCCGGGGTTTCCCATCAGACTTCCGAGGAAAAGTTCTCTGTCATTTGTTGTTTCAAGCGGTTGGCAGTTCCATTCCGTTCCCCCTGCTTCCCGATAATATAATTTCAGACTTCCTTTAATCAATCCGGCTTTGCTGTAATCAACAATATTAACATGAATATCTAATACCTGATTAGCAGGTTCTTCCTCCTCCAATCTTCTGACAGCAATATAAAGCATATTTTCGTCCCATACCGCTCTTGTCCGGCAATGTGCTACATCTTCTGTACCCCAGCCAGTTCTTGTATACCCGGTTCGATTTGTAATGACTTCAGGGTTCTCATACGCTACAAAAGGGGTGGACATTTGGTATTCTGCACCAGCAAGATGGAAGTTCCTGCTTTCATCAAAAATCGGGTGCATTCCCCAATCTCTTACCCAGGGGGCATCAAACCCCTGGGGGCCTTGGCAGAATGTAACGTTGCGAATGTTTCCGCCCCATTCCGTCAAATATTTTTTTGCATTATTTTCTTCATCCTGGCCGGGGACACACAGATAGACATGGTAATTCTGTGTTAAATCTACTATATAAGCGTGTGGAAGAAATGCTGGCCAGGCAATCATAACTCCCTTAATCGGTTCCCATTCTGCGGCTAATCTTTTTTTCATTTAAATCATTTCTCCATCTTTTATGTTTAGTTATTTCAATTATGTTTAGTTATTTCAATTCATTCGGACCAATACAAACGGTGTCTTCCTGATTTTCAATTTATCCAAAAGTATCCGAAAGCTGTCTGCATCCAGTTCTTCATCCGCACATAACACTTCCATTATTAAATCATTATAATCCAGGTAATAACCTGTTTCATGATAGCCATTGCAAAGATAAAAGCTTTTACGTGCTTTACGCTGCTCAATGTTTTCCGCTTCATCATCTATAGCTTCCATATCTAAGACAATCTGATAACCGGCATATTGTTTTTTCATCAAGGCCAACGCTTTGCTGCCATAGCCCCTGGAGCGTTTGGAACTGTCAATCGCCAGGAAGAATACATAGGCAGTGGGTTTACGGACAGACAGTGCATAAAAGCCGACAAAGGTACTATCATCATAAACAGCAGTCACTTCAATTATCTGTCTGGAAATTAACTGCATCATTTCATCGATTTCCATGCGTTCCTCTGCTGGAAACGCTTCATTATTTAAACGTTCAAGAGCATTTATATCTTCAAAATCTGAAGTAACGGTTTTAATCATTAAATTCATATTTACACCTCAATTTAGTAATGATATTTTTTTTGCTTGCCAATTAAGAACAATGCGGTAACAATCGCTGCCATGAATTCCGCCCCAACAATCGAGAACCAAATACCGTCCAGCTGCCAAATCAATGGGAATATAAGCACAGATGCAACCTGGAATACCAGGATACGCATAAAAGCAATAAGGGCAGATACTACTCCGTCGTTTAACGCAGTGAAAAAGCTGGAACCCCAAACACCAAATCCGGAGAACAGGAATGAAAAAGAGTAAATCATAAAAGCTCTCTGCGTCATATCCATCAATCCCTGGTCGTAGCCGACAAAAAGCATTGCAATGGGTTTTGACAGCAGTTCCCCTGCCGCAAACATAGCAACAGCAAAGGCGATTATGATAAAGATGCTCTTTTTCCGCAAACTTGATAACTCGTTATGGTTTTTCGCACCATAATGATAACTGATAACTGGAGCTGTCCCTACGGAATATCCAATGAACACAGCTTGAAAGAGTAACGCAACATATAGCAAAACTCCATATGATGCAACGCCGTCTTCTCCGGCATATTTCAGTAATTGTGCATTATAAAGCATACTGACAACAGAGGTAGAAATATTGGTCATCAATTCAGAAGAACCGTTAGAAGCCGTTTTCAACAAAACCGATCCATCAAATTTCGTTTTAGTAAGTCGGAGCAGGCTGTCATTAGGACGGCTAAAATAAATTACAGGAACAATACCACCGATCAATTGGCCGATTGCAGTAGCGGCAGCTGCACCAACCAATCCCCATTTAAATACAACGATAAACAGGAAATCAAGTACCATATTAGTTACTCCTGCGGCAATTGCAATGTACAAACCAAGTTTCGGCTTTTCTGCCGTGGCAAACAGGCATTGAAATTCACATTGCAGGATATACGCCGGTATGGCAAGTAAAACCACCCGTCCATAGGTAACGCTGTCCTCTAACAGCCGGCCTTCTGCACCTAATGCAGACGCAATCCACCGCAGCGCTGCCATACCAAATACAGCTAAAAGCACACCGCATATGGAAGAGGCATAGATGAGTAAGGAAAACTGCTCACTGGCCTTATTCTGCCTGCCTTCGCCCATTGTTTTAGCAATCAATGCCCCTCCGCCTGTTCCAAACAGAAATCCCACACACCCTAATATCAAGAGAAAGGGCATAATAAAATTGATTGCGGTAAATGGTGTTTTACCTACAAAATTTGATACAAAGTAACCGTCGACCACACCATAGACAGAGCTGATAATCAGCATGACAATGGTGGGGTATGTAAATTGTAATAGTCTTTTATAATTAAAGTGATCAGAGAGCTGTATCATGGGTTTGTCCTCCTGAACCAGCTCTCGGCAAACGCTGCAACGGCTGATGTTAATTCCTTCAAATTCCAATCGGTGGCGTTGACTGTCAGGTGATAGGAGGTATGTACTCCCCAGCCTTTATGTGTAATAATTTCACGAACCTCAGCACGGTTTTTGTCAATGCTGCGAATTTTTCGTTCCAGTTCTTATCGGGACAAATTTTCGTTTTTTTCAGCCCGCTCCATACAACGGCGAATTTTTGACTCCATATCAGCACAGACAAAAACATTAAAGGGGTGATGCACCCTGAGCAATTCATCTGCATTTCGTCCAACGATAACACAATCCTTTCCGGCCTTTGCAATACTCTCGATTACTCTTGTCTGTTCCACTAATAAATCGGCTTTGACAGACCGTACTACAGTCACCGTTGTAAGGGAACGGCAAAAAGTCAGCGGTACATTCTGCCACCCGTGATGCTCCAATATATCAGACACGTAATCTTCGTCTAATCCTTTTTTACCTGCAATAGCGGTGATAATTTCTTTGTCATAATAATCAACGCCGAGCTGGCCGGCAAGTCGTTTTCCAATTTCTCTGCCGCCGCTTCCAAATTCCCGGCTGATTGTAATAATCCTCATTAAATAATTCCTCCATTTATGTTTTCACTTTATAAATAGAAAAGCCGATAATCGTATCTAATATACGGATTATCGGCTCTGCGTCTTTGCGTCTGGCTCTTTGCTTTCGGATATATTCATTTGTTCTGCATCTATAAGTGTTTCATGCCTGCATTTAGGACAAAACAGCGGAAAATTTTTTAATACTGTATCATCCCGTATTTTCAGCCGGGTTTTGCTTTTACAGAAAGGGCATAGAACCCATTGCTCTAAATTCATTTTTGCACCTCTTTGCTGCCTGCATTAAAATCGACTGCTTCATCTTGATAAACGGCATCCAGTTCAGCCCGCAGGAAACGCTGCTGTTTGTCGGAGAGTTCCAGGAACATTCGGCGTTCCTCCTCCGACATTTTTAATAATGCACTCAACTCAGCATGTACAAGAGGATTAACAAGGCGTTTACATATATCCAATCCCTGTTCCGTCAGTTTTACCGCCTTACTGTTTCTTGCCCCGGCAATCTGTTCAAGTCTTATATATCCCGTTTTTACAAGACCTGCGATTGCTGAGTTAACCGTCTGCTTCGGAAAATACCACATTTCGGCAAGCGCATTTTGAGTGTAGACCTCATCTGCCTCACTTAAGGTATACAATACCCAAAAGGATACGGAAGACAAACCGCAGCGAGTAGCGTAAGCTTGATATAACTGATCCTGCATTCTCCAAATGCGGTTTAATTCTAAGTTTTGTTCTTTGACCGTTTTTAACATAATGGTTCCTCCATAGTTTTAAAATCCGATTTCGGTTTTATTATGAATCCGATTTCGGATTTTGTCAAGACCCAATATGCAAATCATGCATGGCTGAATAATGTTGAGGGATTTGAGTTTTACATAAATAATTGAATTAGAAACAGCTTTTTTACGGGGAATGTCAAAGTCCGGGAAAACGCCGGAGAAAGAGAGGTGTGATATGGCAACCTGGAACCCAGGGCATGGCTGCAAGAAGATCAGTCCCGGCTGTGCGAACTGCTATGTTTATCGGTGCCGAATAAAATGAAATGATTTAATCCTTATATTTCCCATGCACCGGACATATCACAATATAGATAAGCATCAACGGTTTCAGAAGCGATATGATATCCGTTATAATAAATCCCTGAAATCTCAAAAAGACCGGCTCTGACCACATCAGGATAAAAAAACCAATGACGCAGATGCGAAAAAGCAGCTCCCATGCGTTTTGACCGTTGTCCAACTTCGGCCGGATTGTCCCATGCAGAGCCGAAGTTGCCCCGCGCTCTTTTGGCATTTTATAAAGTTTCACGCACAGTCCAATAAAGGCCAGCAGTTTTACGAGAAAAAACACCGCTCCCTCTTTGCGCCCATTCTCCCAAAACAGAAAAATCACATTTCCTGCAAAGCCGTAAAGCAGATATGGGACATAGAATAATAAAGCCCAAAGGATTCCCCGGCGGCGCAGGACAATCGGCTGGGAGCCGTCAGGCTTTTTTCGGTAAATCAGGCATTCTCCGATGTAATAGGCAAACAGAATACCAAAGGCAGCCGCATATCCTGCGCTCTTAAGTCCTACCGGCATTTCCCAGCTCTCAGCCATGTATCCGCGGAAAACTTGAGTTGAGCCCATGAAAATCCATTCCGCCAATACGATTAGTATGAATACGATCTGCAGTCCGGATATTTCCATCTGCTTGCCTCCTTTCTCCTCTTACCAAGTATATCATCCAAACGCCCCCTGAACCGTTACAGAACATCCTATGCGGCTCAGGGGAGCTTTGCGGTTATCTCAGTTTCAGACCGTCCTTAAAGGCATTGCCGGCTTTCGCGCCAAGCTTTAAATACGTGTGATTGACAGGATCGAATGTGATGGGATCCAGCTTGCCGGGGTCGATTTTCCCGTTTTCTCCAAGTATGCGTTCGTCCGCACTGACGTTGACAATTTCGCCCGTCAGACGGCAGGATTCAGCGTCATAATGGACCAGGGTACACTCTAACGCCATCGGAAGCTTGTCAATGAGCGGTGCATCCACAAATTCAGCCTTTGTAGTATGGAAACCGGCCTTTGCCAGTTTATCCGGGACATCATTGGCTGAGACAATGCCCACATAGTCACATTCCGTCACATGGGCGGCATCTGCCATGCTGACGGTAAAAGCACCGCGTGCCAGAATGTTCTTTACGGTTTTGTGTTCTGCACTCAGACACATGGAAATTTGCGTGTCATCGCTGATACCGCCCCATGCGGCATTCATTGCATCGGCAGTTCCATTTTCATTATACGTCGCAATGATCAGCACCGGCTGCGGATAAGTATACGGTTTAGCTCCAAAATTTTTCCTCAAGATTAACGCCTCCTTACTATTTCTTGGCAACATCTTTTATCGTTGGATGCAGCATATTATATAACTTCTAATTGTCATGATGTTGGGGTCAAAAGGTCTTTTGCCCCCTTTGAAACCGGATTGCTCCGCACTGCGTGCTCTCACAATCCTCAAAAACATTCGCAATCCGCTCATTTTTCTGCGAAAAATGGCTTCTTACTCATGTTTTTGGCGGGTCCCAAGATTAAAAATCTTCATGCAAGCAAGCTTGCATCAGATTTCCAACCTTTTGACCCTGGTATCATGTCATATTTTGGTTATGAAATATATTGATTATACAGGATTTTGCCCTAAAAGTAAAGGAAGCCGGAGCAGCAAAACATTTGGGAATATGACAGGGATATCCGGGAATTTCATTCCGGTTCCGTACTCCCGCTCTCTGCGCTTGGAGCGGTGATTGTGGCGGATGCCGGCAGAAATTGCTTGAAAATTGATTTGTGATCGATTATAATAACTAAATCAACTAAATAAAATCTTCAGGGCAGGGTGAGATTCCCTACCGGTGGTATAGCCCACGAGCCGCAAGGCATGATTCGGTGTAACTCCGAAGCCGACAGTACAGTCTGGATGAAAGAAGATAATGGAAGCAGGATGTTATTATTCTGTGTATTAGAAATTTGCTCTGGGATGTTTTCAGCATTCCGGAGCTTTATTTTTTATTTAACAGGAGAGTTTCCCTGTTAAATAAAAAATGCTCCGCGCAGGTACATAATGCGGCGGCAAGGAATTATGCCGCTGTAGCGATCCTCCGCAAACGGAGAATATTCTATTTCTGTTCCACGCTGTCATGCCCTGAGCTTTTGCTCAGGGCTTTTTAATTTAACAGGAAAGTTCTCCTGTTAAATTAAAACCGCTCCGCGGAGGAGCGCAGCTCTAAAGAGGGCTTGTTCACTAAGCTCGTTACACTCGCTAAGTGAGCCAATGCCTGCGGCATAAGGGAATCATGTCGCCGAAGCGACCCGCCGCAGGCGGAGAATCCCGTGAGCGGGTTTCATTCTTGATTGGAGGTAAATTTTATGTTAAACGATGAGAAATATATGCGTATGGCGCTGAGTCTGGCCAGGAAAGGCTGCGGCCTGGCGGCGCCGAATCCGATGGTGGGAGCGGTGATTGTTAAGGAAGGGCGCGTGATCGGCAGGGGATATCATCAGAAATACGGAGGCCCCCATGCGGAACAAAACGCACTTTCTTCCTGTACGGAGCCGCCGAAGGGGGCAGTGATGTATGTGACTTTGGAGCCGTGCTGCCATTCAGGGAAACAGCCGCCCTGCGTGAAGGCCATTTTGAAGGCTGGAATCAGCCGTGTGGTGGTCGGTTCAGCCGATCCAAACCCTCTTGTCGGAGGGAAGGGGATCCGTATCCTGCGGGAACACGGTGTCAGCGTGACCGAGGATATCCTCCGGGAGGAATGCGCCAAATTAAATGAAGTGTTCTTTCATTACATCAGGACAGAGCATCCCTTTGTAGTTATGAAATATGCCATGACGATGGACGGAAAAATTGCAGCCGTCACCGGGGAATCTAAATGGATTACGGGAGAAGCGGCCAGGCATCATGTGCAGAAACTGCGTCACCGCTACACCGCCATTATGGCAGGTGTGGGAACCGTAATATCGGATGATCCGCTGCTGACCTGCCGTGGTGTGAGAGGCGGGAAAAATCCCGTCCGGATTATCTGTGATACCAGACTTCGGACGCCTCCTGCCGCCCGGGTGGTTGCGACGGCCGGGCAGGCGCCGACTGTAATAGCGACCTGCTGTGACGATCCGGAAAGGCATATGGTTTATCAGAAAGCAGGATGTTCTGTTCTGACCGTGAGGGAGAAAAACGGCCATGTGGATTTGCGTGAATTAATGCGGAAACTGGGAAAACAGGGAATTGACAGTATCCTGCTGGAGGGCGGAGGCACATTAAACTGGGCGGCTCTTGAGAGCGGGATTGTACAGAAGACAGAAGCATATATCGCTCCCAAACTGCTTGGAGGCGAGACTTCCAAAACCCCGGTGGAGGGCGCCGGTTTTTTGTCCCCGGGTGACGGCATTGTCCTGAAAAACAGCAGGATAATCCGCCTGGGGGAAGATTTTCTGATAGAGAGTGAGGTGGACGGCAGTGTTTACGGGAATTGTTGAGGAAATGGGAATTGTGAGAGGAATTGTGAGGGGACGGTATTCTGCTGCGCTGGATATTCAGGCCCGTACGGTTCTGGAAGGTACGAAGACGGGTGACAGCATAGCGGTAAACGGAATCTGCCTGACTGTGACCTCTCTTCCTGCAGGAGGTTTTACGGCCGATGTTATGCATGAGACGCTGGATCGTTCCGCCCTCCTGGGGCTGAGACGGGGGATGCATGTAAATCTGGAGCGGGCCATGCCGGCAGCAGGACGATACGGAGGGCATATTGTAGCCGGTCATGCGGACGGCGTGGGAACCATAATCAGGATCAGGCGCGACGATACGGCGGTCTGGTATACGGTGCGGGCAGAACCGGCGATCCTGCGTTACATCGTGGAGAAAGGTTCCGTTACAATAGACGGCATCAGCCTGACGGTTGCACAGACAGATACGGTTTCTTTTTCCGTTTCCGTAATCCCTCATACGCTGCGTGTCACCGTTTTAGGGGAACGCCGCGTGGGGGACAGTGTCAATCTGGAAACAGATATCATTGCAAAATATCTGGAAAAGCTGGTACATCCAGCCGCAGGATACACTCAGAAAGCGCAGCCGCAGCAGAGTACTGTTACGGCGGAATATTTGTCACGTCACGGTTTCTAGAACAGTTTAAGGAGGCAAAGAGAATGTTTGAATTTGATACGGTAGAAGAAGCTCTCGAAGAGCTTAAGAATGGAAAAATAATATTGGTGACGGATGATCCGGAACGCGAAAATGAGGGGGACTTTATCTGTGCTGCGGAATTTGCCACCACAGCCAATATTAATTTTATGGCGACCCATGGCAGGGGCCTGATCTGTATGCCAATGTCGGAGGCCTATGTCCGAAAGCTGAAAATCCCACAAATGGCTGAACAGAATACCGACAATCACGAGACGGCATTTACGGTATCCATTGATCATGTCACTACAACAACAGGGATTTCCGCTGCCGAGCGTTCCGTTACGGCAATGAAATGTGTGGAGGATGATGCAAAACCGGAGGATTTCCGCAGGCCGGGCCATATGTTTCCCCTTCTGGCAAGGACGAACGGCGTTCTTGAAAGAAACGGGCACACAGAGGCAGTTGTGGATCTGTGCCGGCTGGCCGGCCTGAAGGAATGCGGCCTTTGCTGTGAGATTATGGGGGAGGACGGAACCATGATGCGCACTCCCGGGCTTTGGGAACTGGCGAAGAGATGGGAAATGAAATTTATAACTATCCGGGATTTGCAGCATTACCGTAAATGCCGTGAAAAACTGGTCGATCGCATGACCGCCGCCGTGATGCCGACAAAGTACGGAGCGTTTACGGCATACGGATATGTGAACCGTTTGAACGGGGAACACCATGTGGCGCTGGTCAAGGGGGAAATCGGGGATGGCAGGGACGTGCTGTGCCGGGTGCACTCCGAATGCCTGACAGGTGATACCTTCGGCTCTCTGCGCTGTGACTGCGGTGAACAGCTTGCCGCCGCCATGACGCGGATTGAGAAGGAGGGAAGGGGGATACTCCTGTACATGCGTCAGGAAGGACGAGGCATCGGGCTAATCAATAAGCTGAAAGCTTATGAGCTGCAGGAACAGGGAATGGACACTCTGGAGGCCAATCTGGCGCTGGGTTTTCCGGGAGACCAGAGGGAATATTATATCGGAGCACAGATACTCCGTGATTTAGGAGTAAAAAGCATGCGTCTTTTGACAAATAATCCTGATAAAGTATATCAGCTTTCGGAGTTTGGGCTGGAGATAACAAAACGGGTGCCGATTCAAATGGATGCTACGGCCCATGATTTATTTTATCTCAAAACAAAACAGCAGCGTATGGGCCATATTTTAAAATACTGAGACACAACAAAGAGGAGAGAAGAACGATGAAAACAATAGAAGGTAAATTGATAGCACAGGGCGTCAAGGTCGGCATAGTTGCCGCCCGATTCAATGAATTTATTACATCCAGGCTGCTTAGCGGCGCTATGGACGGTCTGTCGCGCCACGGCGTAAAAGAAGATGAGGTTGACCTGGCGTGGGTTCCGGGAGCTTTTGAAATACCGCTGGCCGCGTCAAAAATGGCAAAGAGCGGAAAATATGATGCAGTACTCTGCCTCGGCGCAGTTATCCGGGGGAGTACGGGACACTATGACTACGTGTGCAGCGAGGTGTCAAAAGGAATCGCCTCCGTTTCGCTTCAGAGCGGCGTTCCTGTCATGTTCGGCGTACTCACCACGGAAAATATAGAACAGGCGATAGAGCGTGCAGGGACAAAGGCAGGGAATAAGGGATTTGACTGTGCGGTGAGCGCCATCGAGATGGTGAACCTGCTCCGTGCGATGGACTGACATTTTATGGTCAACCGCCCCGCATTGGGACATAACTGCTCACAGTCCGGTCCTCCAGATGATAAAAAGTTACCTTGACAATACCGGAAATACTGTTATAATATGTAAAATGAAAATCAGTTTCAAATTGGGAGGCTGAATATGTCTGAAAGAGGCAGATACAGGACAAAACAACAGGAAATCATTTTAAATTGCTTAAAAAAGCAGGAATCCCGTTTTCTTACGGTAGAGCAGTTCATGGACCGTCTTCGGGAGGAGGGCGTGCATGTGGGGCAGACAACCATATACAGGGGCCTGGAGCGTCTGGCCGAGGATGGGGAAGTGATGAAGCTCCCGTCCGAAGACGGCTCCAGGATACGGTATTGTTATGCCGATAAGGAGGAGCTTGGGAAGCCGGGGAAGCTGGTCTGCCTGCGGTGCGGCCGCTTCATCCCCCTGGAATGTTCCAGGCTGGATGATTTATTCAGGCATATCTGTGAAGAACATGGATTTGAGCTGGATAAACGCCATATGGTTCTGTATGGTTACTGCGGATGCCGCAAAGATGAATAAAGATAGAAAGCCTGCTAATAAAAAGTCAAGCACTTTTT
>NZ_KE993003.1:19020-19373 GCF_000466485.1 [Clostridium] symbiosum ATCC 14940 | reverse complement strand
CCGGACCCGGTCCGCTCCGGACGCTGATTGTCTCACGCGTTAAGTACGGGGGCGGACCGGGTCGCGGCCTCTAAGTGCTTTCATATGTGTTTGATATATATTGGATATGGGATAAAGTATTTGTTAGAGTATGTTTGTTGGAAGTTTGATACATTTGATGTTTCAACAGATTGATGACTATGACCTGTGCTCAGAGCGTGCAGGTTATCGTTGTCTCACGCGTTAAATGCGGGGATGGACCTTGTCGCGGCCACGCAGTGCTACCGTGTACGGGAAATACGATATGCCTTCCATACGCCTTTACGAAAGAATTACGCTGGATTTGATACCGGCCTGCCGGAAACACGTAGTGG
>NZ_KE993003.1:10957-18920 GCF_000466485.1 [Clostridium] symbiosum ATCC 14940 | reverse complement strand
CCCCGCAGCAATTCATTCCGTCCGGATTCCCCCTCCACGTTCAACCTCCCACAGGGATGGAAGACTCAGCCATCCCCCTCACCACATCCGACATGGTCCGTTCCGGACGCGTCCTCCAAACCTCAGTTAAATCTCATTATACATTAATCTCCGCCTTCACGCCCAATTCCGCCTGATTAGCATCCAGCAGAGGCCGAATCACCTCATCAAGGAATTCTTCCACCTGCTCTTTTGCGCGTCCGGTGTATCTGGAAGGCTCCATTGCCCTGTTTAACTCTTCCAGCGTCAGATTAAATGCCGGATCGGCGGCAATCAGTTCCAGGAGATTATTATCAAGACCTTTTTCCTTGACATTCTTACCGGCCTCCATGGAAAGCGTACGGATCTTCTCATGCAGTTCCTGCCTGTCTCCGCCTGCCTTTACGGCATCCATCATAATATTCTCCGTAGCCATGAAAGGAAGTTCGGACATCAGCCGTTTTTCGATTACTTTCGGATACACCACAAGCCCGTCTACTACATTCAGATAGAGATCCAGGATTCCGTCGATTGCCAGGAAACCCTCCGGGATGCTGAGGCGCTTGTTTGCAGAATCATCCAGGGTCCGCTCAAACCACTGGGTGGACGCAACCATCATCGGGTTCATCATATCGGCCATTACATAGTTGGCAAGAGACGCCATACGCTCGCTTCTCATCGGGTTTCTCTTATATGCCATGGCAGAGGAGCCGATCTGATTCTTTTCAAATGGTTCTTCCACTTCTTTAAGATGCTGGAGAAGGCGGATATCGTTGGAAAATTTATGGGCGCTCTGCGCAATGCCTGCCAGGACGTTCAGCACGCGGCTGTCAATTTTTCTGGAATAGGTCTGGCCGGATACCGGATAACAGCCTGCAAATCCCATCTTGTCGGCAATCCTCTGATCCAGCTTCCTGCATTTTGCATGATCGCCGTCAAACAGCTCCAGGAAACTGGCCTGGGTACCGGTCGTTCCTTTAGAACCTAATAGCCTCAGGGAATCAATGAGGTAATCGAGATCATCCAAATCCAGTTTCAGCTCCATCATCCACAGAGTCGCCCTCTTGCCCACCGTCGTCGGCTGGGCCGGCTGGAAATGGGTAAATGCCAGCGTCGGCTGCGCTTTGTACTTATCGGCAAATACGGCCATCTCATGGAGGACGTTGATCAGTTTCCTGCGCACCAGCTTCAGCGCTTCCGCCATAATAATAATATCCGTGTTGTCTCCCACATAGCAGGAGGTGGCGCCGAGATGGATAATACCTTTCGCCTGCGGACACTGGACACCATATGCGTAGACATGGGACATAACATCGTGACGCACCAGCTTCTCTCTCTCTTTTGCCACTTCAAAATTAATCTCGTCCTGGTGCTGCTTCAATTCGTCAATCTGTTCCTGTGTGATAGGAAGGCCGAGTTCCTTCTCCGTCTCCGCCAGGGCAATCCACAGCTTTCTCCAGGTTCTGAACTTTTTCTCCGGTGAGAAAATATACTGCATCTCTTTGCTGGCATAACGCTCTGAAAGGGGGCTTACGTATCTGTCGTACATGATTTTACCTCACTTTTCTATTTCTGGCCGCACCGTCTTGACTCCGGTGCATAAAACCGGCTTCCACCATTCATTATAGCGGAAGCCGTGTCTGTTCTCAATTGCTGTTTCGCCGGTATTACTGTCTGTCGGCAATTCCAAGACGTCTGAATACTTCATTGTATGCGTCTTCCACATTGCCCATATCGCGTCTGAAACGGTCTTTATCCAGTTTTTCATGAGTCTCTTTATCCCAGAGACGGCATGTATCCGGTGATACCTCGTCAGCCAGGATAATCTGTCCATGATAACGGCCGAATTCAATCTTAAAGTCGATTAACTCGATACCAAGCTCACCGAAATATTTACGCATTACTTCATTAACCTTGAATGCATATTTTGTAATTGTGTCTATCTCTTCCTCCGTGGCCAGTTCCAGAGACAGCGCATAGTATTTATTGATAAACGGATCGCCTAAATCGTCGTTCTTGTAGCTGAATTCCAGGGTTGGACACTTGAATTCGATTCCTTCTTCCATGCCCATCTTCTTTGCAAAACTGCCTGCGGAAAAGTTTCTGATAATTACCTCCAGCGGTACAATCTCCACTTTCTTAACGGCCGTCTCCCTGTCGCTTAATTCCTCTACTAAATGAGTCGGCACTCCCTCCGCCTCAAGCAGTTTGAAAATGTGATTTGTCATACGGTTGTTGATTGCGCCCTTGCCTACGATAGTTCCCTTTTTCAGTCCGTTGAATGCTGTGGCGTCATCCTTGTAATCTACAATTAAAACGTCCGGATCTTCAGTTGTGTAAACTTTTTTTGCTTTTCCTTCATATAACAAATCTACTTTTTTCATCTGCATTCACCTGTCCTTTTTATTTATAAGTTTTCAATATAAAAGAGCTTCATTTCAGTAGAAATTATAATACAATGGCTGAGTAAAATCAATACTGTGTTTTATTAAATTAATTAATAACCACTCAGGGGCGGGCATTATGAATCGCATTATCATCCGCACGCTCCGTCTCGGTTCTCTGGTGGAAAAAAATGATCTCCCCGCTTTTGATACGGACGGAAATACGGAAAACATCAAAAAAACGGCCGCCATTCTCTGTACCGTAATCGAGGATTGTCTGTGTGTCCTTAAGTTCCTCCACCGTCAGAAATGCCTCTTGGAATGCTCCCACCGCGGCCAGATACAGCACAGCGGCCAAAAAAATCATTGATAAAGCCGCTCTTCTTTTCCTGCTCCTTCTAAGCCGGAGCTTCCTGAAAAAATGTATCAGGCTCCTGCGTCTCTTTCTCCGTAAACGGCTGTTTCGTAAATCATCTGCATGTTTGGGCAACCGCATCGTCTCCTTTGCTGCTGCCTCTCCCGCAATATCCAGTCTCCAACCTAACTATAGCGGATTTCTGCAAAAATGTAAAGAAAAAGCGGACATTCTGAAAAAAACCAGTAACCGTTCAGCCATGATGTATTCCGCGAGGTGTTTTCGCTGTTTTTTGCGAAAATCCCGAGTTGTGCGGCGCGAAACGGCGTTTTTTTTGCCGTTTCTGTGCATCATTTGTTGCGGTTTAGCCGAAGGCTGAACTGTAACAAAAACCAGAAAATCCGCCAAAAATTATATTTCCGCCTTCTCATTGCCTATGATAAATCTCTGTTCAAATTCTTCTGCAGGCATTGGTTTATAAAATACAAAGCCCTGAATGTAATCGCACCCCAATTCCTTTAGGATATCCACGTAACCCCTTGTCTCAACGCCTTCTGCAATTACTTTCATCTCCAGCTCTTTGGCTGTCTCCACAATATGTCTGATAAGAATGCGTTCTCTGGTATCCGATTCATTCTGAAAAAGCGATCGGTCGATTTTAAGCGTGTTCAAATCAGCATTGGTAAGCACACTGAATGATGAATATCCGCTTCCGAAATCATCCAACGCGCAGCTGAAACCGAACTCTCTTAATTGCTTCACAACGCGGCTTACAAGCTCCACCTGGTTAAGGACAATACTCTCCAGAAGTTCAAACTCGATGCAGTCTTTGGGACATGGCACCTTATTATAAACCTCCTTATAGTGGTCCAGAAAGTACCGGTAATTAAACATGTTGCTGGAAAGATTCACACTGATCCGTATCTTTTTTCCGTAGAGATCGATCCATTTGTTAATATAACGGCATACCTTTTCAAATAAATATAAATCCAGATCACTGATCAGGCCGTTGCGGACCAGCTCCGGAAGAAATTCACCTACCGGAATCATCCCCCGCTCCGGATTTATCCATCTGACCAATGCCTCGGCTTCATGAATTTCCCCCGTTTTCAGATCCACTTTCGGCTGCAGATAAAGCTTGAATTCCTCATTTTCCATTGCCGGCTGAAGCATTTGTTCAAAATCATAGCTTGTCAGATTCTTATCCTGATATGTCATTCCATAGACTTCCATATGGGAATTCCTGTAGGCAGTCTCCGGACACTCAGACCGGCAGATATCGGCATTATATTGGGCCGTGAAATAATCGGCAGGTTTTTCGGGCAGCAGATATATTCCCATTCCCATATATACCTTGCCGGTCCCCTCATTATACGGCATATCCCGCACGTGGGCATTGAAATCAATTAAGTAATGAAATATTTCATCATAGTCCTTCGACAGCTTCACCAGCATACTAAAGCCGTCCACAGAAATTCTGGCGACATACTCATCTTCCTTTGTCCATTCGGAAATTGCCTTATATACTTTTTCAACCAGCCGGTCCCCCGCCTCTCTCCCGAAAAGCCGGTTAAAAATGCGGAATCGCTTTATCTTCAAGCTAATCAGCGCATATTCTTCCGGATTTTTCCCGCAGACCTCCTCATATTTTTCCCGGAGCCACTGCTCATTTTTCATATCAATCATGATATTGTCCTCTGACTTATGTATTATTCTGTATATATTCTAACTTCAATTCTACCACTAAGACTCTGTTTTCACAACGGTGAAACACTTACTTCGCCAACTTTTCATTATCCGCCGCCACCAGACGATAACCTGCACGCACCGCGCACAGCTTACCGGCATCAAACGAAAAAAACAACCCGGCCGGAAATTCATCTTTCCCGACCAGGCTGTCTGCTGCTTTTTCAGTCGTTTAATCACCCACTGAACTTTCCATTGTAGAGGAAACCGTACCGTCGTCTACAGCATGTTCCACTCCGTTTTTTATGTCCTCTGCACCGTCTTTAATGTCGTCGGCAAGTCCGTCAAGCACTCCTGTGCTTTCTCTCGCATCGGTACCGTTTGTCGGTCCGTTTGCCATACCGCCTTCGGTGCTTTCCGCACTGATTGCAGACTGAGACTGTCTTGTGGATTCGGTCGATTTCGTATTATTACGTCCGTCACCGCATCCGGATGCTAAAGCCATAACAAAAATGAGCATAAGGCCTAAAACGATCTGTCTTGATTTTTTCATAATAACATCTCCTTTCTACCACATAGTATGTACAGCGGAGAAAGGATTTATATTGTCAAAAACTGGAAATTTCTTTTCAGGCATTCATCAGCCTATCACATCGGCCATCGTATACAATCCAGGCTCTTTTCCGGCCAGGAACTTGGCGGCCTGAATTGCTCCCTTGGCAAAAATTGCTTTTGAATAAGCCGTGTGGGAAAAGGTCACCACCTCATCTTTTCCTGCAAAAATCACATCATGTTCGCCGACAATGGAGCCGCCGCGGACTGCCTGGATGCCGATTTCTTTTTTATCGCGTTTTACACGCTCGGCCGATCTGTCATATTTATAATGATAGGCATGATCCATCGCTTCATTGATGGAATCCGCCAGTGCAATCGCCGTGCCGCTCGGCGCATCCACTTTCTGATTATGATGCTTTTCTACAATTTCAATATCAAAGTCAGCCGCGGCCAGAACCTGCGCAGCCTCCCTTACGAGTTTCAGAAGTACGTTGACCCCCAGGGACATATTGGCGGAGCGCAGTACCGCTGTCCTCTCAGCCACTTTTGCAACACGGCTGATCTGCTCTTCAGACAGACCTGTGGTACAGACCACCGCGGGCATTCCCGTCCTTTCACACCAGCTGAGCATCGTATCGGCTGCTTTGGCAATTGAAAAATCAATCATAACATCGGCTTTAACGGTACACTCGTCAAGTGACGTAAATACCGGAAAGGATGTATCTTTATTATCTGCAATATCTATGCCTGCCACAATGGAAATATCTTCATCATTTTCCGCAAGCCCTGCAATTACTCTTCCCATGGCTCCATTGCAGCCATGCATAATCGCTCTTACCATCTTATGCACCTCCGCTTTTCCATTAAAGAAGTCCGTAATTTACCAGTTCTTTTCTAAGTCTTTCTTTATTCTGCGGTTCCATCTCCACCAGAGGTTTACGGAACGGGCCTACTTCCTTGCCCATCATATTCATTGCCTCTTTAACCGGAATCGGATTCACTTCACAAAACAGAGCATCGATTAAAGGTATGGCATCGAGCTGCATCTTTGTGCTTTTTGCCGCCTCGCCCTTGAAATAAAGTTCACACATGTCATGAACCTGGCGCGGAGCGATATTGGATAATACGGAAATTACGCCCTTGCCCCCCAGGGAAAGAAGCGGAACAATCTGGTCATCGTTGCCGGAATACAGATCGACCCATCCGTCCGAAAGACTTGCTATCTTTGCAATTGAAGAGAAATTACCGCTGGCCTCTTTTACGCCCACGATATTTTCCACATTTTTGCAGAGATCCACGATGGTCTCAGGGTTGATATTGATCCCGGTTCTTCCCGGAATGTTATAGAGCAGTATCGGAATCTTAACCGCCTCTGCGACCTCGGTAAAATGGATTCTAAGGCCCTTCTGCGTGGATTTGTTATAATAAGGGGACACAAGTAAAAGTCCGTCCGCCCCTGCCTCCTCCGCACACTTTGAGAGATAGACCGCCGTTGCCGTACAGTTGGAGCCTGTACCTGCAATGACCGGAATCCGTCCGTTAACCACATCACAGGTGAATTTAATCTCCTTGATATGTTCGTCATGAGTCAGCGTCGCCGACTCTCCTGTCGTTCCGCAGATAATAATACTGTCCGTTCCTCCTGCTATCTGCTCTTCCACGAGTTCTTCCAGCTTGGAATAATTAATTTCCCCGCTCTCTTTAAATGGCGTTACCAACGCTACTCCTGCACCTTCAAAAATTGACATTGTGATATCCTCCTTCAATCTGTAGTCAGACTTCCTGGTTTATCCGGGATTCACAGGCATTCTCTCTTATTCCTGCGAATAAATAAAGCTGGCACGTCGGCCAGCTCAAAATGTACAACAAATGATCCCGTAGCTCCCCATCGTTTCTGATGACAGTCATATGATTATTCATCATATGCCCAGAACAGCACTTGCAGATACACTGTTCTTCGGCGTCTTTCCCTTTCCACGGTCATCTACTGTTCCTGCCACATCCGGCCGCTTACTGATGATCGACGCAACCTCTACCTCAATATATTTGTTCTTATATTATCATTACTTCCGGTTCTTGTCAACTGTGAGGTTTGACAATCTGTAAATACAGGGAACAGTACAGCCATGATGTATTCCGCGAGGTGTTTTCGCTGTTTTTTGCGAAAATCCCGAGTTATGCGGCGCGAAACGGCTTTTTTTGCCGTTTCTGTGCATCATTTGTTGCAGTTTGGCCGAAGGCTGAACTGTAACAAATACAGGGTTCCAGATTCCCTGATTCAATAAATGAAAAAAACAGTTTCAGATATTGGTATCATTCTCAATCCTTGTAACCACATCGGCATGTTCCTTCACCTGCGGGGGACAAACCTTTCCTGTCAGTATCAGGCTCACGTTCTCTTCCCTCAGGGAAAGCATATTCGAGAAATCTTCCATGGACATCAATTCCAAATCCAGAACCCCGAGAAATTCATCTAAAATCAGTAAGTCACATTCGCAGGTGGTCAGTACCTTCTTGGCAAAATTAATACCATTCTGGATATTAATCCGCTCTTCCTGCTTCTGTGATTCATTGAGTGTGTTAAAGTAGCCGCACTGCTTCTCAAAGCGGAACACTTTCATATCAGGTTCCAGACGCTTCAGCCATTCTGATGACTCCGGGCTTAATGCTCCCTTTAAGAACTGAATCATAATTACCCTTTTATTCTTTGTTATCGCTCCGATCCCCTTGCCCAGAGCCATAGACGTCTTTCCAACCCCGTCGCCGCAGATAACCTGAACAATTCCCTTATCCATATACAGCTCCTCTTTAATCTGTGTTTTACCGGTAATCATTATGCTGGCAAGTCTGAGATGTAACGCTGTTACGTTACTTTACCAGGCCGACTTATTCTAGCACATTTTTACTGCATTTGCAAGTATCTGTTACAGCTCAGCCTTCGGCCAAACTGCAACAAATGATGCAC
>NZ_KE993003.1:0-10857 GCF_000466485.1 [Clostridium] symbiosum ATCC 14940 | reverse complement strand
ACTGCAACAAATGATGCACAGAAACGGCAAAAAAGTGCCGTTTCGCGCCGCAAAACTCGGGATTTCCGCAAAAAGCAGCGAAAACACCTCGCGGAATACATCATAGCTGAACTGTTACAAGTATCTTACTTATTCCTGCTCCACACACTCAAGCTTGCTGACGGATACTTCATACGCTATTCTCTTCTCACAATCTGTTTCACTCAGTTTTTTCGTATATTCCCTGCTCTGTACACGCCCCCAGACGCAGACTCTGCTGCCAACCTCAAAGCCTGATGCATATCTGGCATTTCTTCCCCATGCAATACAGGGTATGTAGTCGGATTTTCCATACGGACGGTTAACGGCCAGCAGGAGATCTGCAATTTCCCTGCCAAGAGGAGTTTTCCTGTAAATCGGTTCCTTGCAGATATAGCCGTCCAGAAAAATCTGGTTTGTTTTTGTATAATCCGTGAATTCTTCCAGGAAATTGACCTCACGGACGAAAATGGAAAGCACAAGTCTGTTTTTTGTCCCCTCATGACGGTTGTAAGAACGGAACTGGCCGAGAGCTTCCATCGTACAGCCCTGATAATCCTTTGACACGTCCAGAAGACGCTCCGAAACCATCAGAGGGATGATGTCCACCTGATCACTCAGTCTGCTGACAGCCATGTCTACCACATAAAATCCTTCTCCAAATACTTCATGGCTGAATTTGAATTCAGAAACCACTTCTCCAATTACACTCACCTTGTTGTTTTCAATCACTTTTTCTGACATAGTACTTCTCTCCTCTTTCTTTCCACTAAATTTCTTTTCTATTCTTTTATCTTGCAATCGTCCTTTCAGAATCACGCTCAGATACAATTGCTAATATAATGTTTATGCAGAAAATTCCAGTTTAGAAGATATTTCGAATCAAAGATTTCTACAGGAAAAGACAATCGGAGGAGACAAAAAGGGACGCCCAGAAAAGCGTCCCCTGTCGTTTTTATTTAATTTATACGGCTCAGCGGCCTGTCATATCAGGCTTTTCCCCAATCAGCCTTTATCTTTTCTGCTGATTGCGGACCTCTTTCTCATTGTCGGATCGAGGATTTTTTTGCGGATACGCAGGCTTGTGGGCGTTACTTCGAGAAGCTCATCCGTATCGATAAAGTCCAGGCACTGTTCCAGGCTCATCTCTTTTGGCGTAGTCAGCCTGAGCGCTTCATCGGCGCTGGAAGAACGTGTATTGGTCAGCTTTTTCGTCTTGCAGACGTTCAGCTCAATATCCTCAGGCTTCGCGCTCTGTCCGATAATCATACCGGAATAAACCTTTACGCCCGGCCCGATAAAGAGGATTCCCCTCTCCTGTGCATTGAAAAGGCCGTAGGTAATGGATTCGCCTGCCTCAAAGGCAATCAGCGAGCCCTGCTTGCGGTAATTAAGCTCGCCCTTAAAGGGGCCGTATCCGTCAAAGCTGGTGTTCAGAATACCGTTTCCTTTTGTATCGGTCATAAACTCGCCACGGTAACCAATCAGCCCCCTGGACGGAATGGCAAATTCAAGTCTGGTATATCCTCCGCCGATCGGGCTCATGCCCTGAAGCTCACCCTTGCGGCTTGTAAGCTTCTGGATAACGGCGCCGGTAAACTCTTCCGGAACATCGATATAGGCGATCTCCATCGGCTCCAGTTTTCTGTTCCTCTCGTCGTAATGATAGAGAACCTCCGCCTTGCTGACTGCAAATTCAAAGCCTTCTCTTCTCATATTTTCAATGAGGACCGACAGGTGAAGTTCGCCGCGGCCCGAAACTTTAAAACAGTCGGGAGAATCCGTTTCCTCCACCCGGAGGCTGACGTCCGTGTTAAGCTCCCGGAACAATCTTTCCCTGATGTGGCGGGAAGTGATATATTTCCCCTCCTGGCCTGCCAGAGGGCTGTCGTTTACCATAAAATCCATGGCAATGGTCGGCTCGGATATTTTCTGGAACGGAATGGCCTCCGGGTTTAACGGAGAACAGATGGTGTCGCCGATATGGATATCCGCAATACCGGAAATCGCTACGATCGAGCCAATCCCCGCCTCCGTCACCTCCACTTTGTTAAGACCTTCAAACTCATACAGCTTGCCGATCTTCACCTTGCGGAATTTGTCAGGCTCATGATGGTTCACAATCACACATTCCTGATTTACTTTGAGGGTTCCGTTATCCACTTTGCCGACACCGATTCTTCCCACATACTCATTATAATCAATGGTGCTGATCAGAACCTGGGGCTCAGCCTCCGGATCTCCTTCCGGAGCCGGAATATATTCAAGAATCGTCTCAAAAAGCGCGGACATGTCCTCTTCCGGATCATTGATATCCTTTTTGGCAAATCCGGCTCTTGCAGATGCGTAAATAAACGGGCACTCCAACTGTTCATCAGATGCATCCAGATCCATAAACAATTCCAGAATCTCATCCACCACATCATCCGGTCTGGCTTCAGGGCGGTCTATTTTATTGATGCAGACTATAACCGGAAGATCCAGATCCAGTGCCTTTCTCAGAACAAATTTCGTCTGAGGCATCGCGCCCTCATATGCGTCCACAACAAGGACAACGCCGTTAACCATCTTAAGAACCCGCTCAACCTCGCCGCCGAAATCGGCATGGCCCGGCGTATCAATGATGTTGATTTTCGTACCATTATAATTGACCGCAGTATTTTTTGATAAAATTGTAATACCGCGCTCCCGCTCAATATCATTGGAGTCCATAACACGGTCACAAACTACCTGGTTCTCGCGGAATATTCCGCTCTGTCTCAGTAATTGATCCACCAGGGTAGTCTTGCCATGATCGACGTGAGCAATAATTGCAATGTTTCTGACATCTTCACGTTTCATATTCATAATCTAATCTATCTCTCTTTCCTGTCAAACAGCTGCTGTGTTTTTTTTACATATTTTTACACAGTTATTCATTTTAACATTAAATAAAGAAGAGTTCAAGGGGAATCCGAATGAAATTTTTCATATAACACTTACAAAATCACTATTTCTTTGCCGTTTTCCCCGTAATATACTTTGTCCAGCAGCTCTGTCCGGCACCGGCCGGCAGTTCCCTCCGTCAGCTTTTTCTTAAGTCCGTCCGCTTCTGAGACCGGAGCCAGGACCGTAACCGCAACCGAATCACTGTAATCGCTGTCGAGGATTGTTATTTTCTGTTCTCCGAGAATATACTGGATTTTCCCTAAATCGCTATAGTCCGTCTTTATCACCAGTTTCTCGGCCAGTATTTTCTCCAGGACCACACATTGATTAAGTCCCTCTTTCACAGCCTGGGAATAGGCTCTGACCAGGCCCCCGGTTCCCAGAAGTGTTCCCCCGAAATACCGGGTTACAACCGCGCAGACGTTATGGATTTCTTCTCCCAGAAGCACATCCAGCATCGGCCGCCCCGCCGTCTGGGCCGGTTCGCCGTCATCGCTGCATCTGGTTACCTCATTGTTCTCTCCCACCGTAAATGCAGAACAGTTGTGTGATGCATCCCAGTATTGTTTCTTCATCATCGCTATAAATGCCGCAGCCTCCTCCTCCGATTCCACCGGCCGGATTGTGGCTATAAACCTGGATTTTTTTTCAACGGTTTCTCCCTCTCCGCCTCTATATAAAACTCTGTACCTGTCTCTCATCTTTTACCTCCTGCTCCCCGTTTCTTTCCATATTTAAGGCCGGGCCTTACCACAAAAAGATGTCCTCCATTCATAATAACGTAAAAAAATTTCATGACAATAGTATTTATTTATCAGGAACAATTTGCTATAATGATAGCTTATAAAGGAGGCTCCTATGAACTATGGCAGAAAATCTACAAAACGAAGAATAAAGGCAGCCAGCTCCCGGAAGAAAAAATATACGAATAAAGTATTTTTATCATTTTTTAAAACGGTTTTTGTCCTGTTTCTCTTTGTGGCCGTCACGGGAATCAGCACCGGAATCGGAATGTTTAAAGGCATTATCGACAGCGCGCCGGATTTCAATCCGGACAGCTTTGCGCCAAGCGGCTATTTTTCCACTATCTATAACGCCAACGGGGAGGTAACCGATACTCTGATCGGAACCGATGCCAACCGTATTGAGGCTACCTATGACGAGCTGCCGCAGGATCTGATCGATGCCTTTGTGGCTATTGAAGATTCCCGTTTCTGGCAGCATAACGGAATTGATCTCCGATCGATAACCAGGGCGGCGGTGGGCGTCCTGACACATAATTACAGCGGAGGCGCCAGCACCCTGACTCAGCAGCTGATTAAGAACACCGTTTTTAACGGCGGTATGGAGACAAGCGACGGCGCCAAGATTGAACGTAAAATACAGGAACAGTATCTGGCCCTGCAGCTGACGAAAAATGTGGATCGTAAAATAATCCTGACCAATTACCTGAACACGATTAACCTGGGAAAGAACACCCTCGGAGTCAAATCGGCGGCGCTGCGCTATTTTAATAAGGACGTCTCAGATCTGACGCTTTCCGAATGCGCGGTTATCGCAGGAATCACAAAGAATCCTTCCAAGCTGAATCCCGTATCCGGCCCTGATGCCAATGCCGAGCGGCGTGAGGTCATTCTTCAGGAGATGTACAATCAGGGCTACATCACAAAGGAAGAGCAGGAAGAAGCTCTGGCCGACGATGTCTATTCACGTATCCAGAATGTGGATCTTGCCATCAAAGAAAGCTCCACACCGTATTCTTATTATACGGACGAGCTGATTGAGCAGGTCACAGACGCCCTGAAGGAAGAATTCGGCTACACCGACACACAGGCCTCCAATCTCTTGTTCAGCGGCGGCCTTCAGATTGAGACACCGCAGGATCCGGCGATTCAGGCCATTGTCGACGAGGAAATCAACAACCCTGAGAATTACGATGCGGCGCGTCTGTCCGTGGAATACAGGCTGTCTATCACCCATGCGGACGGTACCACCGAGCATTTTTCACAGGAGACAATGAGAACTTATTTCCGACAGGTCAAAGGGAAGACAAGCTATGACGGACTTTTCGACAGTGAGGCTGAGATACAGGCGGCAATCGACGAATATAAGGCATCACTGCTGAAGGACGGCGATAAGATCATCGGAGAATCCTCGAATATCACGCTACAGCCACAGGCATCCTTTGTTCTGATTGAACAGTCAACCGGTTATGTCAAGGCCATCAGCGGCGGGCGGGGCGAGAAAAAAGCCAACCGGACACTGAACCGCGCTACGAATACATTGAAACAGCCCGGCTCCACCTTTAAAGTCATAACTGCATTTGCTCCCGCCATCGATACGTGCGGCGCCACACTTGCCAGTGTATACTACGATGCGCCTTATACGGTGGGAAGCAAAACCTTTAAAAACTGGTGGGGCGGCGATTATAAAGGATATCATTCCATCCGGGACGGTATTGTTTACTCTATGAATATTATCGCTCTGCGCTGTATGGCGGAGACGGTCACGCCGCAGCTTGGTGTGGAGTATGCGGAAAAGCTGGGAATCACAAGCCTTGTCTCCTCCGACTTAAACCTTTCAACCGCCCTCGGCGGTATCACGAAGGGCGTTTCCACGCTGGAACTGACGAATGCATTTGCTGCTATTGCAAATCACGGCACTTATACGAAACCGATTTTCTTTACAAGGATTCTGGATCGCAACGGAAAAGTTCTGATCGAGAATGTACCTGAGACAAGGCAGGCATTAAAGGAGTCCACTGCCTTCCTTCTGACTGACGCAATGACCGATGTAATGCAGAGTAATGTCATGTATACACGGCCCGGCGCAGGCATTAATGCGACCGGCAGCTCCGCCGCCATCCCCGGCATGACGACAGCCGGAAAGAGCGGTACTACCTCCGATAATAACGATATCTGGTTCGTGGGATACTCTCCTTATTATACTGCCGGAATCTGGGGAGGCTGTGACAACAATCAGAAGCTGAAGGACGAACACGGTTCAAGGAACGGGGGAACCAGCTTTGCCAAACGTATTTGGAGAAAGATTATGACACGGGTCCATGACGGCATGTCCGATCCTGGTTTCCCAATGCCTGACGGCATTGAGACAGCCCAGGTATGCAGGAAATCAGGCAAGCTTGCAGTACCGGGCGTGTGCAGCAGCGACCCAAGAGGCAATGCCGTTTACACCGAATATTTTGCCAAAGGCACCGCACCGACCGAAGCCTGTGATCACCATGTGAGAGTTACCGTATGCGCAGTATCAGGCGGACGGCCCACGGCCTTCTGTCCTCCCGATCAGCAGGAAGCGCGGACCTTTATGGCACTGCCTGCCGATGAAGGCGTTACGGACGATTCCTACTATGCAATGCCGGATTACTGTACGGTGCATAACGGCTCCTCCACAATTATTGATCCGTCTCAGACGGACGGAAGCGATATCCCATTTGGTCCCGGTTATATACCGGAAACAACGGCTCCTTATTCTAAGCCATATGAATACTACTCTTATCCCAGGTCTTCCGGAGACGGTAACACAATTCCGATAGTGCCGGCAGGTCCCAACGGATAAGTGCAATCGAGTAGGAGGCGGTGATTAACCGCCGTCCTCTCACACCACCGTGCGTACCGTTCGGTACACGGCGGTTTCAACAGTTGACGTGCACAGACTGATAAGCTATGGCTAAATCATAAAAGCCACTGCTTATCAGTCTTTCTTTTGTCATTGCCATATTTACCGCTACCGTTTGCGTGGTAAACCAATATCCTCTCCGGCTGTTTCCTGCCTGCCATGCCAAATCTTCCGGCACTCCCATTTTCCGCAGGTTCTTCACCTTGCTTCTCGGTTTCTTCCATTGTTTCCATATACACATTCGGATTCTGTGGTATAGCCACTTATTGAGTTCTTCTATTCGGTTCTTCATTTCCGCAATCCCGTAATAATTCAGCCAGCCACACATATACACTTTTATCTTTGCTAATGCAGGGCGTATGCTCTGAACTGACCTTCGCGAACTAAGTTCTTTCAGCTTTGACTTCATTTTCTTCCATGACTTTCCATGAACCCGGACATATATGCCCTTTCCGTTCTTTCCCAATGTAAAGCCAAGGAATTTAAAAGTTCGGATTGCAAACACGCTGACTACACGGCTTTTCTCTTGGTTCACTTTCAATTTCAGCGGCCCTTCCAGATATTTCGTGCTCGTCTCCAGCAGTCTCTTGGCAGCTCTCTCGCTTTTCGCCAGCAGCACGATGTCGTCCGCGTAACGGACAAATACAACTCCACACTTCTGATACTCCTGGTCAAACTCATTCAGATAGATGTTTGCCAGCAGGGGGGAAAGATTTCCTCCTTGCGGCGAACCTTCTTCTGTTTCCATGACTACTCCATTTTCCATCACGCCACTCTTTAAGTACCTCTTAATCCACTGGATTACCCTTTCGTCCCTCACATTTCTGCGCAGGATATTCAGGAGTATCTCATGGTTCAGGGTATCAAAGTATTTCGACAAGTCCAATGCTACCGCATGGATATATCCCTGCTCTGCATACTCTTTCACCTTCTGAATGGCATCTTTCGCGCTTCTTCCCGGGCGATAACCGTAACTGTTCTCCGAGAACAACGGCTCATAGACCGGTGTAAGGCGCTGTGTTATGGCTTGTTGGAAAATGCGGTCTTTTACGGTTGGAATACCTAGCTTTCGTATTCCACCGTCTGGCTTGGGAATCTCCACTCGTCTTACCGGATCGGGGGTGTACTTTCCCCTTCTGATTCTCTCGATAAGTTCTTTCTGGTTTTTCCTCAGGTATGCGCCTATTTCCTCCACGGTAATCCCGTCGATTCCTGGCGCTCCCTTGTTTGCCTTTACTCTCTTAAAAGCTCTGTTAAGGTTTCCCTTCTCCAGTATCTCCTCCAAGAGTTCCGGCTGTGCACTGTCCCTTTCCTTCCATATCCGGCGGAAAGAACGGTGCGCTCTCACATACCCTTCACGTTCCGCGCTATCTCTTTGCGAGCAGCTATCTTTGTTTTCTGTACCCAATGTTCTTTCCTCCTTTCCCAGTTGTACTAAAGACTCCTGTTGATTCGGTCCTTCATCTCTCGACTACTACGACCTCGGCTGACTTCTGTACGTTCAGCACTATCTTTCGATAATGGTTATCCCTTTCAGGACATTCCGCACAGACCTCCCCGGGTACCACACGTCTCTTTCTCTCCATCTATCTGCCACATTTACCATACGTGATTCCGTGTGGTTATTGGACTTCGACTTGTTCAGCAGCCTTACCCTCACGCATGGCCTGATGTGATTTCTGTCCGTCAGACCAGAGATTTGCCCATGGGTTAGTATGTTCCCCACATCCGGCTTCCTTCAGATTTCACCTCACGATGAACACCCTTGCCTTCGGCTATATCCTTCCCACCACCAGGCGGATTCCGGACTTTCACCGGTTAGAGACGTGCGCCGCCGGGCGCACTGTAAAAGGGAGGCTGAAAAAGCACAGATTCTGCTTTTTCAGCCTCCCTTTCTATCCTCCGGCAGCGTCCCTGAGTGAGAAAATTAAAGCTCTGTAACAAAGAGCTATTCCCCCATGCCAGCAGCCGGGACGGAAGAGATAAGAAAATGTTGAAAGGCGGCCATATCCGTCCCGTCCGGATGTGTCAGAGCCGCATGGTAGTTATCCACCATAAGCTTTGCCCGTCCGTCCTGCGGATTTGCTTCCAGCATACTCCTGTATCGTTCCAGCACACCCTGCTGCATTTTTCCCTGACACATAAATGAAGCTTTTAATTTGACGGATTCCGGAAGCTCACAGGCAGCAGCCTGAATAATCCTGTCATAATAGGCCTGATCCGCACCAAAGCCGGCAGTGCCGAACAAAATAATCTCCGGCGGCATATTATCCGTCTTCCCCAGCTCTTTAAATAAACTGAGTATACCGCTGTCTGCATTTCCTTTGTCGGTCCAAAACCCCGCATACAATATTTCGGCTTCCCTGAACCGCTGTGCGGTTGCTCCCTCAAGCGGTCCGGCCGGTACTTCTCCAAAGTAAACGCACTCTCCGCCTTCCCTTTCTCCAAGTACTTCAAACGCTTTTTCGGCCAACTGTCTGGTATTGCCGGTCCGGCTGCTGTATACAATTGCATATTTCATTGCACATCCTCCTTCTTTTTATCATAGATACAGTGTACTCCCCGATGCTCCATCATCCCTCCCAGGCATTCCCGGTTGCAGCGTACACAGAACCGGATCTTATCCTGGTTTTTTCCTGCTGTTTTATTTGGCCATTCGGGATCCGCAATCAACTGACGGCTCATTGCGGCATAATCAATCCTGGACCGTGTTAACTGCTCCTCCACAAAATCCGGATTTGTCAGCCCTCCGACCGCGCAGACCGGAAGGGAAGAATATTTCTTCACTTCATCACAGTATTTTAAAAAGCAGCCCTCTCCGGAAAAATAGGGGTGGGATTTTGGAGGAATCGTATCTGAAAGGGAGGAATGGTCCGCCAGCGCAACATGATAACTGTCAACACCCGCCTTCTCCAGAAGAGGCAGGAAAACAGGCAGCTCCTCCACCAGAATTCCGGCATTGCCATAATGCGGATTTTCCTGACGCACTGCCAGTTTGTATTCGACAGGCATATCGGGAAGAGCCTGTCTGACGGCTGCAATACACTCACAGGCAAATTTGGCCCTGTTGGCCGCACTTGCGCCGTAGGAGTCGGTTCTATGATTGAATACGGAGGAACTGAAGCTTCCGCACATCCTGTCCCCATGAACCTGAATCATGTCAAAGCCGGCTTTTCCGGCCAAAACCGCCGCATCTCCAAAGGATGCGGTAATCTTTCCTATTTTAGATTCCGGTATCCCGGTAATATAAGGGCCTGTCCTCTCATTCATCAGCTCGCGCAGCCGGTCCGGCGTAATTCTCTTCATCAGCATTCCGGGCACGTAGCGCAGCATTCCTTTTATATCGGAATCCGAAACATGTAGCTGAGCGCAGGCCTTTGCCCCGTTTTTATGTATGACCTCCGTCACTCTGCGGTAAAATTCAAATCCTTTTGTGCTGTAGAGTGATTTCGCAAAAAGACTGTGCCTTAAAACCGGAACGTCACCGATCACCAGCATCGCCGCTCCCCCGGCCGCTATTATTCCCAGCCGCTCCAAATACTCCTCTTCTGAAAGTCCCATCGTTGTAGGCGCAAATATGATTCTGTTTTTAAGTTTCAGCCCGCGGATTGAAAGGGGCTCGTTTATTTTTTCATACATAAATGAGCCTCCTTCGTCTTTCCCAGCTTTTGGAGAAGGGTAAACAACTGCTTTTTCTCTTCTTCCTGCAAGGACGAGAGTACCTTGTCATCCCATTCGTGGAACAGGGAATGTGCCTTTTCAAAAGTCTTTTCTCCCTTCTTGGTCAGAGTCAGAATCGCCATCCGTTTATCCTTTTCGTGGCGCCTGCGCTCTATAAAGCCGTCCTGAAGCAGCTTTTCGACGGAACGCGCCGCATATCCCTCGTCCGCCCGCACAGCCGCAGCCAGCTCCCTCTGGGAGCAGCCCGGTTTCTTTCCGATATAGATCACGAAATATAAAAGTCCGAGGGAAATGCCCTCCTTCTGAAGCTCCGACTTGCAAAAAAGCGTGAAATCTTCCCTGAATATAGTAGTATAGTAAGCAAATGTCTGCTCCATTCTGTTCTCCTTTCAAATACTTGATATTATCAAATATAATGGATTATTTGATAATGTCAAGTATTTGAAGGCTGAAATTGGAAATTTAACTGAGGTTTGGAGGATGCGTCCGGAACGGACCATGTCCGGTGTGGTGAGTGGGCAAAGGGGACAGTTCACTGAGTCTTCCGTCCCCGTGGGAGATTATCGTGAGGGGGGAATCCGGCCGGAATGAATT
>NZ_KE993002.1:19201-39879 GCF_000466485.1 [Clostridium] symbiosum ATCC 14940 | reverse complement strand
CATTACGAGGTCATTATACTTCGGATATGGAAAAGTAAGAAAAGATGTAATTATTGAATAAAGGTAATCGAAAACAGAAATTTTATAAGACATTTATATGAATAATTATTTAAAGGCAAACACTCCTGTTGAATTTGGTTTTAGATTTAAACCCTTGACAAAAATCACGAATTAGCTTATGATAAAATTACTAAATTATAAATTAGTAATTTAGATATAGATAAAGGAGAACTATATGTTTGTTGGAAGACAGCGTGAATTAAATAAGCTAGAGAGTATGTACTCAAGCGCCCAATTTGAACTGGCCGTTTTTTACGGAAGAAGGCGCGTTGGGAAAACAACTCTGATTAATGAATTTTGTCGTGATAAAGAGACTATATTTTTTGTCGCATCTGAAGCAACCGGTCAGGAGAATCTAAAGCAATTTTCCAAAGCCGTTTTCCAAACCGTCAATCCGAATGCCCCATCTCCATCATTCTCAAGCTATGATGAGCTTTTGACGTATATTGACGGAATCTGCATGGAAAGACGCCTTATACTGGTAATTGATGAATATCCATATCTTGCATCAAGTTATAAGGCTATCTCGTCCCTTTTGCAGGCACATATAGACCATAGCTGGCAAAACAGCCAGCTCTTCCTAATTCTTTGCGGTTCTTCTATGAGTTTTATGGAACATCAGGTTTTAGGATACCAGAGCCCTCTCTATGGACGAAGAACAGCTCAGTTTAAAATCCATCCTTTCACCTTTTTTGAGACTAGGGCGATGTGTCCTTCCTTTTCATCGGAAGAACAGGCAATCCTATATGGAATTACTGGAGGTATACCGGAGTATATCAGCCGCATTTCATCCAAGTTGACTTTGGACGAAAATATTGTGGAGCTTTTTTTTACAGAAAGCGGCCGTCTCTACGAGGAACCTTCCAACCTTTTAAAACAGGAACTCCGTGATCCGTCCACATATAATTCTGTCATAGGCGCCATTGCCGGCGGTGCCAGTAAAATGAATGAAATTGCAACAAAGGCTGGGATAGAAACCGGCGCTGCAAGCAACCTCTTACAGGCGCTGATTGAACTGGGAATCGTCCGAAAGGAAGTTCCCATTACGGAAAAGGAATCCAGCCGGAAAACAATTTATTTATTGGAGGATCAGATGTTCCGTTTTTGGTATCGCTTTGTGAGTCCGAATATCAGCGGAATTGTTCGGGGCATTGGAAGTATCATCTATGAAAAACAGGTAAAACCTCAGTTGAATCATTATATGGGCCTGGTCTTTGAAGAGATATGTCGGCAGTATCTTTACCTGCCTCAAATTATAGCAGAAGCTCCGTTTATTTACAGTAAATCCGGACGTTGGTGGGGGAATAATCCTGTCGAAAAACGCCAGGAGGAAATAGATATTGCAGCAATTGATGATGATAATATTCTTCTGGGTGAATGTAAATGGCAGAACGCCCCGGTTGGGTGTGATGTGTTGAATGATTTATTAGCACAAGGCTCCCTGTTCTATATGGAAAAGAAATGGTATTACATTTTTGCTAAAGATTCATTTACACAGGATTGTATTGCGAAAGCAGCACAGTCCAGACATATTTTTCTAATTTCATTTCGCGATATGATTGAAACTATATAAAAAGCAATTAATATAAACGTGATTTTAGAATTGATTCGTTTCCTAATATACAGTATCATTCAGATACTATCTTGCAATGCATCTGGTAAGAGTCAGAAATCCTCTTCCAAGAAATATGATATCGAAGAAAATGGCGATGATCTTTACGTAAAATTCGGTAACGGTGATACGGTTGAAGGACTTTATACAGATAAAGAACTGACGAAACCAGCATTCAACGATGGTACTCTGTTTGTATATGAATGGCCGCATATTGCACTGTATGATGGTGATTGGACTGAAAAACCATTAACCAGAGCTGCTGCAGATGGTGACTTTTTAGGTGAATTAACAGCTGAATAATTTATTTAAAATGGACGGTGGATTTTCCACCGCCCATTTTTAATCATAGAATTTTGAATTGTTATAAAATTTATTTATTTGGGTTGTTAAGTCCTAACCAACCTTCTGTTGGGGTTGAATTTTCCTTGATTTCGGTATAAGTGTAAAGGTCATCATCGTAAAGCTGGATAAACGGTACTGATAAGATCATATCGTCAGTAACATTTTCATAATTACCGTTGATTTCGTTAATCATTTCAGCAACTAATTCATCATCAGTATACTCAAAATTGGAACCTTTAATCTTGGTAACTTTCTTGCCACTAATTGTTACTTCTACATCATCCTCAGCAATTCCCTTGTTTTCAAGGTCATACTTCTTGGAAGATTTCTGAACTTTACCCTTTTTATTTACCAGATAGATGTCTCCATCATAGTAATAGAGTCTGTAATCATCATCAGCATCCAGTCTCTTACCGTTAAAGTACAGATAGTCATCTTTCAGTCCCTTGTAGCCCTGACCATTCTTACCGTTCTTAGTGTTGAAGTAGAAGGTGTAATCATCATCATCACACTCTACACTTGTTACACGGCCTGTCTTCTGGTAGCCATTCTCGTCGAAGTAGTAGAAGCCGCTGTCAGCGTTGATATACTGTAAACCATCCTGCATCTGGCCTTTTTCATTGAATGCAAAATATTTTCCATTGATTTTGATTCTCTGAACGTAAACCATCTTACCATCTTCATCGTAAGTGGCTTCGTCTTTATAACCGCCATCAGCGTATTTGATTTCACCGTCATCTACGTAGTACCAGTCTGTATCACCATCTGTACCTACGTCTTCAGAACCATCCATTTCATACCAGCCGTCTGCTCTCCAGCCTTCTTCAACAGCGTTGTAGTATCTCATATCCTCAACGCTTGCGGAACCGGCACTTGCCACACCATCAAGCTGCGCATTTGAGCTTACAGTCTTTGCCGTACCGTTAATCCACTCATACAGCATCTGACCATGATTGTTGAACATATAGTATCTTCCATTAATCTTTTTCTTGTTTGCGCCGGTATAAACTTTACCGGAAGACTGGAAGTAATACCAACCTTCGTCATCGCAGTCGTCATCTTCTGTACAGCCGAGAACAACTTCCAGGTTGTCATCATCATCTAAGTCATCTTCGTCGAGTCCGGATTTCTCAAGCCATAACCACTGGCTCTCAGCTCTCCAGCCTTCGTCTTCACCACCTAAATAGAAAGCGTCATCGCCATCCTGGTGCCAGCCTGTTAACATCTCACCGTCTTCGTTGAAGTAGTATGTCTTTCCATTGATCTTCTTGGAATCATCAGTAACTTTCTTACCTTTGTTTCCGAAGTAATACCAATGCTCACCACCGTCATCCGGATCATCTTCCTCATCATCAGCCAGAGTCTTAATCCAGGAATTTACGAGCATACGTCCGTCACCGTCTACGTAATATTCATCATCAACCCAGCTGTCTGTAAGCATTTCGCCGTCTTCGTCAAGATAGAACCAGTAAGCACCATCCTTTTTCCACTCATCGGTTACCATCTCATCATCGCTGTCATAATAGTGCCAGATACCAGCGTCATCTTTTTCCCAACCAGCGGCGAAAGATGTCATGGAAGCACCCATAGCGAGTAAAGCTGCTGCAGATAAAACTGCAACTAATTTAGTCTGCTTTCTCATAATTAATGCACTCTCCTTTTTTCTTTTTGAAATATTTTTCGAAATTCCTAATTGCATTACGAGGTCATTATACTTCGGATAAGGAAAATTATAGAAGCCGACAATGAATGGAAAGAAGAGCTGAAGAAAATTATATTTTGAATTACATAAATATACAAGAATGCGGCAGATGCAGATTATGCTTTTGTTCATAATCTGCATCTGCCGTATATAAATCGCCGGATAAACTAACTTACCGCTACCGGGCTCTATTCATCTGCATCCCCGCAATTGCCTATATTAAATTTCTCCATCAATTCCGTCAGCTTTCGTATGCAGTAATCCATCTCCCTGAGTTCTTCATCCGTATAGGAACTGAGTCCGTAAAGAGTTGATTCAAGCATCCCCCTTTTTATATCGTCCATCATCGCACGGCCGCGGTCACAGATACGGATATAAACACGCCGACGGTTTTCCTTATCGTGGATGCGCTCCACCAGTTCCTTTTCCTCTAAAACATTGATCATTTTGGAAAGCTGCTGCTTGGTTATCTGTAATTTATCGGCAAGTTCCGACATGGTATAATCCACATCAGCCCAATTATCAAGTGCCACCAGGGTGAAAAAGGGGAGGGAATTTACTTTGACGTCATTTTCATGCTGGTACTGGCATTTGGCCAGAGTAAGGAAAGCAACGGCAAATTCAAGAAAATGTACACCCACGGAATTAATGTCCGGTCTTCCGCCGCTTTCACAATTTATTCTGTTTTCTATATTCTCCATAAATAACTCCTCCAAATAAAATATAAAGTTAATTACAAGCATATTAGTAGGGAATCAGATGATTAGCCCACGTTCACATCCTAGCATATTTCGAAATACAAGTCAATATTTATTAAAAGTAAATAAATATTGACTATTAAATATTGACAAATATAAATATAAGAGGTATATATTTAATAAATCAGTGCGATGAAAAAATTGAAGGAGATTCGTACAAAACTCCGCCAATTTTAAAAAGCGCCTGATATGGTTATTATATAAAACAATGATACAAATAAGAGGAGAACAACATGAAAGAGAGCAACGACGGCAATAAAGCACCTAAAAAATCTTTCCTATATTATTATGGACTGGTCATGCTGGTATTGATGCTGCTTAATATTTTTATTTTTCCGTCCCTGATGGACCGGACGGAGCAGGTCAGATACGATCAGTTTGTAGATGAACTGAACAAGAAAAATGTAGATGAGGTTTATGTAACTACGAATGGCGAAATAGTATACACTCTGAAAGACAGTAAGTGGAAAATTAACTATAAGACAGGTTCATTTCCGGGAGACGATTTGCAGCAGCGGATTACGGATGCCGGCGTAGTGAAATACAGCTCTGAGATTCCGACCCAGGCATCCCCTCTTCTGAATTTTCTGGTTACCTGGATTCTTCCGCTGATTATTTTTATTGGACTTGGCCAGCTGATGAGCCGTGCAATGATGAAACGGATGGGCGGAGGCAACGCAATGACATTTGGAAAGTCCAATGCGAAAATTTACGCGGAATCGGAGACAGGCAAGACATTTGCCGATGTGGCCGGCCAGGACGAGGCCAAGGAGGCGCTGCAGGAAATTGTCGATTTCCTGCATAATCCCCAGAAGTATGCGGAGATTGGCGCTATACTTCCGAAAGGAGCTTTGCTTGTAGGCCCTCCGGGAACCGGTAAGACGCTCCTTGCAAAAGCGGTTGCGGGTGAAGCGCATGTTCCGTTTTTCTCAATATCCGGATCGGAATTCGTAGAAATGTTTGTGGGAATGGGCGCTGCAAAAGTCCGCGATCTCTTCAAGCAGGCGAATGAAAAAGCACCCTGTATCGTATTTATTGACGAGATCGATACAATTGGTAAGAAGCGTGACGGTGCAGGCATGGGAGGCAATGATGAGCGGGAACAGACATTAAACCAGCTTCTTACAGAGATGGATGGATTTGACGGACGGAAGGGTGTTGTTATTCTGGCCGCAACCAACCGTCCCGAATCATTGGATAAGGCGCTCCTGAGACCGGGCCGCTTTGACAGAAGAATCCCGGCCGAGCTTCCTGATTTGAAGGGCAGGGAGGCAATTCTTAAGGTACACTCAAAGCAGGTGAAAATTGACGAAACAGTAGATTTCAATGCAATCGCCAGGGCCACCAGCGGTGCCAGCGGAGCGGAGCTTGCCAATATTATTAATGAGGCGGCCCTGAGGGCGGTCAGGATGGGAAGGAAGACCGTATCGCAGGCCGATCTGGAAGAAAGTGTGGAGACGGTAATTGCAGGATATCAGAGAAAAGACGCCGGCGTCTCAACGGATGAGAAAAAGATTGTATCCTACCATGAAGTTGGTCATGCCTTAGTAGCGGCTTTACAGAGCCATTCAGCTCCGGTTCATAAAATTACAATTATACCGAGAACATCGGGTGCGCTCGGATATACAATGCAGGTAGAGGCAGATCAGAGATTTTTGATGAGCAAAGACGAGGCGTTTAATAAGATTGTGACACTGACAGGCGGCCGGGCAGCGGAGGAGTTGATCTTTCATTCCATTACGACCGGCGCATCCAATGATATCGAACAGGCAACAAAGATAGCAAGAGCCATGGTCACACGGTATGGTATGAGCGAACAGTTCGGCATGGTAGCTCTGGAGACGGTGAATAATGCGTATCTGGGCGGAGATGCTTCGCTGGCCTGTTCTGCGGAAACTGCATCAAGAATTGACAATGAAGTAATAGAGATGGTCAAAGATGCCTATGAGAAGGCAAAATCAATCTTGATGGGAAATGAGAAAAAACTCCACGAACTGGCCGATTATCTCCTGGAAAAAGAGACGATTACAGGTGAAGAATTTATGGAGATACTCAACGAAAAAGCCGGAGCCGTTGGTACGGCGGAAATTGTCTCGGAGATTGAATCTTAAAGACACCTGCGAAGCTTAGATGCAGAGTCCCCAAATGATAAAATATTGTCCTCTGAATGAATATTAAAATGTACTTATACCCTGGTGGCAGAATTAAATTGCCGCCAGGGTATTTTCATTGATGGCGGTAACCTGTGCGCGGAGCGTGCAGGTTATCGTTCTGCCCTGGAGTAAGGGGCATAAACAGAAATCAGGTATAAACAGCGGTTTCTAACTTATATGAATGTATTTATGACATTTTATATCCTGCCGGAAAATCGTTATAATAAATACATCCCTCATGAGAACGGATGGAAAAAGAAAGTTTCAGTATAGAAGCGTAATAGAGCCTGTCCCTGCAAAGCGCGCTGCGGGACGGTATGAACGGAGGAACAGATGAGATTTGACGTTGTATTAAAAGGCGGCCGTGTATTTGACCCGGTTCACCATGTGGATGAGCGTCTTGATATAGGGATAAGAGAAGGCAGGATAGCGGAACTGGAAAAAGAACTGCCGCATGGAGAAGAGACATACGATGTTTCCGGCCTGACGGTGATTCCGGGAGTCATCGACATGCATGTGCATGTAACAAAGCTGCTGGGCGGCAGAGTCGGGTATTATATGGCGGCCAAAACCGGAGTGACGACGATTATTGATTACGCGGGGCCTGTGACCGATATCTCGTCCCAGATTTCATCACACGGATGCGGAATGAACGTTGGCTGTATCGACGCAGTGCTTCCCGGAGAGGTTGGACAGTCGCCCTCCAGAACGCAGGTCAGAAGGTTTCTGGAGCAATCCCTGAAAAACGGCTCTCTGGGACTTAAAATCCTCGGCGGCCATTATCCTCTTACCCCGGAGTCTTCCAGGCTGTGTGTGGAGGAAGCAAATGCTAAAAAAGTAATGATAGCCTGCCATGCAGGGAGTACGCAGCAGAGAAGCGATATATACGGCTTACAGGAAGCGGTTGAATTTGCGCGGGGACAGAGGCTTCTGATGGCCCACATTAATGCCTACTGCCGTGGAAACCGGTATCATTACCTGGAAGAATTGAGAGACGCATTTCAGATGCTCAGAGAAAATCCGAATATTATTTCGGATTCCCACATGGCTGTAAACAACGGAACCAGCGGTGCATGCAGGAATGGAATACCCTGCGACGCTATCACCGTCAATTGCCTGAAGATGTTTGGTTACGAGTCTACCCAGGCAGGACTGGCGAAAGCGATGAAGGACGGAACCGTTTGTGCAATTGCATCCCTGAAAGAGGAAAACGTACTATTAAATAAAGAGGATGCATTCCAATACTGGTCCGGCCGCGACACCAACATAAATGTGAGCTTTCCCGCCAATCTGGCCCCGGTTGCGTCGGCTTGCCTGACAGAGCGCAGGATACCTGGCGGCTCCCCCTTAATCGAGCTGGCGGCGACAGATGGCGGAGGATTTCCCAGAAACGGACTGGTACAGAAATTACTCCCGTTTTACCGGCTTGGATATTTGTCACTGAAAGAGATTGTGGAAAAATGCTCGGTCAATCCGGCGGAGACGTTCGGGCTGCACCAAAAAGGAAATCTGGGAATCGGAGCAGATGCCGATATAACGGTATTGGATATGAAACGTCTTGACGCGGCAATGAGCTTTGCCGGCGGAAAAAGAATTATGGATCACGGCCGGGTAACGGGGAGCGGAGGAACGTTTCTAACCACGAAAGCCGGGGTGAAAACAGCGCAGGAAATGCAGCTTAACTATCAGATTGCGGATACGCAGCGCAGCGCATTATACGGAGAGCGGACGGCAAAATAAATACTCAGTGACAGTAAAGGAGAGGAATGTGTTGAAAAATATCAGTGTTTTGACTTTGGGAGGGACGATTGCCTATACATGGAAAAACGGGGTTCCTCAAATAGGGGATCTGACAGGTTTTATAGATTCACTTGATGAGGTGAAAAAAGAAGCCGATATTACGGTGAAGGCGTTCAGGCAAAAATCAAGTTCTTCGATGGTGATAAGCGATATCATCGGGTTAGCGGCCGAAATCCAGTCCTTGTTAGAGGGGGAGACAGAGGGCGTGGTGGTGGTCCAGGGGACGGACACAATCGAGGAGACAGCCTTTGCTTTGGAGATGCTGCTGGATTCAGAAAAACCGGTGGCCGTGACAGGCGCAATGCGAAATCCCGACATGAGGGGAGCAGACGGGCCGGCCAATCTTCTGGCGGCAATCCGGACCGTCTCCTGCAGCCGGTGCAGAGAACTCGGCGTGATGGTGGTTTTTAATGATGCAATTTACCCGGCTTTATATGTGAGAAAAATTCATCCACAGAGTACCGAGGCTTTTGCGGCAGAATGCGGACCTCTCGGGTATCTGGCGGAAGGAAAGCCAAGCATCCGTATGAAGCCGCTGCAAAGAAGAATCCCCGGACTTGCAATAAATAAGTGGAATGTGGATGGGAAAAGACCGGATCAGCCTGTATCCGTTCCAATTTACGCCGTTCCTGTCGGAGATGACGGGAAACTGCTAAAGTGTGCGCTAGACTGCAAAATAGACGGCCTGGTTCTGGAAGCGATGGGAGGAGGCCACACGCCATCGGAGCTGGTGGAGACACTGAAACAGCTTGCGGATAAAATGCCGGTAGTTCTGGCATCCAGAATCGGCCGGGGGGACATGCTCACCGGAACTTATGCAGGCTACCCAGGTTCGGAGACGTCTCTGCTTTCCAAAGGGCTTATCAGTTCCGGCTTTCTGGACGGAAGAAAAGCAAGACTGCTTCTGATTCTTATGCTGATGTCCGGTTTTGATATGGATGGAATAAGAGAAGGGTTCCGGATTTTTTCGAAGGAATGTGAATGAAAACGGCTGAAGGGGTAAGGCCGTACTTCGAATAGAAAACGGATAAGCGTCATTTTAATGAGGAGGGGAACATCATGAATGAAAATGCAGGAATAAAGAGTGAGAAAGACAGGGAACCAATGTATATCAGGATCCTTGCAAAAATAGAAAAGGCAGGAAACAGGCTGCCTGATCCGGTTGTACTGTTTGCATTTCTCTGCGTTCTTCTGTTAATTATTTCGTATTTTACTGCCGGAGCCAGCGTGGTCCATCCCGGTACGGGGGAGACGATTACCGCGGTTAACCTGCTAACAATCGCAAATCTCCAAAAAATATTAATCAACTTCCCAAGTAATTTCCTGGGATTTGCACCACTGGGAGCCGTGCTGACTATAATGCTGGGCTGCGGCCTTGCAGAAAAAAGCGGCTGGCTTACCTCGATGGTCCGGCTGGCGGGCGCCAGGGCCAGCGGCAGAACCGTAACCGTTATTGTCGTGTTTGCAGGCATCATGGCAAACCAGGCCGGAGATGCCGGATGGATTGTCCTGCCGCCACTTGCGGCCCTGCTGTTTCTTTCCGTGGGGAGAAACCCTCTTGTGGGTATTTTTGCGGCATATGCGTCCGTATCGACGGGTATGGCGGCTAATCTTCTGATCTCCATGAGCGATGTTCTGGCCGGAACGTTTACCATATCGGCCGCCCAGAGTATCGATCCGGGATTCAGCGGCAATATTGCAATGAACTATTATTTCCTCATTATCTCTACCTTTATTTTATTATTTACAGGCGTAATCACAACTGATAAAATTGTAGAGCCAAGATTAGGGGAATATAAAGGCGATGTCCGCCTGGAGCATGATGCCAATCTTGCGCCGGAGGAGAAAAAGGGAATAAAATGGGCAGGTGTCTGTTTTATCGCAATCTGTCTGGCAATCGTGGCTCTTTGCATCGGACCGGATGCATTCCTGGCGGATCCGGAAACAGGGTCGATTATGAGCAATAATTCACCGCTTATGAAGGGGATTATCAGTATTGTAACCATTATGTTCTTTGTTCCGGCTGTTGTGTACGGCAGAGTGGCAGGCACGGTAAAAAGCAGTAAGGATATTGTCAATATGCTGATAGCTGCGATGAAGGATATGGGCGGTTATATTGTGCTTGTATTTGTCTCGGCACAGTTTACCTCCTGGTTTTCACAGAGCAATCTGGCTACCGTATTTGCCGTTAAAGGCGCCGAGTTTCTTGAGAATACGGGCATCACGGGTATCGGCTTAATTATCGGACTGATTATTGTTTCGGGGATTATCAACCTGTTCATAGGCAGTGCATCGGCAAAATGGGCAATCATGGCTCCGATTTTCGTTCCGATGTTCATGATTCTGGGCCTCCATCCCTCTGTTACGCAGATGTCATACCGAATCGGAGACTCAATTACAAACGTGCTTTCTCCTCTGTTCCCATATGTGATGATTCTTTTATCGTACGTGCAGAAATACGATAAGAAGGCGGGATGGGGAACCCTGTTTTCAAATATGCTGCCCTATTCACTGGTCATGGGAATTGCGTGGAGCGTCATTTTAATTGTGTTTGTATTGTTTAAAATTCCGCTGGGACCCAGCGGACCGATATTCTACAGTCTGGGATAGTCAGAACAAAGAACCGGACAGGCGGATTGATACCGGGAGTGAAAGGATAAGGGGGAGGCAATGGCGTCAGTTGAGATGGAATATGTTTATCTGGTATATCAGGAAAAGAGTTTTTCAAAAGCGGCGCAGAAACTGTTTGTGAGCCAATCGGCTGTAAGCGCCATGGTGAGAAAAGCGGAGGCCAAAATCGGCTGCCAGATATTTGACAGAAGCACAATCCCCCTTACCGTGACGAAAGAGGGGGAGTATTATATCAAATGCGCGGAACAGTTTATGCGTCTTGAGAAGAATATGGACGCATATTTCAAAGATATGGCGGATTTGAACACGGGACATCTTTCGGTAGGCAGTTCTTCTTTTTTCTGTGCTTACCTTCTGGCGGGACTTTTGAAACGGTTTAAGAATAAGTATCCGGGCGTATCGGTGGAAATCCATGAGGGGAATATCAGGGAACTCCGGGCAGGACTCCTGGATGATTCGATTGACCTTTTGCTTGAGACGGCAATTCCGGCCGGGGATGAGGTGGAACGGTATCTCTACGACTATGAACAGATAATTCTGGCCGTCCCGGCTGAATTTGAAGTAAATAAAAAGCTGCGGAGCTTTCAGATGGCATTTGCGCAGGCCAGGGACGGCGCGTTCAGGGGGAAAGATGTACAGCCGGTGCCGATGCAGGCATTCCGGGACTGTCCGTTTATCTTTTTAAAAGAGGAAAACGATATTTGTATGCGCAGCAGGGGGATTTGCAGGAATGCCGGTTTTGAACCTAAGGTGGAGTTATTCCTGGATCAGATTATGACATCATTTTATGTCGCGAAATCCGGTTCCGGCATTGCGTTTATCCGAAACAGCCTTTTGAGCCTTGTATCCGATACGGATGCCCTGATTTATTATAAAATCGGAGACCCTCTGGCGCGCAGGGAAATTTTTATGACCCGCAAAAAAGGAAGATATATGACAAAGGCTATGGAGGCTTTTTTGAGGCTTTGCCATATCCGGCCTGAAAAACCGATAGAATAGCCGGACCGGATTTTTGAATTTCAGATAACAATTCTTTATTTGTGCCATATAGAGGCTGCTTTATTTCCCGTAAAGCAGCCTCCCCTTTTTATTGGAGGCGGTTACCTGTACCCGGAGCGTGCAGGTTATCGTTGTTATCAATGTTCGGAAGAGCCGCAATCCCGGTAAAGCGGGGCTTATGCCGTTAAAACAAGTTATATGAAAAAAACTCGACAAATTCCGTGAAATCTCTTGCAAAACTTAGGAGAAAATGTAATAATTGTTCAGTATTGACATTCATTTATTTTTATTGAGGAGGAAAGAAATGAAAAAAGTATTAAGCGTGGTACTGTCAGCAGCTATGGCACTTTCCCTCTGCACAGGATGTTCATCTTCATCCGGCAAGGAAACAACCGCAGCACAGACCGAATCAGCGGCAGAAGCAGCCGGAGAGACAGCAGAAGCAGGAGCAGAGACAGGAGAGGCTAAGGCGGCAGAGGGTGTTATGCCGGCAATCCCGAAGGAAGATTTGAAGGTCGGCGTAATCCATATCGGAAACCCGGCAGACGGCTCCGGTTATTCTTATGCACATGATCTTGGCATTGTTGCCATGCAGGAAGCAGTAGGTCTGGAAGACAGCCAGATTATCCGCAAGAACAATGTAGCGGATGATGATCAGACTGCAATTGAGACGGCTATGAGAGAGTGCGTGGAAGAAGGATGCCAGATTATCTTCGCCACAAGCTGGGGTTACATGGATGCATGCGAAGCGCTTGCAGACGAGTTCCCGGAGGTTATCTTCTCCCATGGTACAGGATATAAATCAAACGGCGTTAACTTCAATAACTACTTCGGAAGAATTTACCAGTCCAGATACTTATCCGGTATTGCAGCAGGCCTTAAGACAGAGTCCAACAAGATTGGTTATGTAGGCGCCTGGGGCAAGGACAACGCAGAGGTTACAGGCGGATGCAATGCATTTGCCATGGGTGTTTACTCTGTAAATCCGGATGCGACCGTATATATCAAGACAACCAACAGCTGGTATGATCCGGAAGGTGAGAAACAGGCTGCCGTAGCTTTAATTAATGAAGGCTGCGACGTAATCGGACAGCACTGTGATACACCCAACCCACAGCTTGCGGCTGAGGAAAACGGAGTATACGGCGTTGGTTACAACTCCGACATGAGCAAGGATGCCCCTAAGGCAGTTCTTACTTCCACCGTATGGAACTGGGGCGCATATTATACATCAGCCGTTCAGAGCCTCGTTGACGGGACATGGACAGGCGAGAATTACTTCGGCGGTTTAAAAGAAGGTCTTGTGGACCTGGCTCCATTATCCGATCTTTGTGCAGAAGGCACAGCAGAGAAGATCGAAGAAGCAAAAGCTAAGATTGTTTCCGGCGAATGGGACGTATTTGACGGCGTAATCGAGTGCAACGACGGTACAACCGTGGGCACAGAGGGCGAGCATATGTCTGACGCGGATATTACAGGAAACATTCACTGGTATTTCAAGAACGTTGTTGAGAAATAATGTTATCAGAATGAGATAATACCACTAAAACAGGCTGAAAGATGAGGGATGCTTAAAAATGGTGAATTACATAAATTCTCATTTTGCGGCATCCCTTTTTTGACGCCGTCCGAATCACGGTTACTATTTACAGCGACTGTCCCGCGGGCATCGCGCAGCATATTACTGTTCGCAGAGACGCATTTTTGGCGGGGCTGTGAATTGTAACGAAACAAGAGGTGAAGAAATGACAGAGCAGTATGCCATTGAGTGCAGACAGATTACAAAGGTATTCGGAAGCGTGGTCGCCAATGATAAAATCGACCTGTCGGTAAAATACGGGGAAATTATGGCTCTTCTTGGGGAGAACGGCTCCGGTAAGACAACGCTTATGAATATGATTTCCGGCATCTATCATCCTGATTCCGGTTCGATCCTGGTGGGCGGAAAAGAGGTGGCGATCAATTCGCCTGTGGATTCCAGAAACCTGGGGATAGGAATGATTCATCAGCATTTCAAACTGGTGGATGTATTCAGCGCGATGGACAACATTGTATTGGGGACCGGCGGAAAGCGGCTGGGAAGAAAAGCTTTAAAAGAAAAGATTGAGCAGATCAGCCGGTCTTTTGGACTCGAAATCGAACCTGAAAAGAAAATTTTCGATATGTCTGTCAGTGAGAAGCAGACGGTTGAGATTTTAAAGGTATTATATAGAGGAGCCCAGATTCTGATTCTGGACGAGCCGACTGCGGTTCTGACTCCGCAGGAGACGGATAAATTATTTGCCATCCTCCGCAAGATGAAGGAACAGGGCTGTGCCATCATTATTATTACGCACAAGCTCCATGAGGTGCTTTCCATCAGCGACCGGGTGACAATTCTGAGAAAAGGCCGGAGTATTGATACGGTGAATACAAGCGAGTGTAACGAGAAAAAGCTGACGGAGCTTATGGTGGGCCGTCCGGTCAGCTTAAACATCGAGCGCCCTGAGATGGAAAAACGCGATACAATACTAAAGGTTGTGGATTTGACTGTAGATAAAAGCGACGGTTCTATAGCGCTTGATGATGTATCCTTTGAGATTAAGACAGGGGAAATCCTGGGAGTGGCCGGCGTGGCGGGAAGCGGGCAGAAGGAACTCTGCGAGACGCTGACCGGCCTGATGACTGCCAAAAAAGGAGCGATCCTGTATCATAAGGAAAACATCGTGGGCAAGACTCCGGCGGAGATCATAAAGCTTGGAATCAGTATGAGCTTTGTCCCGGAAGACAGGCTCGGCATGGGGCTTGTGGCATCCATGGGCATGGTGGATAATATGCTCCTGAAGTCTTACACGGAGGGGAAAGGCCCCTTTGTGGAACGAAAGCCTGCCAGGGAGCTGGCGCAGAAGCTGGTGGAGAAGCTGGCAATCGTGACGCCCGGAGTGGATACGCCGGTCCGCCTGATGTCGGGAGGCAACGTCCAGAAGGTGCTTCTGGGGCGTGAGATCGAGTCAAGTCCCCAGGTATTAATCACCGCCTATCCGGTGAGAGGACTTGATATCAACTCCTCCTATACAATCTATGATCTTCTGAATGAGCAGAAGAAAAAGGGAGTCGCCGTTATATATATCGGTGAGGATCTGGATGTGCTTCTGGAACTGTCCGACCGTCTGATGGTACTCTGTCACGGCAAAGTAACCGGAGTGGTCGATGCGAAGACGGTGACAAAGGAGCAAATCGGTCTGATGATGACAGGCGCCGAGGCTGCTGAGGCGATGAAAGAGACATCCGGACAAGAGCTTTCGGCGGATCAAGATAAAATACCGGAACCTATTTCAGAAGAGGAGGAAAAAGCATGAATGAGCCGTTAATCCGTGTAGTGAAAAAAGCGGAGCTGGGCAGCAGGGAGACATTTATCCTGCGTCTGGAAGCGATTCTGCTGGCGCTGGTGGCCGGCGGGCTTTTTATCCTGATAATCGGACAGAATCCATTTGTCATTTATAAAACAATTATTACTGGTGCTCTCAGAAGCGGGATGGCCATCCAGGCGACAGTGAAAATTGCGATTCCGCTGTTGATCGCGTCGCTGGGAGTAACGCTGGCGTTTAAGATGAAGTTCTGGAACATCGGCGCGGAGGGACAGATTATTGCAGGCGGCATCTGCGCGTCTTATTTTGCACTGTTTCATTCCGGATGGAACCACTGGGTGCTGGTGATTGTCATGTTCATCGCAGGAGCCGTGGGGGGCGGACTTTGGGGCCTGATTCCGGCCTGGTTCAAGACAAAATACGATACGAACGAGACTCTGTTCACATTGATGTTGAATTATATAGCCCTCAATATTATCGTGTTCCTGAGAGAGGGGCCGTGGCGCGATCCCGGTTCACAGGGATATGCAAAGATAGCCAGATTTGATAAGAATGCGGCTCTTGACAAAGTGTTTGGTATCCAGTTCGGCTGGATTATTGCCCTTGTGCTGCTTGTACTGGTATTTGTTTATATGAAATATTCCAAACAGGGATATGAAATCGGCGTGGTGGGCGAGAGCCAGGAGACTGCCCGGTATGCGGGGATGAATGTAAGAAAGGTGATTCTTCGCACGATGTTCCTCTCCGGAGCCGTATGCGGTATCGGCGGAATGGTTCAGGCAACCGGTTCAGACGTCACGCTGACGACGGCCGTGGCCGGAGGCGTTGGCTTTACCGCAATTATTGTGGCATGGCTGGCACAGCTCAACCCGCCGGCAATTCTGATTGTCACGGTTCTGTTCAGCATTCTGGAAAAGGGCAGCAGCGTTGTGCAGTCTTCCTTCGGTCTGTCCTCAGACAGTGCGGACGTGCTTCAGGGAATTATCCTGTTCTTCATTCTGGGATGCGAGCTGTTCATACGGTATAAATTTGTGATGAGAGGGAAAGGAGGTGCCGGGGCATGAGCGGAGACATCTTAATTAAATTTCTTGTGGCAGCGGTACTGGCGGGAACTCCGTTCCTTTTTGGCACGGTTGGAGAGATTTTAAGTGAAAAAGTAGGGCATCTGAATCTCGGTGTGGAGGGTATGATGTCCCTGGGCGCCTGTGCCGGGTTTATGGCAGGTTATCTGTCCGATAATTTTCTGGTTGCAATTCTGGCCTCTGCGGCTGCAGGCATGTTCGGCGCGCTGATTTACGGAGTTCTGACCGTTACCTTTATGGCAAACCAGAATGTTACAGGTCTTACCATGACGATTTTCGGCGTCGGGCTTTCCAATTTTATCGGCGTGTTTATGCTGGAGCGCTCCGAGGGAGGGACGCTGAAGCTTCCGGAGACAATCACGGCTCAGATGAGAAATATTAATATTCCCGGGCTGAGTGATATTCCGGTGGTGGGAGAGCTGCTGTTTTCCTACAATCCGTTTGTATATCTGGGGCTTGTCATTGCCGTCCTGGCAAGCATCTATCTGTACAAAACCCAGGTAGGCCTGAATGTGCAGGCAATCGGGGAGAATCCGGGAGCCGCCGACGCGGCCGGTATTGAGGTTACAAAATGGCGCTATATCAACATTCTGCTTTCCGGCGCTATCTGCGGAATCGGCGGGGCGTACTGCTCCATGATTATCAACAGCGGCGTCTGGCTGAGAGACAGCGTGGCGGGGCTGGGATGGATTTCCGTAGCGCTCGTTATCTTTGCTTCCTGGAAGCCGGTGAATGTAATTTACGGTTCCTTTATCTTCGGAGCGCTCCGGGTACTGAAATATTACGTACCGAAGAATACGTATGCAATCCCGACCGCATTCTTCGACGCGCTGCCGTTCTTGATTACGGCTCTTGTCCTTGTCATCTCTTCCATGAGGAAGAATAAGGGCGGCCATATTCCGGCGCATCTCGGCATGAATTATTTCCGGGAAGAGCGGTAATATCAGGTGAAAGAAAAGAAATAAGAATGAAAGAAATCCTTTTACACTCCGGGGGTAGCCATTCCGGAGCCTGTAAAAGGATTTTTTCTTAGTTATTCCCATAATCGCCAATAACGTGCCAAATAAACCAATAAAATTCGGAAAAATGTGCCGAACAAATGTTTGCAAAACGCAGCCGGATATGATATACTGGGATAGCTAAGACAGGTTAAAACAATAAGAGGAAGCAGATAAAATGCTGAATGAAACGGAACGGTTCCCCACTGCCGGAAGTGTATGGATGGAACCTGTTCTGTATACACAGGAGTTAGAAAAATGGCGAAGCAATATATTAAAATCCGTGGTGCCAATGAGCACAATCTGAAAAATGTTTCACTGGATATTCCGAGAAATGAGCTGGTGGTTCTGACGGGATTGTCGGGATCGGGTAAATCATCACTGGCTTTTGATACGATTTATGCGGAAGGGCAGAGACGGTACATGGAGTCCCTCTCCTCCTACGCAAGGCAGTTCCTGGGCCAGATGGAGAAGCCGGATGTGGAGAGCATAGAGGGGCTTTCCCCGGCCATCTCCATTGACCAGAAGTCCACCAACCGGAACCCGCGTTCCACCGTTGGGACGGTTACGGAAATTTATGATTATATGCGTCTTCTGTACGCAAGGATTGGTATCCCCCATTGTCCCAAGTGCGGCCGTGAGATCAAGAAGCAGACCGTGGATCAGATGGTGGATCAGATTATGGCGCTTCCTGAGAAGACCAGGATACAGCTTCTGGCCCCGATTGTAAGAGGACGGAAGGGACGCCACGAGAAAGTCCTGGAACAGGCGAAGAAGAGCGGCTACGTGCGTGTCAGAATCGATGGGAACCTATATGAGCTGACGGAATCCATCGATCTGGAGAAAAATATCAAACATAATATAGAGATAGTGGTTGACCGTCTGGTGGTGAAGGAGGGAATCGAGAAGCGGCTTTCCGACTCCATAGACACGGTTATGGGGCTGACCGGCGGGCTGATGATGGTAGATGTTTTCGGCCAGGAACCGATTATGTTCAGCCAGAGCTTTTCCTGCCCGGACTGCGGAATCAGTGTGGACGAGGTGGAGCCGAGAAGCTTTTCCTTTAATAATCCCTTCGGAGCCTGCCCGGACTGCTATGGCCTGGGATATAAGATGGAATTTGACGAAGACCTGATGATACCGGATAAGAGCCTCAGCATCAAACAGGGCGCCATCGTCGCGATGGGATGGCAGTCCTGTTGCGACAAGGGCAGCTTCAGCGGAGCGATTCTGGAAGCGCTGGCGGAGGAATACCATTTCAGCCTCGACACACCGTTTGAGGAATACCCAAAGGAGGTTCATGACATCCTGATTGGGGGAACCGGCGGAAAGATTGTAAAAGTCCGCTATAAGGGCCAGAGGGGGGAGGGCATTTACGATATAGCCTTTGAAGGCCTGATACAGAACATGAACAAGAAGTACAGGGAAACATTTTCCGAATCCATGAAGGCGGAGTACGAGACATATATGAGAATTACACCCTGCCCTGCCTGCCATGGCCAGCGTCTGAAGCCGGAAGCACTGGCCGTTACGGTCGGAGATAAGAATATTTACGAAGCGACGAATATGTCGATTGTGAAGTACAGGGAATTTCTGGACGAGCTTCAGCTTACGACGATGCAGGAGACGATTGGCGCCCCGATTTTGAAGGAGATCAAGGCGAGGGTGTCTTTCCTGATTAATGTGGGCCTTGATTATCTGTCCCTGTCCAGGGCTACCGGCACTCTGTCCGGCGGCGAGGCGCAGCGTATCCGTCTTGCTACCCAGATTGGTTCCGGCCTGGTCGGTGTTGCCTATATTCTGGACGAGCCGAGTATCGGACTTCACCAGAGGGATAATGACAAGCTGCTGCAGACGCTTCTGCATCTGAGGGATCTCGGCAATTCCGTTCTTGTGGTGGAGCATGATGAAGATACCATGCGTGCGGCCGACTGTATCGTGGATATCGGGCCGGGAGCCGGAGAACATGGAGGCCATGTTGTTGCGGTGGGAACGGCCGATGAGATTATGGCATGTAAGGAATCCATCACGGGAGCTTACCTGAGCGGCCGCGAGAGGATACCCGTCCCGAAGGAGCGCAGGACGCCCACCGGCTGGCTGACGGTAAAGGGGGCGGCGGAGAATAACCTGAAGAATATTGACGTCTCCTTCCCGCTCGGTGTCATGACCTGTGTGACAGGAGTATCAGGTTCGGGGAAAAGCTCTCTGGTGAATGAGATTCTATATAAGGCGCTCGCCAAGAAGCTGAACCGCGCGCACACAATACCAGGCAGGCATAAGAAGATTGAGGGTGTGGAGCAGCTTGATAAGATTATCGCGATCGACCAGTCTCCGATTGGCCGTACGCCGCGATCCAACCCTGCAACCTACACGGGTGCCTTTGATTTGATTCGTGATTTATTTGCCTCAACATCCGATGCGAAAGCCAAGGGTTATAATAAGGGGCGCTTCAGCTTTAATAAAAAGGGCGGCCGCTGTGAGGCCTGTACCGGTGACGGAATTATCAAGATTGAGATGCATTTCCTTCCCGATGTCTATGTTCCGTGTGAGGTTTGCGGAGGCAAGCGGTATAACAGAGAAACGCTGGACGTTAAATACAAGGGAAAGAGCATCTATGACGTTCTGAACATGACGGTGGAGGAGGCGCTTAAATTTTTCGAGAATGTACCGTCGATTTACCGCAAGATAGAGACGCTTTACGATGTGGGGCTTTCCTATATCCGCCTGGGGCAGCCGTCCACGGAATTATCGGGCGGTGAGGCACAGCGTATCAAGCTGGCGACGGAGCTGAGCAAGAGAGGAACCGGAAAGACGATCTACATTCTGGATGAGCCGACGACGGGACTGCATTTTGCCGATGTCCATAAGCTGATCGAGATTCTGCGCAGACTGTCGGACGGCGGCAATACGGTCGTTGTCATTGAACATAACCTGGATGTGATTAAGACGGCGGATTATCTGATTGATATCGGACCGGAAGGCGGTGACAAGGGCGGCACGGTGATTGCCCGGGGAACGCCGGAGGAGGTCGCTAAGAGCGATATATCTTATACGGGACAGTATGTGAAGAAGTATTTGGAGATGGAGTGATGGACCCTCGGTTTTATCTTGTAGTTTCAGTGTAACGGTTCAGACAGCAATGTCAACTAGTTAAGCAGGTGAGGACGCTGCCGGTACGGCCAGCGGACGGG
>NZ_KE993002.1:12000-19101 GCF_000466485.1 [Clostridium] symbiosum ATCC 14940 | reverse complement strand
ACGGTCCCCGCAGCAATTCATTCCGGCCGGATTTTCCCCTCACGACACCCTCCAATCGGGGACGGAAAACGAGTTATCAGGGCAGAAGCAAGGTTTGGTTTCTGTTCGCAGCCCAGCCGCGTTTTGGCAGGCGTGTGAACAGAAACAGGCTTGTCTCTGCCCTTTAAGGTATCGGAGGCCGGCATGAGGCTGTTTGACATTTTTTCCATACTGTTGCAAAGATACAAAATATAGGGCGAAAAATGGCGTAAAACCGTGAAAAAACTTCTTGTCAATATACCGTCATTATTTTATAATAAAGAGTACGCTTAAAGGCGGGAAATGTAACTGCCGTTATGGCAGGTGTTTGACCGGCTTTGTAGAGAATTGGCCTGAGTTTATAATTTATGGCAATTTTGCCGATAATAGTTACGGCAGGACACTGCTGTATGATTATGAATTTGAGGTCATTGTTTAGATTCACTAACATTATTTAAATTCACCAACGGAAATTATTAGGAGGAATACTCGTGGAAAAAGAGATGATTATTGTATTGGACTTTGGCGGCCAGTATAACCAGCTTATTGCCAGAAGAGTCAGAGAATGCAACGTGTATTGTGAAGTACATTCATACAATATGCCGCTGGAACAGATTAAGGAAATGAACCCGAAAGGAATCATTTTTACCGGCGGACCGAACAGTGTGTACGGGGAAGACTCTGCCAGCTGTCCAAAGGAAATTTTTGAACTGGGTATTCCGATTTTGGGAATCTGCTATGGCGCGCAGCTCACGGCGCATCTGCTCGGGGGCAAGGTGGCAACGGCTCCTGTCAGCGAGTACGGTAAGACAGAGGTGGAAGTAGATACGGCTTCCAAGCTGTTTGAGGGCGTCTCACCAAAGACGATCTGCTGGATGAGCCATACGGATTATATTGAAAAAGCGCCGGAAGGATTCAAGATTACCGGCACAACTCCTGTCTGCCCGGTTGCGGCCATGGAGTGTGAGGAAAATAACTGGTACGCCGTCCAGTTCCATCCCGAGGTTATGCATACACAGGAAGGTACGAAGATGCTTTCTAACTTTGTATATAATGTCTGCAAATGTACGGGCGAATGGAAGATGGATGCGTTCGTAGAGAGAACGATCGGTGAAATCCGTGAGAAGGTCGGAAGCGGCCGTGCGCTCTGCGCACTGTCGGGCGGCGTGGACTCCTCCGTGGCTGCCGTAATGATGGCTAAAGCGATTGGCAAACAGTTAACCTGCGTATTTGTCGATCACGGCCTGCTCCGTAAGAATGAGGGAGATGAGGTTGAGGCGATATTCGGACCGGAAGGACAGTACGATTTAAACTTCGTGCGTGTGAATGCCCAGGAGCGTTTCTATGAGAAGCTGGCCGGGGTATCGGATCCGGAACAGAAACGTAAAATTATAGGAGAAGAATTTATCCGCGTGTTCGAGGAAGAGGCGAAAAAAATCGGTAAGGTGGATTTTCTGGTCCAGGGGACAATTTACCCGGATGTCATCGAATCCGGCCTCGGCAAATCGGCGGTAATCAAGTCCCACCACAATGTGGGAGGCCTCCCGGAGCATGTTGATTTTAAAGAGATCATTGAACCGCTCCGCATGCTGTTCAAGGATGAGGTAAGAAAGGCAGGGCTGGAACTGGGGATTCCGGAGAGACTTGTGTTCCGTCAGCCGTTCCCGGGACCCGGACTCGGTGTGAGAATTATCGGTGATGTAACACCGGAAAAGGTGAGAATTGTTCAGGACGCTGACGCGATTTACCGTGAGGAAATCGATAAGGCAGGCATCGCAGGCGATTTGGGCCAGTATTTTGCGGCGATCACCAATATGCGCTCTGTTGGCTGTATGGGTGACGAGAGAACCTATGATTACGCGATTGCCCTCAGGGCAGTTTTAACGTCGGATTTCATGACTGCCGAATCGGCTGAGCTTCCCTGGGAGGTTCTGGGCAAGGTGACGAGCAGGATTGTGAACGAAGTGAAGGGGGTCAACAGGGTACTGTATGATTGTACCGGGAAGCCGCCGGCTACGATAGAATTTGAGTAGAGGTATCTCTAGTCTCCGGTTCCGTATCTGTTATCCGGCCGAAAATAGAATAAAATAAGAAGTTCGCAGAGCCGACAGGAATTAAGATCATGCCGGCTCTGTTTTTGTATCTGTCTTTTAGTTTAGTCGATCACTCTAGGGGGGAATAAGGAGAGAAACAAACCAAAAACAACATATTTCCACATCGAAACGTTTAAAAAAGTGAAATAAAAAAGTCTATTTTAATCTGGACAAAAGGTGATTCTTCAATTGCACCTTTACATTTATTTGAGTAATACCGGATGTTACGTGATACCTGTTTTTAATATATTTTGATTTCTCCATCATAGTTTTCTGCCTTTTCTAATAGCGGTCCTTTGGCACCCATTGTGAAAGCAATATCGCTGCTTCGGATAGATAACAGCTCCATTCCAATTTCCAGATTAAGAAAATCAATTATATTCTGATTTAACTGAATTATACCAGTTCTGGAAATACTTACCCAGCAATATGACCGTCCTTTGTATTTGATAAACTCGCCCTCCGAAGTCTGGTAATTCAGTAAAGCCGGATTAGCAGAAAGAATGTGTCCCAATTTTGATGGTTCTAACAAACTCTTCCTTGTCACTCAGAAACCGCCGGTAATTTTGCTTCCGGTAAAAAGATAGACTTTTCCCTCTGCTGTGGCGTTGTATTCAGTGAGTGCCTGCAGTGGAAGATGTATCGTTAAGTCCTCTCGTATCAGTGACTTTCCAAAAATAAATTTACCGCCTTTGTTCATCTGTGGCATATATTATCAACTCCTTTTCATAAAAGTGGAAGTTTACTATACCACAAAAAATTTTTAAAGTCACTAAGGCTCTTTAAAGTATGGCAAAGTCTGTTGCAAGTGTGATGAAATCGTTACTGTTCACAGCCCAGCTGAAAAGCGCAGTTCTGTGGACAGTAACATAACTTCTACGCCAAAATATTAAAATCTACACTACAAATTCCCCTTTTAATTCAAACAGATGGTTCATAGGTCCCTGTCCCCTGCCCAAATCCAGCATATCTGCCAAAGCGCCGGAGATATATTCTTTTGCCCGTTCCACCGCCGCAGTCAGTTCCATTCCTTTTGCCAGATTGGAAGCAATAGCGCTGGAAAGGGTGCATCCGGTTCCATGGGTGTTGGGATTATCGATTCTGCGTCCATAAAACCAGTGTTTTTCACCGTTCATATACAGCAGGTCGTTGGCGTCGTTTAAATTGTGGCCGCCTTTGCAGAGTACGGTGCAGCCGTACCGCCCGCTGATTATCTGCGCGGCTTTTTCCATATCCTTGTCATCGCGGATTGCAGTGTCTGATAGCAGTTCGGTCTCCGGGATATTCGGCGTCACAATCTCAGCCAGGGGAAGCAGTTTTGCCTTCAGAACATCGATCGCGTTGTCCTTGAGGAGTTTGGAACCGGAAGTGGACATCATCACCGGATCGACCACTATGTGACCGGCCCCATACTGTGTCAGTTTTTCTGCAATAACCTCGATAAGCTCTGCGGAAGAAACCATGCCGATTTTTACCGCATCCGGGCGTATGTCGGTAAATACGGCGTCGAGCTGGGCGGCTAAAAATGCAGGAGTTACATCAAAGATACCGGTGACACCGGTGGTGTTCTGGGCGGTCAGAGCTGTGATGGCGCTCATGGCATAGATGCCGTTGGCCGTCATGGTCTTGATATCGGCCTGAATACCGGCGCCTCCGCTGGAATCACTTCCGGCTATCGTCAAGGCTGTTTTCATAAAGATTCCCTTTCTTCATCATGCTTATATGTGCTTTTAAGCCGTAATTTAACCGGCTCCATGTTAACGGTGTTTGGTGATTTTCTGGTCGATGGTCAGGATTTGGCCCTCCGGCTGATATACCACCTTTATATAGGCGGACACTTTTTCTGCACCGGCACGGACGGCTACATGCTGGCATTCCTTTACAATATCCATGAGCTGGTCGTAGCTGTCACCCTCGATTGTGGTTTCAAAGGGGCCTACTTCACAGCGCAGACCGCAGCTTTTGATATAGGCGATGACCTCATCCACGATCCTTACCAGTTCGGTGTCGTTTTCTGCCTTGGGCAGTACCTGAATTGCAATGCTTGCACTCATTATTTTTCCCTCCTTATTTGTTGTTATATTGATTAACAGGCTCTTTCCAGTCCCGGATTGTTTCATCTGAAAGGGCTTTCAATGCCTCCCAGTTTTCAGCGGCACATTTGTCATAGACACCTATTGTATAAAATCCGGCCTTTTTAGCTGTTTTAGCGGCGTAGAGGGCGTCTTCATAGACAGCGGTTTCCTGAGGGGCGGCCTCTAATTTTTCTGAGGCGAGGAGATAGACCCCGGGCCTGTCTTTTCCGGCGCCGGCTTCATCACAGGAAATCAGGAAGCTGAAATACTCCGCCACGCCAAGGCGTGTCAGACAGGCGTGTATCAGATGAACCGGAGTGGCAGAGGCGACGCACATTTTCACTCCGTTACTCCGGAGCATATTCAGATATTCCGGAACACCGGGTTTAAGCGGAATATCAGAACGATAGTGGCGTTCCATGATGGCATTCATCTCTGCGGCCAGGTCTTCCTGTGTTCGCGACAGACCAAATTCCTGAATGAATAAGGCTGCGGATTCTGTCATGGTCATGGGAATAATTCGTTCCAGAACCTCATCTACCCGCTCTGTAATGTTTTGTGAGGCAAGAAACTCCCTCCCGAGCCGCTGCCAGAATGCCATGGAATCAACAAGAGTGCCGTCCATATCAAAAATAGCGAAGCGTTTATTCATTACCTTCTCCTCTGACTGTCTTAGCAGAGAGCATTTCTTCTGCCAGTTTAAGCATCCCGGCCGTCGCAACCCCGGGATGCGGTGCGGCGAAGATGGCGGAAACTACGGCAACTCCGTCCACGCCGCTGCCAGACAGCCGCATGATGTTTCCGGAATTGATTCCGCCGATTGCCACGATGGGAATGGAGACTGCATTACGGATGGCGCGAAGCTGTTCCATGGTCAGAGAGCGTGCGTCTTTTTTTGTCCCGGTGGTGAAAACCGCACCTACTCCGATATAGTCGGCCCCGGCCGCTTCTGCCGCTTCAGCCTCCTGCACTGTTCCGGCGGAGATGCCCAGAATAGCATCGGGACCAATCAGCGCCCGGATATCGCGTCCTTTAATATCGGACTGCCCCACATGGACACCGTCGGCGTTACATCGGAGGGCAATTTCAACGCTGTCGTTGACGACAAAAGGAACGCGGTATTTCGCACAGAGGGCGTGCAGCGCCTCTGCCTCTGCTTCAAAGTCGTCCTCATTCAGAGCCTTTTCACGGATTTGCAGAAAGGTTGCCCCGTTTTTTAAAACTTCCTCCGCCACAGAGATCAGGGTTTCTCCCTCATTGAGCCACATGCGGTCCGTGACGGCATAGAGCAGCAAGGATTTGCGGATTTCTTCTTTAGTAAATTTCATAGCGTACACCCTCCGTTAATTGTTGTTCAGTGAGATTAAATACTGCGTCGATGAGATCGGTGCGGAACGTAGCATTGCCCGTACCATTGGTGAGACGGCGTTTTTCCGCCAGCTCGCCGCACACATTCATGGCGGCCATGGCGGCGCAGGAGGCGGTATAAAAATCGTCCGGCATTGCCCCGCAGAATGCGCCGATCAGAGTGGTCAGCATACAGCCGCTGCCCGTGATACGCGCCATGGTGGCGCAGCCGCCCCGCAGTGCCATGGCGTTATTCCCGTCGGAAATGATATCGATGGCTCCCGAAACGGCAATTACGGAGCCTGTGCGCTGCGAAAAGGAACGAACCATTTCCAGAGACGACAGAAGATTTTCTTCGGTAACGACATCTAAGACACTTGCATCCACGCCGCTGCCGGCTGCCGTTTCTCCGGCAAGGCCGCGAATCTCCGAGGCATTTCCGCGGATGACGGCGAAATGGATTTCGGAGAGAAGCCGTCCGGCGGATTCCCGGCGAAGCGCAGTCCCTCCGGCGGCTACCGGATCTAAGATAACGGGTTTACCAAGCCGATTGGCCTGTTTTCCGGCCAGTATCATGGCATCCGTGTCTTCAATCGCTCCCATGTTGCATACCAGAGCGTCGGCCCCGGTGACTGCTTCTGCTGCTTCACGGATGTCGTGGGCCATGGTAGGGGAAGCTCCGGAGGCCAGCAGGATGTTGGCACAGTCGTTCACAGTGACAAAATTGGTGATGCACTGTACCAGAGGGGTCCGCTCCCGGACCCGGCGCAGCGCCGCTTCAAACTTTTCCATTATATTCTCCTTTTATTAGTTCAGTGTCTGCTATTGGTTCGGTTTCTGCTATTGGTTCAGTTCCTGCAGCATCCGGCTGAATACTCCGGCACGGCGTAGAATCAGAAGTACTGCGACGCCCATGGCTGCACCCATGACGGCAGATGGGGTATAAAACGGTATGTAATAATAAGGTGACCCGGCATCCAGTCCGTAGAACCACTTCATCAGCGGGTAGGATGCGATGGCGCCGAAGAATCCGGTGCCGATCACTTCACCCAGGGCAGCGGCCCAAAGACTGTGGAATCTCCGGTAGAGCAGTCCGCCCAGAATGGGACCAAAGACGGCCCCGGTGACAGCCTGAACCGTACGGCCGGAGAGCATCCGGAGTATTCCGCAGATAAATGCAGCGGCACAGGCGTACCAGGGGCCCAGTGTCACGGCGGCAATCACATCAACGAAGTGCTGGAACGGGGCCATGGCAGGAAAATACACGAAGGTATTCAGCACAAAGGCGAGACAGGCGAACATCGCCGCAAGCACCATCCTGTAGACAGCACACTTTCTGCTGCGCGCCGGGGATAAAGATTGTGATTGTTGATTCATTGATTATTCCTCCTTCTTTTCCTTGTTTACAAAGGAGATTTTAACGACAAGTACGAACCCCGCGAGTAGTGCCGCGGAGCGGTTTTTATTTAACAGGGGAATTTTCCTGTTAAACAAGAAAGAATCCCGCTCGTGGGATTCTCCGCCTGCGGCGGGGCGCTTCGGCGACATAATGCCCTACCGCCGCAGTG
>NZ_KE993002.1:3266-11900 GCF_000466485.1 [Clostridium] symbiosum ATCC 14940 | reverse complement strand
GGTTTTTATTTAACAGGGGAATTTTCCTGTTAAATAAAAAAGCCATCCTCCTGCAAGAGAATGGCTCTGACTTTGCGGTTACATCCACCGGTTTCCGTTAAAACCCGCGGCACACTGCCGACAGATTTTCTGAAAGTCGTAAAAATGTAGATTGTCGTTGCATCCCTACGTTGGCATTATCCAAATCAGGTGAGGTCGAGGGAATACACCCTCCTCTCAGCCCTCTTACGAGAACTCCCTTGCAATTTGGATTATAGTAGTGGCGGGAGTTAATGTCAAGCATTTTATTATTTTCTGATTATAGTGGAGAAATTAATTGACAAAATAACGATATTGCGTTATTATGAAATAACGAAATGCGTATAGGAAACATATAAATAAAACTCTGCCGGTCCATCCGGTGCAGAGAAGGAGGCTCTATGCTAAAGAAAACAATGCCGGTCAAGGCAAACTCATTTCAGGTACTTTTAAACCCCGTCGGGAACAATGATTCGAAGAAATACATCTTCTATGTGAAAGTAGATGATGTGCCTCTGGGGATACCGATGGCGACAAACCCCAGGAACCAGAAACTGACATCCAGTGTTGCGAAGGCAATCACGGAATCTCTCCTGAGCAATGACGGCAATTTTTATCTCAAGAATCGTGGAATCATCCTGTCGGCATCCAAACTGGAATACGATCCGGAGAGAGCAGAAGTGACGGTTTACTTTGACAATACATTATGCCACGGCAACATAGACGGCGGCCATACATACAGAATCATCTGTGAGTATCAGGGGGAAAAGTTAAACCAGTATGTGCAGTTTGAGGTGATGACCGGTGTGGAAGGGATTATCGAAAATCTTGCAGAAGCGAGGAACACCTCAGTGCAGGTGGATGAGAAATCCATGGCGGAACTGGCACGGAAGTTTGACCCGATTAAAGAGGGACTGGAAGGCATGCCTTTCTTTGACAGGATAGCATTTAAGCAGAATCAGGTATCCGTTGATGAGACAGGGAAAACCTGAAGATGATAGATGCGAGGGAAGTTGTGGCAATCATAAATATGTTTAATATTGAGAAATATGATGCGCAGACGCATCCGATGCAGGCTTATTCGTCAAAAGCAAAAATGCTCGAATTGTATTTGCAGGATCCGGAGTTTTACCGTAAATTCGTCAATGTGATGCCGGATATTTTCGATTTATATGATCAGATTGAAATGGAATTTGCCGACGCATATAATTCGGCAGGGGGACGGTATGGAAGAAAAAAATACTCAGGCCACAAGGATGATTCTACGGTGGGAAAAAGCAAATTCGGGATGCATGATTTGAAATATAAAATTCCTGACGGTTTTATGTATCCTGTAGTTGCTGCATTCCGCTCTTATTTGCAGTATAATGAGGAGACCGATAAATACGAGTGGAGAAACGGCATCAGACCGGAGGATATCTGGAATGACTGTAAAAAAGAGCTGACAAGCAGTATAATGAATTTTGCCTCATCCATTGGAGACAATCCCAATGCGGTGGGAAAAGATACAAATATCTGGGATTTGGCATATATGAAAGTGGAATTGGCAAAGAGACGGGAGTGAGACATATGAGTTATCAGGTAAAACTTAAAGTAAAGGAAATATTGGAGGAACGTAAAATAACGCAAAAAAAGCTGGCGGAGGTATCAGGAATACGCGAGTCCACCATCAGCGATATTGTGCGTGGGGCCCGGACGGTCATAAACTTTGAACACTTGTCCAAAATCGCTGAGGCATTGGAAATAACGGACATACGGGAGTTGATTGATTTCGAAAATAGATCCAAATAAGGAATGAAACAAATCACAGAAAGCCAGACGGAGCTGCCGGACGGTTTTCTGTGATTTGTTCCTGCACACTGTTTTGTATGCTGTGAGCCAATTATAAATTATGATTGAAACTGTTTTACAACCTCAATCGGCAGCATCGCACATTTTGCTGTTTCTTCCACGGAAAGCCCCTGGGCCAGGTAACGCATTGCAACGCTTTTCATGCTTTCCGCAACCTCCACAATAAACTTATCATAGTCATAGAAGCGGAAAACACGCTGTCCCCATGGGTATTCTTTGATTTCGTGAATAAACTCGATCCCCTCTGTGGACTTCAGCTTTGCTTCCCACCGCTCTAAATCATCCACCTCAAAATAGAGTTGAAAATTATCTGGTTTCCGTTGTGCTTCCAGTTTCACGCCGACCAGCTCTTCATAATTGGACTGGAGCGAAAAGGCGTTTTCAAATGAAACGTGGACGCCCAAATCTAACATTACCTTTTGTTCCATTACCTGTTCGTAAAAATTCCTGGCTCTCGTCATATCGGATACGGAGATTAATGTACCGCAGTATTTCATATGCCACACTCCTTCTGCTTTGATTTCCTCCATTGTACATCAGAATTTGGCAATCTCACTGTAAAAATCGGACATCTTATGCCGATAATCCAAAGGAGTAATTCCGGTGACGTCTTTGAAATCATGAATGAAGTGAGACAAATCATAAAAACCGGCCGAATAGCAGACGGAGGAGATGCTGGTTCCGGGATTCTGGAGAAGCCGGACTGCTTTGTTTATCCGGACCAGTCTGGAAAAGGTTTTAGTATTCATTCCCAAATAACGGCTGAAAATCCGGTTCAGATGACGTTCGCTGTAATAAACAGCCTCCGATAACTCTTTTACAGAGATGTTTCCGCTGTTTCTTATAATACTCTCCACAGACAAATGCAGTTCACCGGGACGGGTTAGGGGCAGGCAGGAGAGGAGTATATGGTCGATATGGATAACCAGTTCATGCATACTGTGTACAGAATCCAGCGTTTCCATTATCTTCTTGTTTAACACGGGATTTATGAATGAAAAGGGGAGGGTCTGATCAGACAGCTCTCTTTGATCAACGCCTGTAAACGCATGCAAACCGGCTGGTTGAAATTCAATAATAAACAGCATATCGTTTTGGTTAGCCTGCCTGCCGATCATACGGGGCTTTGTAATGGGACCGAATAAATTGCTGCATAAATTGTTCCCGTCAAATGTAAATACCAATGTTGCACTGCCATGCGGCATTACGGTGTAGTCATCAGATATGATGTTACCGTTTGGAAATGTAATAGTATAATTTGATATCCATTCCAGCAGCCCGGGATGGGGCAGAACATAGATAAAATCATCGGCTTTATCTAAAATACGACAGGTATCATGAAACGGCTGTCTGTCTTCTCTCGTAATCATAGGCGGCTCCCCGGTTTTGTTTTATTATTATCATAAGTCCCGGCCGGTGCTTTGTCAACGCCGCTTCCCGGAGCCTGTTATTGCCTAAGGCGGGCGGAAGAGCCGGAAAGTCTGCTGCTTTCCGGCGCACCGTTTACTGGGTCAATTCATCCTGGAGAATCTGTGCCAGGCCGTTGGTGTTTTGGTCGATCTGGTCGTATAAGGTCCGGACTCCGTCCAGCGCCAGAATCTCGTCAAAGAAGGAATCGTCATAGTTAATAATCGTCATACCCCCGTCTTCCAGAATTTTCTTGTTTTCACGGTCAATATCGGATAACTGGGTGCGCATTTCCGCCATTGCTTCTGTGACAGCCTGCTCAAGGGCAGACTGGTAAGCCGGATCTAAGGCATCCCAGGAGGCTTTGTTGATGCAGATCTGGTTCGCATACAGAATGTGGTTGGTGCATGCAAGGCAGCTCTGGACTTCACTTAAATTGGCGCCCACAATTGTATCGGCTGCATTTTCCTGTGCGTCAATGGTTCCGCTTTGGAGAGCAAAATAAACCTCAGCCCATGCAAGAGGCGTCGGCTCGGCTCCGATGGCCGTCCAGAATGCCATATGGTTGCTGTTTTCCATGGTGCGGATCTGCAGCGCTTTGAAATCGCCCAGTGTTTCCAGGTTCACATTTGCCGTAGTCAGACGGTAGGTGGCGTTTTGCAGAACACCCAGCAGATGCATGCCCGCTGTCTCATAAGCGGTATCGAGTGTGGCTCGGGTTTTGGAATCACCATTTAACACTGCGTCAATTTTATCTCCGTCGTGTTTTGCAAAGACCATAGGAAGGTCGAATATGGCCAGCTCCGGGATAAAAGATACCATGGGAGCGATCTGACAGCCGACAATATCAATATCGCCGTTCTGCATCTGGCGGAGAAGATCGGTATCATTTCCAAGCTCCCCGTTCAGGTGGGTGTCTATTGTCAGCTGGCCGCCTGTGATTTCAGAAACCTTTATCGCTACCAGCTCATCAAAGGTGGAGCCGGCGGCGCCTTTTGCGGCAGAGTCTGCCAGGACCAGTTCGACGGGATCCAGATTCCCGTATTCTGAGGTGTCAATATCGGAGGCAGCTTTATCAGTGGCAGCACCGGCCGTGTTGCCGGAGGATGTTCCGTTGGAAGAAGGGGACGGGGCGGAGCCGGACGAATTGCTGCAGGCAGTCAGTGAGAGGGCTATGGCGCCGGTCATGATCATTGCAATTATTTTTTTCATGGTTATCTTTTTCCTTTCTTATCTTAAATATAAGTTTGCTGCGCAAACAAAAATCAAATGTATATTTTTTATCTAAATTTGATTAATCGGTTTCAATTATGTAGTTCCAATTAAAACTGCAGTCCTCCGTTAACGTCCAATACTTCGCCGGTGGTCCATGCGGCGTCGTCGCTGCCCAGATAGGCAGCCGCGGCTGCGACATCACTCAGCTCGCCCACATGTCCCAGCGGAATCCCGGCAGCCAGGCTGTCCTGCTGTTCCTGGGGCATGGAGGAAAACATCCGTCCTTTCAGAGGGCCGGGAGCGACCGTGTTTACCGTAATATTCCATGGGGCCAGGCAATAGCCCAGATTCATGGCAATTCCATTGACTCCGGCCTTGCTTGCAGCATAATTTACGCCCACATTGCGGCCGGTGCGGCCGCCGATGGAGGAAATGATGACAATACGGCCGTACCGTTTTTCTTTCATACCGGGAACGACTGCCTTGCAGGCGCGGAAAACTCCGCTCAGATTGATGTCAATGACGTCCTGCCAGTCTTTTTCACTCATCTGGTCGATAGGCAGATGCCGGATAATGCCGGCAGTGGCAACCATTGTGTCAATCCTGCCCCATCTGGCTGTAATTGCGGTAACAGCAGCGTCACAGGCATCCTGGCTGCGCACGTCGCATTGTACGGTCATCACTCTGTCCTCTCCGAAGCCGGAGGCTGTCATCTCATTCACCGCGGCAGTCAGAGCCGTTTCGGAAAAATCTGTGAAAGCAATCCTGGCTCCTTCGCCCAGCATGCGCTCTGCTATGGCCAGAGCAACATCACCGGCGCCGGTAATCATAACTATTTTGTCAGTGTAACGTTCCATATTCTGTCTCTCCGTTCTTTTTGTTTAATTTCTAATCTTCCGACATGCAGGCTTTTGCCGCTTTCAATACCCGGCGGGCATATTCCTCAAATCCAAGCTCGCTCAGGCGGCCTGCGTGGGGGACTTCCAGACCGTATATGATATCCTGGTTTGGAATGTGGGAAATAATATCTTGAATTGGTACGGCTCCTTCGCCGGGGTAAAGACGCTCCGCCCGTCCGGTATGGACCAGCGCCTCCACCTCCGTCGGTATTTCCGCCCCGCAATCGCAAAGATGCGCATAATGGAACCATTCTTTGGGACAGTCCTCCAGTTCGCTCAGTGTTATGCGGGAACGGTAAAAATGCAGAGTATCGACGACAATTCCTACATTCTTCCGGCCGGAGGCCAGCAGCAATTCCTTTGTCTGTCTGAGGTTGGACACGCTGGCCCAGGTGACGAACTCAACATTCACATCCTGTCCATATTGCGCAGCCAGCTCGCAAAGCCTGATAAATTGTTCCGTATAGCATTCTTTGTCCTGAATCCAGATATTGGTGAGGACGTGTGTGACACCCATTTCAGCGGCGGCCGCCATTGCAGGCTCGTGGTCTTTGACATCGATGTTATCCGCGATACGGGCAATTTCCGTATCAGTGTATCGGATGCCGGTTTCCGACAAAGCCTGCCGGGTCTCCCGCATCAACTGCGGGTTTTGGGCCAGGTTATAGGGGGATTCTCCCGGCAGTCCCAGGGGAATTGTTCGCAGGCTCACCGCATCATAGCCGGCTTTTGCCGCCGTATAGATGAATTGTGGCGGCGGACAGTTGATATTGGTGAGATGCACCAGGGAATACAGGTGTTTCGGCAATTTACTTTTCTCCTTTCGTTTGTGGTAAGACAGTTACTATTCAAGTTTGTATACATTATGTATTTATATTTGTATACAAATTAGTATACGACAAGAAAAAACGGATTTCAAGTGTTTTTTATTATATTTTTAAATCAGGCAGCAAGCGTTACTGTTTACACGGTTGTGTTCAGCGAGGTGTGAACAGTACCAGCAAGCATCCGGTTAAGCCTAAAAATGAAATAGTATCTGTTCTTTAAGTGCAGCCTATGATATAATGTCGGCAGAGCGGGCTTTATATCTGCGCAATACAGTTTCTGCGTTCACTGCAGAAAACTGGCGCTATTTTCCGTCGGAGACTCATGTGAACGCAGTGAACATGATATAATGATTTTCAGGAGCTGATTGCCATGTCTAAAAAAGATAATTTAACAAATCAGGTTTACCAGGACCTGAAATACAAGATCATAAATAATGAAATTTTACCTAACGCTTATCTGGATGAAAAAAAAATATGCGAGGACCTGAAAGTCAGCCGGACACCGGTTCGCGAAGCGCTTGTCAAGCTGGAATGGGAGGGGCTGGTTATGTCTCTGCCGCAGAGGGGGATTATAGTCTCGGATTTGTCGCTTCAGACTATCATTGAACTGATTCAAATTCGGAAAGTGATGGAGCCGTTGCTTCTTAAGCCGTATCTGCACTGTTATAATAAAGAGATACTTTCAGATTTCCGAAGCAGAATTGAGCAGGCGCTTCAAAATCAGGATTACGATATGCTGCGTACCCTGGATTATGATTTTCATAAATATCTCTACGAGGCCTGCAGCAAACGCCATGTAAATAAGCTGTTATCCTATGTGTCCGACCAGTTTCAGAGAATCCGCACCCAGGAATTTTATTTAAAGCAGCGTTCCATCAGCGGGGCGAACGGCCATATTGAGATAATCGATGCTTTGCTGAACGAAGAGTTCGATCGTGTGCCTGATCTGCTTTATGAGCATGTACGCGAAGCGGAGCAGACTTATTGTGGAATTTTGTTAAACGATGTTTCCGGACTGGATAAGAAATAATGGTCCGAAGCGGAAAAATAGACTGAAGTAAGAAGGGTGGTCTGATGTAAGAGATATCTTGATAATATCTGGCAGGAAAGAACCAAACTGCTTTTATGAAATGGCAGGATGGTTCTTTTTTACGTGTTATTTTCCGGTACAACGCAGAACATGCTGGCGTACTGTATTCACTATGACCACGGCAGTGAACTGTGGGAAAGCCGGTCAGGGCGCAGGTATGCTAAATAAATCATACTGTATATTTTTAAGACTTCCGGTTTTGCGTTCATAGATCCGGTCATCTTCTGAGAGTTGGCTGCAGAGCAGAGGAGAAGTGCTGTCATAGGACCGGCATCGTTCCTCCATCTGCCGTCGGCTGTGATTGGCATAACAATAGAAACAGCCATTGCGGCAGGTATTGTAAAATCCGAGGTCTATGCTAGCGGCACACCGGCACTCGGGACGCTGGTTCTTATCCTTTTGTGTGTTGACCGGGCAGCCGGCAAGCTTTGCGATCAGTTCGCCGTCGATACAGCAGCCGTGCCGGATATTGCAATCGGACAAATCAATTTTTTCCGCACAAGTATCTATTGCAAGGCCGCAGGATGCGGCAATGGAAGACAGATTTCTGGCCAGGGCGGAGATACTGCCGCCGGGTATTTCCCGGATCCCCAGCGGCCGGACGTTATTAGTTATTGCGGGATACATGTCAATAAAGCTGATCGTGCATTTTCCGGTATAGCCGCTGAGCTGACAGGCCAGATTCGAGAAGGCGCTGCTGTGCCAGCCGGCTGTATAGGTTTCATTGAGAATGATGGGATCATACCGCCAGATGATCCGCTCTTTTCCAATCATCTTTGATAACGACTGGAAGGTTGCGATGCGCTGTTTGAGGGCGGGAAGGTTCATCTCAATCTCTCTTCCATAAGCGTTCAGCGTATATTGGAAGTAAAAGGTGTAATTTTGTAATTCATTTAGTCTGGTGAGCATTGGTTCCGGATTTTTGCTCCAAAATACGATACAGTCTACAACGTCCGGATTTAAGCTGATTTTACTGACCTGATGCGAATTGAACGGATTTCTTACCAGGGCATATTGCTCCCGGATGCGGTTCATGAACCAGTCGGAGAAAAATGCAGGGATATCTGTTCGTCTGCTGGCGCTGATTATCATAATACTCCCCCTATTCAAAATAGAACACATGTTCTTTATGCCTTTGCTTTAATATAATACATACGGCAGAAAATTGCAAGTCTTTAATAAAAAAATCTGCTGATTAAAAAAGTAAGGTGTTACTGTTCACACCCCGCCAAAAAGCGGCGTGCTGCGAACAATAACACGCTTCGCGTTGCACAGAAACGGAAAAAAGCGCCGTTCGCGCCGTAAAACTCGGGATTTTCGTGCAAAA
>NZ_KE993002.1:0-3166 GCF_000466485.1 [Clostridium] symbiosum ATCC 14940 | reverse complement strand
TTTTCGTGCAAAATGCGCACGAAAACACCTCGCGTAACGCAACCGTGTGAACAGTAACAGTAAGGTTGACATTACACGAAGTGAAACTTATACTATTTATAGCGTATTGCCGGTTCCTGTGCATGGGAGCTCTGATTGTCATCCGCTGTATGCGCCGAAATCTGCGATACGATGTACCAGTCAGCAGTTGTTAAGAAATGTATGATAACTGCATGGTAAAGGAGGCTGTAAGTGAAAAACAGGATAAGGGAATTGCGGGAGCAAAAGGGCCTGACGCAGGAGCAGCTTGGTGAAATGGTCGGCGCTTCCAGACAGGCAATCAATGCAATTGAGACGGAAAAATTTGAGCCGTCGATCTGGCTGGCTTATGACATTTCACAGATATTCGGCTATTCAATTGAAGAGGTGTTTTTATTTGCCGAAAGTCAGAAAAAATCAAGAGCAGACAGGAGCAGGGGGGAGAATCGTGGCAATCAGACAAATGCGATATAATGATGATGAGATATTACGCAAAAGGTGTAAAGAAGTGAAGGAAGCAGACGATAAAATCAGGGTCATGCTGGACGATATGCTTGATACCCTGCGTCATACGGAGAACGGGGCTGCGCTGGCGGCAAATCAGGTAGGAATCCTGAAGCGGCTTGTGGTAATCGAATATTGCGGCGAACTGTTAAAGCTGGTGAATCCGAAAATTATCGGAAGGAGCGGAACACAGGAGTGTATAGAGGGCTGCCTGAGTTTCCCCGGAAAATTTGTGAATACCATTCGGCCGCAGAAGGTGACGGTACAGGCCCTGGATGAGTACGGGCAGGAAGTCATCCTGACCGGAGAAGGGGAAATGGCAAAATGTTATTGTCATGAGCTGGAGCACCTGGACGGTGAAATTTTTCTGGACAAGGCGGTCGGAGAGCCTGATTGAGGATATTTGTCTGAACCGTAACAAGCTGTTACTAAAATTCCATGAAATCTAAGGAAAGAAGTTTATTATTCGGAAATTATCAGTTATAATAAAAAACAAGCATTCCATTCAACAAATATTTGCAAGGATTCTCCCATCCTCGAATGTGGTGAGATGAATTGCCCGAAACAAATTTAACGGCAGTGGTGGGCGGAGAGAAGTCGGTATCCCCCACTGCCATGAGGCCAACCACGTGTCCGTATAGGAAGCAGCCGCACTTCGATAATACATCGAGCGTGGGCTGAAACAATAAAAGATGCGGAAAACGGACGGCATGTGAGTTTTTCGTCACCGATATCAAGAGGAACCGCTTATACGTTCTGACGGAGCATGAGGACGTAGCCGGTGCTTTCGCTTTATGTGATGCGAATGATGGTGAGGCTTATGTGAGATGGGAGAATAAAGATGCAAAAGCGTTCTATATAGACCGTCTGGGAGTGAATACCGATTATTTGAGAAGAGGTCTCGGCAGTTACATATTGAAGAGAGCCATGGAACTTGCCGGAGAACAGGGCGCCGGATATCTGAGGCTTTTTGTTGTGGACATTAATAAGCCGGCGATCAATCTTTACCTGAAAAACGGGTTTAAAAGAGCCGGCGGAATCTTTGAGGAGAGGATTGACGAGGAGCTTGTGCTGCGTGAATATGGATATGAGATAAAGATACCGGAACCGGAATTCTTTGCCGCACTGAGCCGATAAGATGTTATCAATGAAAAATATTATATATGACAAAGGAGAAAGACCATGAAACAGGATATGATTGTAATTCTGGATTTGGGCAGCACGGAGAATACCGTAATTGCCCGCCAGATACGCGACATGGGAGTTTACAGCGAGATTCATCCACATGATATAACGGTGGAGGAACTGAAGGCCTTACAGAATGTAAAAGGGATTATTCTGAACGGCGGAGAAAACCGTGTGGTGGACGGAACGGCTGTAGATGTAAGCAGTGAACTTTATAATTGCGGTTATCCGATGATGGCAATCGATCATCCGTCTGCGAAATGTGAACAGCAGTTAACAGAGCTTCCGTCAAATGAGGTCTTAAAGAAGTTTGTGTTTGACACATGTAAAGCTGCCCCCAATTGGAATATGAAGAACTTTATCGAGGATCAGGCAGAGCTGATTCGCAGCCAGGTTGGAGACAGGAAAGTCCTGCTTGCTCTTTCCGGCGGCGTAGATTCCTCCGTTGTTGCCGCCCTTCTTATCAAGGCCATCGGGCAGCAACTCGTATGCGTTCATGTAAATCACGGACTGATGAGAAAGAACGAGTCGGAGAGCGTGATTGAAGTCTTCCGCAACCAGCTCCATGCCAATCTCATCTATGTGGATGCGGCAGAACGTTTCCTGGGTAAACTTGAGAATGTGTCGGATCCGGAACAGAAGAGGAAGATTATCGGGGGAGAATTTATCCGTGTGTTCGAGGAGGAAGCAAGACAGCTGGAGGGCATTGATTTCCTTGGACAGGGTACGATTTATCCCGACATCATCGAGAGCGGAACTAAGACTGCAAAGATGGTAAAATCCCATCACAATGTGGGCGGACTTCCAGAAGATCTGAAGTTTGAGCTTGTCGAGCCTCTGAAGCAGTTATTTAAAGACGAAGTACGTGCCTGCGGGTTGGAATTGGGACTTCCGGCTTCCATGGTTTACCGTCAGCCTTTCCCGGGACCGGGACTCGGCGTTCGCTGTCTGGGCGCAATTACACGTGACCGCCTGGAAGCAGTCAGGGAATCGGATGCCATTCTCAGGGAGGAATTTGAGAAGGCCGGACTTGATAAAAAGGTATGGCAGTATTTTACCGTTGTGCCCGATTTTAAATCGGTTGGAGTGAAGCATAATGCGAGAAGCTTTGAATATATGGTTATTATCCGCGCGATTAATACAATCGACGCCATGAGCGCGACGATTGAGCGCGTAGACTGGGATGTACTCCAGGTAATAACAGACCGGATTCTGGCCGAGGTGGAGAATGTGAACCGGGTTTGCTATGATATGTCTCCGAAGCCGCCGGCGACGATTGAGTTTGAGTAAAATTACTTTTGATAATATTATTCTGAATGGCAGGTATTTATTTTGAGTATCTGCCATTTCTTGTATTATATACAAATCGCAATAATAGGAGCGTTTTTTGTTGCCAATAATATAATAAACATTATATTTATCAAAGCTGACTTGAAAAAGTAAATTCCAGTGCAAGACT
>NZ_KE993001.1 GCF_000466485.1 [Clostridium] symbiosum ATCC 14940 | reverse complement strand
AACACCTCGCGGAATACATCATGGCTGAACTGTTGCGATTATACGCTGACCGGACGGCCCAGAATGCCGCGGCCCGCAAATTATTCTGCGGGCCGCTTTCCACATTTTAAATTTGTTTTTAAATTTCTGCCGTTTCTTATGGAAGCAATGCAAACCGTTTATCCCGGATGAATTTCCTCCTGGAAGGATTCCCCTCACAGCGGTATATCTCCAATTCTTTCAGGTCGTAAATAACCGACCACACCGTATCCTTGCCTGTGGCCCGCTCATACTGGCACATGAAACCAAACCGGCCCGACAGTATCTTTTTTGCAAACTCCGGATCCCGCTTGTCTTCTGCCTCAAATGCCCTCTGTATTGTCTGATACCGCTCCTCTGCGTTCCAGTTGTCTATTTGCGTGTTATTGAAGTGTTTCATGGAATCCAGATGAAATGAATTGACAGCAGATACAAAAGGGTGTTCTTCATCCTGGTATCTGATTTCTGTTTGCTCCGCATTACATTCGATGACGGCAGCATTGCCCTGCCTGTCTGCTGCGGTGAAGGTCTGGCTCGAGGCAATCGGAAGCGCCTTTAAAGCTTCTGTAAATTCCGGCACAGTGGCGCACCGTTCCAGGCCATATCTTAAAATCATCCCGGCATTCAGGCCGGCGCCGAGAACGGAAGGCCAGACGGCCGTTAATCCGATTGCCAGCCCGCGTTCATTCACTCCGTCCTCCATCTCTACAAAAGCAGTGGTATTTCCCTGGAAGGAATAAGGGGGGCCAAACGCTGCGGGTTTCTTGATTTTATAAATGCAATTCATATAAAGCTTTTCTATTTCCGTCAGAAAATCACTGTTCCTGGCAAGAATGATGTGATTTTCATTTTTAAATGCCACACAGGAGCATTTCTGCTCCGGCATGATGCAGTACATGCTTAAAAGCACGGCCATAAGTTTTTCCGATGCGATTTTCTGTCCTGCGGCTATCCCCTCAATTTCCTCCAGCACCTCAGGAAAATATTGTTCGTATGAGGGAATGCAGCGGCGGCTGAATTTAATCCGCTCCTCAGTGATGGGAAAGGGAACCCCGTCAAGCAGTTTTTTCCCGTTTTTGAGCAAAAGCCCGCCCCATTTTAAGCCAATCTCATAATGTGTTCCGTTAAATCTTCCGTGATACATATTTTGCTCTCCTTCTTATATCCCGCGGGAAAAAGTCAGCGAAACGCATTTTCCCCGCCGGTATTGAGAGCTACCGGTAACTCTGAGAAAAGCATAATTGAATAAAAATTTAATGTCAATACCCTATATTATCAAAATATTAATACTCGGCGCCCCTTATCTGCACCGCTCAATCCGTATCCGGTATTTCCCCAGGTGTGCCAGGACACCTTTTTCCTGCTTATTTTTCCCGTCTTCTCTCTCCCAGGCCAGATTCTGATAACGGTGGATACTGAATATCACTCCGAGAAGAACATAAATAGTCACAGTATGGTACCCGCCATATGAAAAGAACGGCAGTCCGCCTGTGGAAATTGTATAAAAGCCAAAGTTGATCATTAGATTTCCGGCAATCTCGGCTGCTATCACCATGAGACAGCCATAACCCACTATCTTGCCCAGCCTGTTTTTCTGTTTATATATCATCCGGAACAGGCAGAACAAGAATACTGCCAATAAGCCAACCAAAAGACAAGCCGCTATAATTCCATATACCGAGGCCACCTGAAGCAGGATATAATCGTCTTGAACACCCGGCAGCATATGGATGGGCAGCTGTTCCGGTTTCACGCCACCGGTTCCGAACATGGTGAGTCCCTCTATCACTTCTCTTGTCCTGGCTGCCTGATAACCGGCTCCCTGGGCATACCGTTCCGGGTGGAATAAAACTTCAATCCGTTTTATCTGGTACGGCTGCAGTTGTGCAAGAACCGCTATGACTGCGGAAACCGGTATGATACCGGCTGTCAGAACAATGCCTGCCTTCCGGTTCTCGTTAAACCATCCTTTTATCACGGCGGCCGTCATCATGATATAACAGACGCAGGCCATAACAATTGTAATCCCTAATCCGCCGCCAATCCGGGCCGCTGCAATCCAGAAAGCCGCTGCCAGCCAAAAAAGACTGGATGCTATTCCGTAATACCCGCGGTTCCTGTTCTGATACAAGATTCCTCCATACACCGGGATAAACAGATAGATAAGACTTTTCAGGTAGGAATGACTGCCAAGATAGCCAGGCGCTGACAGGCAGATAATAAACAGTCCCGCCAGCAGCAAGGCTCCCATTTTTTTCCCATGTCTGCCCACCAGGCTGTAGTCCACGCAGAGGATGACAAGCATAACTGCGGTCCCCATGAGCACATAAACGCATTGGCGTGCAAAGGCATTATCAATTACCCTCTGGTAAACTACCAGCTCCTCACCAAACCGGTAGAAGCTGAAATACTGGGTCAATAGTCCGGCCACACTCATCATAAACGCCAGGAGAAACAGAGGAGCGCCCGGCTTTGGCCTGTGGATACGATCCATCTCGATTCCCACCTCCACCGGATCTCCCATCTGCCGAACCGCCTGCTCTATGGCTTCTTCGGCGGACATTCCCTCCTTTTCATAAAACTCGGCCTGGTCTTCTATATGGTTCCTGATTTCTTCGATGACCTCGGCCTTCGCCTTTCGATTCCGAATCTGTTCCTCCAGTTGTTCCAGATAACTATTCAGCTCCACACAGCTCACCTCCTATGATTCGGGAAACAGCCCTGTTATAGAACTGCCATTCCTTTTTCTTTTCCTCCAGCGCTATTCTGCCCTCTTTCGTAATTCCGTAATATTTACGTACCTTCCCCATCACCTCCGCCTCATAAGAAAACAGAAACTTCTGTGATTCCATGGTGTGAAGCAAAGGATACAGCGTGCCCGCCTTAAGTTCAAACAGATTCTCAGAACGTTTTCCAAGAGTCTCAATCATCTCATATCCGTACATATCACGTTCTGATAAGAGTTGTAAAAGCAGCATAGACGTATTGCCGGCTGCCGTTTTTTTATCTGACGCCATAAATTACCTCCATATATAGATTATCTATATATAATATATATCGATTATCTATATATGTCAATATTGTCCTGGAATCTTTCGGAGGCCTGCTGTCCCTGATTTTCATTCTATGCCTTTCACAACTTATATCTCAGAGAGTTATTCCATCCAAAGGTGTGTCAAGTTAATGATATTTTTTTTCAAAAAGTATAGGAACAAAGAAAAATTCCCTTTAGTCCACAATAAATGACTAAAGGGAATTTTCATCAGTTCGATTCTTACAAATAAATATCATTATTTCAATCCACAGAATACTTTCTGACTCATATATTTTATCATAAACATTATAAAATCTCAATGATATTTATTTGTAACGTTTATCTTGTAATTTTATTCTCTACCAAGTATAATATAATTGCTGTTGACTCTTTCCAGCCGGAAGGAGGTGATACCTTGCAATACATAATATCTTTTCTCATTTCTGTTATGGCTGGTGTGATTTGTTATTACATCAGCAAATGGCTAGACAGAAAATAAATACCAACAGTTAGCCTGGGTTAATCCTCCCAAAAAGGAAAAAGAATCCCCTGAGAGTAGCAGCTCTCAGGGGATTTGTCTTGTGACACAATGCACATAACATCTTTTCTCTGTTTATTATAATACACCATCTCCTAGCTTATGTCAAGTTCAGCGGTTGCTATAGTTACTATTCACGGTCCCGCTGAAAAACGCAGTTCCGCGAACAGCAACACGCTCCGCGATGCACAAAAACTGCAAAAATGCAGTTTCGCGCGATGCAACTCGGGATTTTCATGCAAAATGCGCACGAAAACACCTCGCGGAATACAGGCCGTGAATAGTAACATGCTATATCATCAGGCAGCTAATATCACTTGACTTTTTTGTTCCGGAAAGATATTATAATACAGTCGGGAATGAAGTTCTCCCCCAGTATTGTTTATACTGAAACCGCTTATTTGAGCTGATGACTTCTGCGGATACACGCAGGAGCTGTCAGCTTTTTTGCGCTTATGGCAGAAAATAACCTGCGGCACACTTTATATGTTATAAGGAGGAATTTATGTTATTAAGTATTGCAGTCATGTTAATTTCAGGGATGTTTTTAGGGTGGATCTGTAAAAAAATGCATCTGCCCGCACTGTTGGGAATGATATTTACCGGGATGCTCCTTGGGCCATATGCACTTGATTATATAGACGGCTCCATTCTGTCGATTTCTGCTGAGCTTCGCAAAATTGCATTGATTATTATCCTGGCCAGAGCAGGTTTATCCCTGGATGTGGCTGATTTGAAAAAAGTGGGCCGCCCCGCTGTCCTGATGTGCTTTCTGCCTGCCTGTTTTGAAATATTCGGTATGATCCTGCTGGCTCCGGGAATTCTTGGCATAACCGTGCTGGATGCCGCCATTTTAGGGGCGGTGGTGGGAGCTGTCTCTCCTGCCGTCATTGTTCCCAAAATGCTGACTCTGCTGGAGGAGGGGTACGGAGCCGGAAAAAGTATTCCTCAGCTGATTCTGGCCGGGGCCTCTGTAGACGATATTTTTGTCATCGTAATGTTTTCCGCGTTTACCGGCCTGGCTCAGGGAGGCACTATTTCACCTGTAAGTTTTCTTCGGATACCACTGTCTATATTATCCGGTATTCTTATGGGAATCGTGATTGGATATGGACTTGCCCGGTATTTTGGAAAAATACATATGAGGGACACCGCCAAGGTGCTTCTCCTTCTGAGCATTGCTTTCCTGCTCGTCTCGGCGGAAGACCGTTTTACTGATATCATCCCATTTTCCGCTTTAATAGCAGTCATGTGCATTGGAATCTCCCTCAAAAGAGAAAGGACGGCCGTAGCCTGCCGACTGGCGGCAAAATTCAACAAGCTGTGGGTAGCCGCCGAAATTATTCTCTTTGTACTTGTGGGAGCTACCGTAGATTTAAAATATGCCACTGCCGCGGGGCCTGCAGCAATAATCCTGATCGTCTGCGTTCTTATATTCCGGATGGCCGGGGTGCTGTGCTGTCTGCTAAAAACCAGGCTTAATATGAAGGAGAGGCTGTTCTGTATGATCGCCTATATGCCGAAGGCAACCGTGCAGGCTGCAATCGGAGGAATCCCCCTGGCAATGGGCCTTCCGTGCGGAAACATCGTTCTGACTGTCGCCGTGCTGGCCATCCTCATAACCGCTCCGCTGGGAGCTTTCCTGATCGATTTCACCTATAAAAAGCTCCTGGCATAACAGCACTACCTTAGACCGGCCGGTTTGTCATGCTCTTAGGGCCGACCGCCGGTGCCGATGTATTATGAAGCAGCGCCGAAGCGGAGTTTATTCTTCCTTCGGCGGCAGGGAATAGCGGTAGGTCCGGGTCAGAATCCCTATCTCCTCCAGGGTATTTACCGTCCGGTAAACGGTAGCCATGCCAAGCTTCGGATCCCTTTTTCTGGCTTCATAGTAAACATCCTTGCAGCTGCTCCAATTGCCTTCCAGAATCACGTCCAGAAGCATCTCACGCTGCCCCGTTATTCTCTTTCCTCTCTTCTGAAATTCATGAATTACCTGCTCTTTCTGCCACATATCAGTTCTCCTCACTTCCATACCGGAAAATCACGCCAGAATTAGTCATTACAAACTTTCAGTTTTACAACCATATTGCCGTTATGTACGGAAACCACTCTGAGCCACCTGCCAGTTATATACAGCTAACTTTCCTCTAGGTTAGCATCATCTAACTTAAATGTCAATATTTTTTCAATACTACCCGTTATGTAACAGCACATACCCTGTTAAAGAAAAAAGCGGCACAACAAATATGCCATGCAGCCTTTTCTATCTCTGTTATAGTTATACCAAATCAGGAACAGCGCTTTTCAAGAATTTCCGTAAGGGCCGTGCCGCTGCTGGTGTGACAGCGGACAATGTCCGTTCTTTCACTGTCCACCTCTCCCAACGCACATTTGATCATCTTATGGGACACGGTATTTGTGAAAAGTACCAGGATGTCCGGACATCCTATCTGTTTGTTTAAATCTGCCGACATCTGCGTAAAAACCTTTGCCTTGCATTTATAATTTTTACAAATCTTCTTGTACTGTCCTACCATGCGGTCATGTCCGCCTACGATTACTACGCTCATAACTCACTCTCCTGTCTTTCTGAATAAAAATCTTTTATTTGTTAGTTAGTTTAAACTAACCATATTATACACGGCCATTCTATGACTTGTCTATAGTTTTAGCAGAGAATTATTATCAATAACCGCCGCCATCAATGGAGAGGTGAGACGGAACAGGTACGGATGCGCCATTCTCACCTCTCCGGGTTAACGTTTAAACATTCTCCAGTATCGCGGCTATCTCCGCCAGGCTCTTTTTTCCGAAATACACCTGGCTGTCGTTGAGAACCATGCAGGGAACACTCATAATCTTATATTTTTTCTTAATCTCAGGATAATGTCTCAGATCAATCATCTCTCCTGTCACGTATTCCGAAAAAGAGGCGGCTCTCTGGGCTGCCATCACCACTTCAGGGCACATGGTACAGGATAACGATACCATTACCTTGATATTCGTCTTCTTTTTGATAGACCGGAGACGGTTCTTAAGTTCTTCGTCAACAGGCTGACCCGGACCTGCCATATTGTAGAGGGCAATGATAAAGGAGTTAAACTCATGGCCTCCCGGGACTCCGTGGAACAGGATATTGCCGCCGCTGCCGTCACCGCGCATCAGCCTGAATGCCGGGAAAATTTCACCCTCTGCCTCTCTTTTGGCTTTTACCGCCGGGTCAAGCCGATCTCTGATACAGGTTATTTTATCGGTAAGTCCCTCGAATTCTCCCAGGAAAGCGCTCATTTCTCCCGACAGAGGACTATCATCAAGCTCCGCCTTTATCACAGCCTGTCCGGCAAATTTGAGAAACAGTCCCGCAAGCTGCCGCTTTATCTCCTCCGACAGAAAACCGTTATTTTCCCCATGGCCCAACGTTTCACGCTTCTCTGTGCCTTCTATTTTGCCGTCTGCCGCGGCGCGGGATGCCGGGCGATCCGTTTGAGCCTCATTTCCGGGCAGTTCAGGGATATTTAGTTTATCATGTATGGCCGATACGTGTTTTTCCAATGACGTGGCTGCCACCGCGCCGTCGGACACCGCCGTTACGACCTGTCTCAAATTCTTGATGCACACATCACCGGCGCCGTAAACGCCGTCCACATTCGTCTTCCGGTTCATGTCGGTAATCAGGTAACCCTGCTTATCACAGTCCACCTTACCATCCATCCAGGCGGTATTCGGTACATAACCGGCGAAAATGAAGATTCCGAACGCTCCGTCTTCCCCTGCTTCGCGGGTCCATTCTTCCCCCGTCCTGTTATCTCTGAAACGGGCGAAGGAAACCATGGACTCTCCGCCTGCCTCCACAATCTCCGTATTGAACCTGACCGTTATCTTCTCTTCTTTTTTTACCTGATCCGCTATGGTCGCGGCACAGGTAAAGTCATCCTCCCGGACAATCATCGTTACCTTTTTTGCATACTTGGTCAGGAAAATTCCTTCCTCCGCCGCCGCAAAGCCGCCGCCAATGACGAACACTTCCATATCTGTAAAAAATCCCCCGTCACAGGTCGCACAGTATGCCACGCCTCTGCCCTGAAATTCTTTCTCGCCTTTGAAACCCAGCTTTCTCGGATTGGCACCGGTAGCAAGCACTACGCCAAGGGCCTGGTACTCTCCCGCCGTCGTGTGAAGCACCTTGATATCCTCCTGAAGCTCCATGTCAAGAACTTCAGCCATAACAAACTCCGCTCCGAATGCCTCGGCCTGCTCTTTCATCGATTGAGTCAGTTCCTTTCCGCTGGTTCTCTCCACGCCCGGATAATTGACGATTTCAGCGGTGATAGTAATCTGTCCGCCGATTTTTTCTTTTTCCATCACCAGAACCTTGTACCTGGCCCTGGCCATATAGATGGCGGCGGACAGACCCGCAGGTCCGCCGCCGACAATTATTACATCATATAATTGTTCCATATACTCTCCTCAGAAAATATCGCTCTGAATCGATTCCGTTAAATCAGGCCGACAAGATCCAGACTCGGTTTCAGTGTCTCCGCTCCGGGCTGCCACTTGGCAGGGCAAACCTGATCGCCGTGTTCGGCAACAAACTGCGATGCCTGAACGCGTCTGTAAAGCTCGTCCGCATTTCTTCCCACATTTCCGGCTATCACCTCGTAGGCGACAATCCTTCCTTCCGGATTTACGATAAAGCTGCCCCGCTCCGCCATTCCGTCAGCCTCAATCATTACCTCAAAGTCTCTGGCAAGACGTCCGGTCGGGTCTGCCAGCATCGGATATTTAATCTTTTTGATTGTGTCAGACGCATCGTGCCATGCCTTGTGTACAAAATGGCTGTCGCAGGATACGCTGTAAATTTCGCAGCCGGCCGCCTTAAACTCCTCATATTTATTTGCCAGGTCTTCCAGCTCCGTCGGGCAAACAAAGGTAAAATCGGCCGGATAAAAGAAAAATACCGCCCATTTTCCCACAACATCCGCCTTGCTCACTTCCCTGAACTTCCCGTCCGCAAAGGCCTGCACAGTAAAATCACTGACCTCTTTTCCTATTAATGACATTGTAATTCCTCCTTGATATTATTTTCTGTCTCTTATTGTGTCCTGATATCATAATTTTTATTTTAGTTTCTTTTTTAGTTAGTTTAATCTAACTCAATATTACTCTAACAAAACCATGATAATTTGTCAATAAACAATATTGATAATTATTATCATTTTAGTTTTCATGACTGCTTCTGCCATCACATTTCCTGGCGGCAGTACTACAGGCTCCACGACAGGCTCCTGCTCTGAAGCTCCGCCATGTGGTGATAAATTCCTCTGCGCTCCATCAAATCCTCCGGCGTGCCCTGCTCTGCCACACAGCCGTCCTTTAGTACGATAATCCGATCGGCGCCTGCCACTGTGCGCATTCTGTGGGCAATGATGAGTACCGTCTTATTCCTGACCATATACGAGACTGCCTCCTGAACCAGTGTCTCATTCTCAACATCCAGCGATGCAGTTGCCTCATCCATCAAAATGACCGGCGCGTCTTTGAGAAGCGCCCTGGCAATGGAAAGACGCTGCCGTTCTCCTCCCGACAAGGCGGAGCCGTTCTCCCCAACCATGGTCCTGTATCCGTCCGGCAGGCGGAGGATGAATTCTTCGCATCTGGCGGCCCTGGCTGCCTCCATCACTTCCCGGTCCGTGGCCTCCTTTCTTCCCAGCCGTATGTTTTCCATAATCGTGTTGTTAAATAAAACCGCATCCTGAAATACGATGGAAAAGCTTTTCAGCAGCGCTTCCGGTTCCACCTCCCTCACGTCGACCCCGCCGACGGTAATTTTTCCCCTGTCAATATCCCAGAACCGGGCGGCCAGTCTGGCGCTGGTGGATTTACCGCCGCCTGACGGGCCTACGAGAGCCGTCACCTCCCCCTGTTTTGCGGTGAACGACACGTCCCTTAAAACCTGCTCCCCGTCTTTATATGAGAATCCTACGTGATCAAATACGATATCATATCCATTATAGACAGCCTCTTTACTGCCGCCCTGGACCGTTTCCTCCTCTATCGCCTTCATCCGTTCTACCACAAGGAGAGTCGAATATACTGCGGACAGATTCTGCAGGCAGACGCTCAGAGGAATGTACAGTCTGGTGGCTGCCAGCATGAACATCAGAAAAACCATAAAACCGATGGAACCGGATGCCAGAAGGGAAGCTCCGGCCAGCACCGTCGTCGCCATGCCGATTTTCAGGAACATCTGCGCCCCCGTCACCAGAATTCCGTTCAGTAACTCAAGACGGATTGTGATATTCTCCACATCCGCCAGTTTTTCATCCAGTCCCTCAAGGTACGCTTCCCTCCGGTTATTGGCCCTGATATCCTGTATATTCTCAATACACTCCTGAATCCCGTCTGAGGCGGCGATTTTTTTCCCTTTTTGTCTTCTCTCAATCCGATCTACCATGGGCCTCGTACCTGCCGCCAGAAAAAACGATACCGGAGCCACCCACAGTACCGAAAGGCCCAGCCGCCAATCGGCCGCCAGCAGTCCTGCGCCTATCAGCGCCGTTGACAGGACGGCTCCAATAAGTTCCGGGATAAAGTGGGAAAACGCAGTTTCCACAAATGTACAGTCTGACATGATCGTTGTCGTCAAATCAGCCAGATCACGCTTTCCAAAAAAGGACAGCGGAAGTTTCCGAAGGCGTTCCGCAATCCGGATTCTCATATCCGCGCTCTCTGCATAGGAGGATATAAACGTTGCGACGTACTGAATATACTCAAGCCCAAAGATGACGGTCAGAATCAGGACACTGGTTCCCACATATCCTCCCAGCCCCATTTGGGGCGTTCCAAGCCCCACAAGGGGGCCAAACAGCCGTTGCGTGAAAAGAAACAGAAGCCCCACGGGTAACATCAGCCCGATATTGGTAAGGGCGCACGCAAATATGGCCCTCGTCAGGTTCTTCCCGCCCTGTCTGCCCAGGGCAAATTTTTTCTGTAAATATCTGCTCATGTTCTCTTACCTACCTTCCATTCTACCGATGACTGATAATTCTTCCACATTCCGGCGTACAGCCCGTCTGCCCTGAGAAGCTCCCCATGTTTTCCCTGCTCCGCGATACGCCCTTCCTCCATAACATAGATGCAGTCAGCGCGGCATACCGTGGAAAGGCGGTGGGCAATCATGATTACGGTTTTGCCTTCCACCAGTTTTTCAAACGCCTGCTGGATGAGATACTCATTGTCCGGATCGGCAAATGCCGTGGCCTCATCCAGAACCACAATCGGGGCATCCTTTAAAATGGCTCTGGCCAGGGCTATCCTCTGCACTTCCCCTCCCGAGAGGTACACGCCCTTCGTTCCAATGACCGTATCAAGCCCCCGGGGCATTTTTTTGATAATATCTCCGCACTGCGCGGCCCGAATGGCACTCATGACCTCCTCCACCGCAGCATCCGGCCTGGCTGCCCGGATGTTGTTCAGCAGGCTGTCCTTGAACAAGCGGCTGTCCTGGAACACAAAACTCACCAGCTTCATCAGCTCCTCCGTTCCGATTTCCCTCACATCAATACCGCCGATGGTGATACTTCCTTCGTCCGCGTCAAAAAACCTGGGAATCAGGCTTGCCAGTGTCGTCTTTCCGCTGCCGGATGCTCCCACCACCGCTGCCGCCGCCCCCTGCGGCACAAACAGTGATACCTGTTTCAAAGCCGGCTCCGGTTTTTCCGCGCCCTCTTTGCCGGCTGCTTCCCGCTCCCCCTGTTCCGGGTAATAGGAAAAGGTTACATTTTTAAATTCAACGCTGTATTCCGACGGTTTCTTCGGCACATCCGGCTCTTTCAGGGGCTTTTCCCCGACAATGTTCATAATCCGGTTCACCGCATCATTCGCCTTCATCGTATTTTCACCGGTCAGCATAATCTTATCCATCATGGACACGCACACAGGCGTGAACAGGATATAAAACATGAGATCCAGAGCAGCCGTCACGTACGATTCTCCCATGGATATGTCTCCCGCTAAAAGAATGCCGGCGGGAATCAGGACGGCAAAAATGCCGTTGATACTGACCGTATAACTGCACATGGGAATCCTCATGGAGCCTGCGTAGCTCATGGCCCAGTCTTTGTAACGCAGGATAGAGCCATGAAAGCTCCTGAAGGAAAATACGCTCTGCTGAAAGGTCTTCACAACCGGTATCCCCCTGACATACTCAACCGCCTCATTATTCATATCCTCAAGCGCATTCTGATACTCCTTCATGGCCACCGCCATATTCGCCCCCATCATCCTGCTCAGAAAAAACAGGCCGGCAGCCATGGGGATCAGACTGATTAAACCGAACCGCCAGTCAAAGACAAGAAGAAGGACGATAACGGCCGCCGGCGTCACGACAGCCCCCACAAGGTCAGGAAGCTGATGGGCCAGATAAGTTTCCGTCTGCCCGGCTCCGTCGTCAATAATCCGGCGTATTTTACCGCTTCCCACCCGTTTAAAATAACCGGCGGGAAGACGTGTCAAATGATGCAGCGCAACCGTTTTCAGATTTCTGGCCGTTCTGAACGCCGATATATGGGTGCACATCAGGGCCGCGAAATAGACCAGCATGCTGAGCAGGGAATACGCCACCGCCAGCCAGCCCAGGCGTACAAGGCGGTCCCCGTTAAAGCCGCCCGGCCAGCCAATAACCGTCTCCCGGATTACATTCCACATGCACAGATAGGGAAAAAGGCCCAGCACAGCGCTTATTCCCGACAATACACAGCCCAGTCCCGTCAGCCAGCGGTAACCGCCGGAAAATGTCATCAGCGTGATTTTACCTGTTCCCGGCAGCTCCGTCATTATTTTCCTGCTGCAATACTTTCCATCCACTTTCTTATCCTCCTATATTTTATTTCATGCGGCCCTCTCACCGCCGTCGAATGGTTAGTTTTAACTAACCAATGTATTTAAAAAAACAGCACTATAGCGAGTAGACAAACCGGCCGTTTTTAACCGCATTGCTTCTCAATACTCCTTCGCAATATAATATCCCATTTCCGCAGTCCGGGCGTGGATGTTATGCTGCCGGTACACTCCAATGCTGCCAATCACTTTATCACCAACCGTGATTGCAAAAGCATAGATCTGATTTTCACCGGCAGCCAGCATCGCACTGATAAATTCTCCGGCGTCTTTTTCCGTATAGGGATATGGCAGTCCGTCTCTCAGATTATCCTGGATATCTTTGTTATTTATCACTGCCGCAAGATCGGCCGCATCTTTCATCCTCCGCTTACGAATCCTGCATTCCATCTGTTTTCCTCCCATCTGCTCTGAAGCGTGTTAACATTTTATTCCGGGAACCACTCAAAGATTCAGTATCCCGGCCCAGCCCGCATGCTGGAACCGCCCTAAAAGAAGCGCGCAGGACAACGCCCTCTCTTTCGGAAGATCATGGGAGATGAACTCCTGAAGCTGCTGAAAAAAGGATCGGCACAGGATGTGAACCAGCGTGTCATCCAGCTCTGGCACCTGATATCCCAAGCTTTTTACAGCCTCCACAAAGTCGAAACAGGACTGTTCCTCCACCCCGGCCAGACGGGCAATAAACGCCTCTGCGCTTCCCGGCGCTCCGCAGCACAGCAGGAGTTTGAATTCGTCAAAATGGTCATAAATATAATTTATCATCGACAGCACATGATGGCTGGTGATTCCGGACAGCTCCTCCACCTGCTTTTCCGGGGACAGAACGGCGAATTCCCGGTGGACATTGGTATACATATCCACCAGCGTCTGCGACACCTCCCCTGTAAGCGCCTCGAATATGGCTTCTTTACCTGAAAAACAACCGTATATGGCTCCTGTGGTGACCGACGCTTCTGCTGCGATTCTCCGCAACGACGCTTTCTCATAGCCAAAGGTCAAAAACTCCTTTTTTCCCGCCTCCAGGATAGCCGAGGCCGTGCTGCTGCTTTGCTGGTTTTCCATTGTATCTTCTTAAACTCCTTAAATGTAACAATGTTATATAACACCGTTATGATACACCGTAAAGAGAAATCAGTCAATATCCTGCGCTGATTCCTTTTCTCAATAGGATGCCTTCTGTTTGAGACGTGCGTAATACTGTTTTGTCATTTCAATAAAATCCTGGGCCTGGGGCGTGATAAATGCATTCTTTTTATAGAGAATCAACAGCGGAACGCAGAACGGCGGATGATCTACCGTAAAAAACGCCAGCCGGTTCAAATGCGGAACCTGGCGGATGCCGCCTTCCGGAATAAACGTCAGGCCGAAGCCCTCGCTGACCAGATTGACGGCCGTCGTACTGCTGGTTGTATAAAGAATATCACAATTTAACATATTCATTCTGGCAAACAGATTCTCGGTCGCCTGCCCCATCACATGCTCATTGGGAAGCAGGATGAAACGCTCTTTCTTCAGCTCCTGAAGGTTTATATAGGCCGGATTTTCATAAGATGTCTCTATCCCCGCTGCCGCCGGATGGATTTTATTGGCAACCAGGAACATTCTCTCATAAAAAACAATCTGATAGACAAATCCGTCAATTTTGTTCGGAATATTCATCAGGGCAAAATCAATCTTATCTTCCCTGACCAGTCCGGCCAGCGTATTGGAATGGTATTCATGCAGAACAATCCTCACGTCAGGGTGGGCCGCGGCATAGGCGGGCAGAATGTCGGGAAGCAGGACGGAGCCCCTCCACGGCGTCATGCCGACATTGAGAATCTGTCTGCTGCCTGTTCTCAGTTCTTCTATCTGCGATTCAAACTTCCCCGTCAGATTTCCCACCCCTTCCAGATAACTCAGATACAGTCTTCCGGCATCCGTCAGGACAAGCGGAGTGTGGCTGCGGTCGAACAGCTTCATCTGAAGCTCCTGCTCCAGCCTGCCGATACACTGGCTGAGATACGGCTGCGACAAATACAGTTTTTCCGCTGCCCGGGAAATACTTCCTTCTCTGGCGACCGTAAGAAAATACTCCGGATTCTTCGTATACATCTTTTCTCCTCCTTATCAGGGTTTCTCAAACATTCCCTTTGCTCATAGCAAATTACTTATATCGTTATGACAGATTCGGTAATAGGCAGGCCAATCCAAACATGATATAGTGTTGTCAACGATGAAAAACAACAAAATTCACCGCATTCAACAAATATAAACCTTTTGATTTCCTTTAAAGCCCATAATAGTATTGCAATACCCTTTTTGTCAAGGAAGGGAATCAAAAGGTTTATCCCTCACAATTTCAATGCCGTAGGAAAGGAGACTTATCATGAAACATAATAAACCTGTATCTGTAACCACTTCCCCCGCTTCCAGCTCCAAGAAAACCGTGTCACATCTGACAGAAGCGGAATCCAATCTCCTTCTTGCCAGAATCGCCGGACAGCTCGGCATAAGCGATGCCCGCAGCCTTCCTTATATGGCGGCATTTAGCGGTAACAAATAACAGATATACAGCTGATTACTGCTCATTATAAGTGCGGAGGCGATGACGCCAAAAAGGAGAGTCTGCCGGGACTCTCCTTTTTCATTCATTGATGGCGGTGACCTGTGCACGGATCGTGCAGGTTATCGTTTATAAATTTTATGACAGGCCGATAATTTCATCCACCGGCAGGGAGAGAATAATTCCTTTGGCCGGTGTCCGGCATCCGCACTTCTCGCTGATTTCCCGCATCACTTTTTTCTTAATCTCCCTGGGTACAATGATGCTCACAACCTCCTGCTCCTCCTGGATGGATACCCCCAGACTAAAAGGGCGGTAAAATACGCAATATGCGCATCTTACCGCCATCCGGCAGATATCCTAAACTCCCGAAAAGAAGCCCCAGGCAGGCTCTTTTAACTGATATAGAGTATATTAACATCTCCCAAAATCCTTTTAACCTCATCCCGCAGAAATGTTTCAGCTTCTGCCCTGGTATCTTCCCGATAACAGTATCTTCCTCTTCCCCGGCCGGTCATAAGCTCCTGATTATACAGATCCGGCGCTGCCGGGAACGCCTCTGCATTAATAGCCCGGTGTATAAAGGAATATGTCATCAGGATAATTTCCAGAAACATCTGCTTCTTCATTTTTTCAGTCAAAGTTTCCTGCAATTCCTCCAGCAGGCCCGTATATAATTCCTTCCATCCCTCCGTCAATATCACGGGCGCTATTAACAGGCCGCAGGGATATCCGGCTTCACACATCTTATTGACCGCCTTGATCCGCTCACTTAGTCCGGAAGTTCCCAGCTCTATCCGCTTTATGATGGATTGCGGATTGACACTCATGCGGAAAATGATCTTTCCTCTGTGTTCCAGCGGAAGGAGGGGATCCACCATATCAAATTTTGTTGGAAATGTAAGTTTACCGGTTCCCTCCTCCGCAAATCTGGGAATTGTATACATCAGATTATCAGTAATTGTATTTTCCAGCACCAGATCGCTGTTACTGCCAATCTCAAATACCAACGGGCTGCTGTCCTTTCCCTTCTTGATAATTCGGTCCAGCATCTGTTCCCTGTTGACAAACAGACGCAGATAGGCGCACTTATTATAATTGCACACAAGATAACAGTACAGGCACATAGCCGTACAGCCGGATGATGTGTAAGGCACAAGATAATCGGACACTTTATGGTTTTCCACATATTTATGGGTTTTTCGAATACCGATGATTAAATTCCGCTTCATTTTTCCAAATTCAGAATTCGGTTTTTCCTGCATTTCCTTTATCGAATTATGGCTGGCAATAGGAAACCATGGCAGACCGGCATATTTTTCTTTCAGCTCTCTGCCAAGCTCATAGTTCAGACTGTCGGGCTCATAATAAACTGCATCGAATTTCATAATTTTCCTTTCTATGCAACGGCTTGTCCTGAATTGCAAACCAGATAATCCGGCCTGCATATAACGATAGTATATGCCCTTTTGTGAAAATCATGAAAAGCACCCGTCTTTAAGCTCAAATCTGTATTAATCTTAATTCAATGCAAACCATTTCAAAGCCGCGTCACCGGCCCAGTAACCGGCTCCCACCAATACGAAATTCCAGATGAGTATTCCTCCTGCCGAGCTGATAGTATACAATAGAAAATCCATTTTCACTGCTCCGGCCGGAATTGAGATGATCGTACGCGCTACCGGAATCAATTTGCTTATAAACACACTCATAGCCCCCTTTTTACGGAGCATTTCAAGGTATTTTTCTATGCGCGGTCTTTGCCCCGGAAAGCGTTTCAAATACCATGGTATAAACAGGCCGCCTCCAAGTCTGCCCAGAAGATATAGGAGCCAGCTTCCCAAAAGACCGGCCAGAACTGTGATTATCATAACAGTCACAAAGCTGATTTTTCCTTTGGAAGCCCAAATGCCTGCAAGAGGCATGATAATTCCTGCCGGAAGTCCCGGAAGATTCATATATTCCAGCAAAACTAACAAAAAAATAAATAATGCGCCGTATTGGAAAAAAATCTGAGTCAGCATTTGTATACTCATAATGAAACCTCCTTAAGCCAAGGCAAGCTTATCAGAAAAAAAGAAAGCGCGTCTCCGGGAAAATGGAAAGAAATAGAAAAGAACACTAAAAAGATTATATGAATTATTAACCTTATATAAAAATTTAAAAGACATGACGGTTTACAGGCATAAGACCATATTCACCGACAACTGCTAAAGCCCGTTTAAACAAAACGCTATGTTTGTTTAAACGGGCTCATTTTATGCATTCACGCTTTGACGCTATCGGGTATCCTTACCGGAATGAACCGGCTTTATCTGACTCATTACGTCGCTTATACAAGCCGTATTACGGTAAGTGTGGCACCGTTGCCTGACTGTAGGACGGCTGCCCCCACCAGACCAAAAAGCTGGAGTGTAAGCGTATCGCCTGCCGTCAAGGCAGCGAAGGTAGTTGCTGCAAAAGAGCTGACCGATAAGGCCGGTGTGAAGGTAGATCCGCCCAGGGGCGTTCCGTTGCGCAGCACCCTCGTTGATAACAGCAGCGCTGCCGTCGTCGATACTCTGTAAGAAACCATATAGGTTCCTGTTGCCGGTACGGTAAATGTTGTATTTTGAGCAGTTGTCGTAAATCCGTCTAATACCTGGAAATCCGGCAGCGGTACGGCTGTTCCGCCCAGAATAACTGTTATTGTGTCTCCCGTCGAGTTGGTCGCGTTCATACTGTTGGCTGTCACGGAAGTTCCGGTCGCTCCGGTTGGGCCTGTTGCTCCTGTTGCTCCGGCTGCTCCCGTTGCTCCTGTTGGGCCTGCCGCTCCTGTCGGGCCGGTTGCTCCTGTTGCTCCTGTTGCTCCGGTTGGGCCTGTTGCTCCCGCTGTTCCGGCTGCTCCCGTCGCTCCTGTCGGACCTGTCGGGCCGGTTGCTCCTGCCGTTCCGGCTGCTCCCGTTGCTCCTGTCGGACCTGTCGGGCCGGCTGCTCCCGCTGCTCCTGTTGCTCCCGTCGGACCTGTCGGGCCGGTTGCTCCTGCCGTTC
>NZ_KE993000.1:5650-24155 GCF_000466485.1 [Clostridium] symbiosum ATCC 14940 | reverse complement strand
TACCGGCGGCGTCCTCACCTGCTTAACTAAATCCCGTGGCAAAATGGCGAAATTCCGCGAAAAGTTATTCTTGACAAAAAGAGGGAGATTCGATACACTGTGAATAGTTTGAATATCAAAACATTTGAAACCAAAAGTAATAATCGGGGATAAAATATGACTTCAAGAATAATCGGAATCGGCTCCTATTTGCCGGAAAATATTGTGACGAATACAGATTTAACAGAATTTATTGATACCAGCGACGAGTGGATTCGCGAAAGAAGCGGTATCTGTGCCCGCCGCATCTCTACGGAAGAGGGTACATCAGCCCTGGCGGTCAAGGCTGCAAAGAGGGCGATTGAGGATGCGGGGATTGCTCCGGAGGAAATTGAGATTATCGTGCTGGCGACTTCTTCACCGGACAGGGCTTTTCCAAGCGCCGCCACAGATGTACAGGCGGCTGTCGGGGCCTTGAATGCGGTTGCCTTTGATATTACCGCCGCCTGCTCCGGATTTATCTACGGCATGCATATTGTGCAGGGCTTTATCAAGTCCGGAATCTATAAGACAGGGCTTGTAATCGGCGCGGAGACGCTGGGCAAGGTTCTGGACTGGACGGACCGCGGCACCTGTTTCCTTTTTGGTGACGGCGCCGGTGCAGCTGTTGTGAGAGCTGATGAGAGAGGATTGATTGACACGCTGGTAGGCAGCGACGGCAGAAAGGGCTGGGTGCTTGACTGCCAGGCCAGAAGCCTTGGCAATTGTCTGACAAAGACGAAACCGGAACTGGGATTTATGCAGATGGACGGCCAGGAGGTTTTCAAATTTGCAGTCCGCAAGGTGCCGGAAATTACTAAAAAAATTATGGAAGATAATGGAGTGTCACAGGAAGATATCAGCTACTTCGTTCTTCATCAGGCCAATTACAGAATTCTGGAGGCAGTGTCCAGACGTCTAAACATTCCAATGGAGAAAATACCGGTTAACCTGGATCAATACGGCAACACTTCCGCAGCATCCATCCCTGTACTGCTGGATGAAATGCACAGGGACGGCCGGCTGGAACGCGGCGACAGGATTGTACTGTCGGGATTCGGAGCCGGACTCACCTGGGGGGCCATGCTTCTCGAATGGTAACGCAGAGTAACCGTTCAGCCATGATGTATTCCGCGAGGTGTTTTCGCTGTTTTTTGCGAAAATCCCGAGTTGTGCGGCGCGAAACGACGTTTTTTGCCGTTTCTGTGCATCATTTGTTACGGTTTAGCCGAAGGCTGAACTGTATCAACGCAGAAACTTCTGCCATAAGATTGACAAAAAGCCGCAGACCGGGCATTATGGACAGTGGCTTTGTATATAAAAGCAAATCTAAAATTAAAAAATAGTAAAAGGAGACAAGGATTATGTTAGAGAGAATGAAAGAGATGATTGCAGACCAGTTAAGCGTAGAGGCAGAGATTATTACAGAGGCCTCTTCCTTCAAAGATGACCTGGGAGCAGATTCCCTGGATCTTTTTGAATTAGTAATGGCTCTGGAAGACGAGTATTCTGTGGAAATTCCGGCAGAAGACTTACAGAATCTTTTAACTGTAGGCGACGTAATGAATTACTTAAAAGAAAAAGGTGTTGAAGCATAATGAAGACAAGAGTAACAGCACTCTTAGGGATTGAATATCCAATCATCCAGGGAGGTATGGCCTGGGTGGCAGAACATAATCTGGCGGCGGCAGTATCAGAGGCGGGCGGTCTCGGTCTTATTGGAGGCGCCAACGCTCCGGGTGAAGTGGTGCGCGAAGAGATTAGGAAAGCCAGAGAACTGACGGATAAGCCGTTTGGTGTAAACGTCATGTTAATGAGTCCTTTTGCCGACGATGTGGCGAAGGTAGTTGTGGAAGAGGGAATCAAGGTTGTCACAACCGGGGCAGGCAATCCGGGCAAATACATGGAAATGTGGAAAAACGCAGGAATCAAGGTCATCCCTGTAGTCGCCTCCGTAGCCCTTGCCAGAATGATGGAAAAGGGCGGAGCCGATGCCGTAGTGGCAGAGGGAACAGAATCCGGAGGCCACATCGGCGATCAGACGACGATGAGCCTGGTCCCCCAGGTTGCGGACGCCGTTTCCATACCGGTAATTGCAGCCGGAGGAATCGCAGACGGAAGAGGAATTGCAGCCGCTTTCATGCTGGGAGCCGAGGCAGTACAGATGGGGACCCGCTTTGTAGTGGCGAAGGAGTCCATTGTACATCAGAATTACAAAGACAGAATTATCAAGGCGAAAGACATCGATTCCGCGGTAACGGGACGCAGCCACGGCCATCCCATCAGAAGTCTGAGGAATCAGATGACGAGAGAATATCTCAAGATGGAGCAGGAAGGCAGACCGTTTGAGGAACTGGAATACCTGACCATGGGCACTCTCAGAAAAGCAGTCATGGAAGGTGATGTCATGCACGGAACCGTTATGGCCGGCCAGATCGCGGGTATGGTAAAGAAAGAACAGACCTGTAAAGAGATGATCAGTGAGATGACGGCTGAAGCTGAGAAGCTCCTGTCAGGAACTTCCTTCCGTTAGTAAAATAGCGGTGAAGAGCCGGGATAACGGCTTTTCACCGTTCAATTAAATAATGAAGAAATACGAATCAGAATGATACAGCAGGAATTAATTAGGATAAGTTGGGAGCGAGGTAACGCTATGAGCAAAATTGCATTTATTTTCCCGGGCCAGGGAGCACAGATATGTGGTATGGGCCAGGACTTTTATGAGCAGGCTGAGACGGCAAAAGAGATTTTTGACAAGGCATCCGAAATACTCGGGTTCTCCATGCCGGAACTCTGTTTTGAGAAGAATGACAGACTGGATATCACTGAGTACACACAGCCGGCCATGGTTACGGCCAGCATCGCAATGATGAAGGTTTTCATGGAGCGCACGGGGATTACTCCTTCAGTGGCAGCCGGTTTAAGTCTGGGGGAATATCCTGCAATGGCGGCAGCAGGCGTTATGTCGGCTGAAGATGCAATCCGGACCGTAAGGCAGAGGGGAATCCTGATGCAGGAGGCTGTCCCGGCCGGAGTCGGAGCGATGTCGGCCGTGCTGGCTATGGACGGAGAGAAGATTGAAGAGGTGATTGCACCGATTGACGGTGTACAGATTGCCAACTACAATTGTCCGGGGCAGATTGTAATATCCGGCAAAAAAGAGGCGGTCGATGAGGCTGCCGTGAAATTAAAAGAGGCGGGCGCCAAGAGGGTGCTTCCGTTAAATGTAAGCGGGCCGTTCCACTCCAGTCTGCTTGAGGAAGCAGGAGAGAAGCTGGGCGAGGTGCTGGCACAGGTGGAAGTACATACCCCGGTTATTCCTTATATCGCCAATGTGACGGCGGGATATGTGACCGATGCAGGTGATGTAAAGCCTCTCCTTATCAAACAGGTATCCTCCTCCGTACGCTGGGAACAGAGCATCCGCAGGATGCTGGAAGACGGAGTGGACACATTTATTGAAATCGGCCCGGGCAGGACACTGACCGGTTTCATGAAGAAGATTGACCGAAACGCGAAAGCGATGAATATAGAAAAGCTGGAAGATATTGAGAAAGTGAAGGAGGCGTTAGGATGTTAAATGATAAGATTGCAGTCGTGACAGGCGCCAGCCGGGGAATCGGCAGGCAGATAGCTCTTACCATGGCTAAGGAAGGCGCAGCCGTGATTGTAAATTATAACGGTTCAGCCGCCGGTGCAGAAGCAGTTGTGAAGGAAATCTGCGAGGCCGGAGGCCAGGCTGAGGCGGTGCAGTGCAACGTATCCGACTATGCGAAGGCAGAGGAATTTCTCAAATATGTGATCGGCAAATATAAGAGGATTGACATCCTTGTAAACAATGCGGGAATTACGAAAGACAACCTGCTGATGAAGATGAGTGAAGAAGAATTCGACGCGGTAATCGACATCAATTTAAAAGGCACATTCAACTGTATCAAACATGTATCACGCCAGATGCTCAAACAGAGGGGCGGACGGATTATCAATATCTCCTCCGTATCCGGAGTGATGGGAAATGCAGGCCAGGCAAATTACTGTGCATCCAAAGCAGGCATTATTGGGCTGACCAAAGCGGTGGCAAGGGAACTGGGCAGCCGCGGGATTACGGTGAATGCAATTGCCCCCGGCTTTATCGACACGGAGATGACAGCAGTGCTTCCGGACAGTGTAAAAGAAGCGATGGGAGAGCAGATTCCGTTAAAGAGATTTGGCAGGACGGAAGATGTGGCGGATATGGCGGCTTATCTTGCATCAGATAAAGCAGGTTATATCACGGGCCAGGTGATCTGTGTGGACGGCGGAATGGCGATGTAAGGCTGAGCTGTGACAAGGCGGAAGTATAAATATATTAAGAAGAAAGGCGAATGCGCTATGAATAATAATACAAGAGTAGTCGTAACAGGAATGGGTGCTGTCACCCCGATCGGCAATGATGTAGAAACCTTCTGGGAAGGGCTGAAGGCCGGAAAAAAAGGTTTTGGACCGATTACTTATTTCGATACAAGTGATTTTAAGTCGAAAATCGCGGCTCAGGTGAAAGACTTTAACGCGAAAGAATACATGGATCCGAAGGCAGCCCGCAGAATGGAGACATTTTCCCAGTATGCGGTGGCGGCCGCTTCCCAGGCCCTGGCTCAGTCCGGCATTGATATGGCTCAAGAGGATCCGTATAAGGTTGGAATCAGCATCGGCTCCGGTATCGGCAGCCTTCAGGCAATTGAAAGAGAATATACGAAAATGAAAGATAAAGGGCCGGGCCGCGTTAATCCGCTGCTTGTTCCGCTGATGATCAGCAATATGGCGACGGGCAACGTATCCATTCAGTTCGGTTTAAAGGGCAAGAGCATCAATGTGGTGACGGCCTGCGCGACGGGAACCCATTCCATCGGAGAGGCGTTCCGGGCTATCCAGCACGGTGAAGCCGACGTCATGGTTGCGGGCGGCGCCGAGGCATGTATCACACCTCTGGGCGTAGCCGGATTCACGGCTTTGACGGCTCTTTCAGGCAATGAGGATCCTGAGACGGCTTCCAGACCCTTCGACAAAGACCGCGACGGCTTTGTAATGGGAGAAGGTTCCGGCGTTGTGGTTCTTGAATCTCTGGAGCATGCGCAGAACAGAGGCGCAAAGATTCTTGCGGAGCTTGTGGGATACGGCGCTACCAGCGATGCCTACCATATCACATCCCCGGCGGAAGACGGAAGCGGAGCGGCTAAAGCAATGGAATTTGCGATGAACGATGCCGGGATTGTGCCGGAGCAGATTGACTATGTAAATGCCCACGGAACCAGCACCCACCATAATGACCTTTTTGAGACAATGGCCATCAAGCTGGCGCTGGGCGAGCACGCATATAAAGTGAAGATCAACTCCACAAAATCCATGATAGGCCATCTTCTGGGCGCAGCGGGCGGCGTGGAATTCATTACCTGCGTAAAATCCGTTATGAATGATTTTGTCCACGCTACGGTCGGCTTAAAAGAGCCGGGCGAGGGCTGCGATCTGGATTACACAATGGGTGAAGGCGTATCCACACCGGTAAATTATGCTGCCAGCAATTCTCTGGGATTCGGCGGACATAATGCCACTTTGATTGTAAAGAAATTTGAAGCATAGGATGTTACTTAATTGCTGTTCGCAGAACCGTATCCGAACGGTTACAAAGAATCAGAAATAGAATGAGGTTCAATATGGAAATAAACGATATCTTAAAACTAATAGAAGCAGTTTCCGAGCATGGTCTTACCAGCTTTGTCCTGGAGGAGAACGGTTCCAAAATCTCTATGAAAAAGGAAAAGGAAGTAATAACCGTTACGGCGGCCCCGGCGGTGCAGACGGTAATTGCGCCCGCGGCGGCCGATGCCCGGGATATTTCCGGCACAGCGCCTTCCGTCCCGGCAGGTTATATGGCGCCTGCAGTTTCTGCGGCGGGAACAGAAATGTCACGCTCAGAGTCCATCGGATCCGATAAGGTAGTGACCTCTCCGCTGGTAGGAACCTTTTATAATGCTGCGTCACCTGATTCAGACGCATTCGTATCGGTCGGCGATACGGTTAAAAAGGGCCAGGTTCTCGGGATCATCGAGGCGATGAAGCTGATGAATGAGATAGAGAGTGAGTACGACGGAGTGGTTGAGGCGGTTCTCGTAAATAATGAGGAGGTCGTAGAGTACGGCCAGCCGTTATTCCGAATCAGATAATCGGCGGACAGACAATAGCCGGAAAGAAGGTAGAATATGTTAGGAATCAAGGAAATTCAGGAGATTATTCCGCACCGCCATCCGTTCCTTCTCATCGATTGCATCGAGGAGGTAACGCCCGGAGAGGGAGCGGTTGGATATAAATCAGTTACTTACAACGAGCCGTTTTTTGCCGGCCACTTTCCGCAGGAGCCGGTTATGCCGGGCGTGCTGATTGTGGAGGCCCTGGCACAGGTCGGTGCAGTTGCTATCCTGAGCCAGGAAGAAAATAAAGGCAAGGTTGCCTATTTCGGGGCTATTAACAGCGCCAAATTCAAGAAAAAAGTGGTTCCCGGCGATAAGCTCCGGCTGGAATGCCATATTATCAAACGCAAGGGACCGGTCGGAATCGGAAGTGCGACCGCGACGGTAGACGGTAAGGTTGCCGTAATAGCAGAATTAACATTTATGATTGGATAGGTGAAGGCCGATGTTTAACAAGATTTTGATTGCAAACCGGGGAGAGATCGCAGTGCGTATCATCCGGGCGTGCAGAGAAATGGGAATAGAAACGGTAGCCGTTTATTCGGAAGCCGACAGGGATTCGCTTCACACGCTTCTGGCGGATGAGGCCATCTGTATCGGACCGGCGCCGTCCACGGAGAGTTATCTGGATATGGAGCGCATTATCTCCGCCACGGTAGCGATGAAAGCGGATGCCATACATCCGGGATTCGGCTTTCTCTCAGAGAACGCCAGGTTTGCAGAGCTTTGTGCAAAATGCAACATCAAATTTATCGGACCTTCGGCAGATATCATTAATAAGATGGGCAATAAGTCGGAAGCCAGGAAGACGATGATGGAGGCCGGGGTTCCGGTTGTACCGGGCAGCAAGGAGCCTGTTTATACTGCAAAAGAAGCCCTTGTGCTTGCACAGTCCGTCGGATTTCCGGTTATGATTAAAGCATCCTCCGGCGGCGGCGGAAAGGGAATGAGGATTTCCCGGGGCGCGGAGGATTTTGAAGCGAACTTTAACCAGGCCCAGATGGAATCCGTCAAGGGATTTTCGGACGATACGATGTACATTGAAAAGTATATTGAGCAGCCTAGGCATATCGAATTCCAGATATTGGCCGATTCATACGGAAATGTGGTTCATCTGGGGGAGCGCGACTGCTCTATCCAGAGAAGGCATCAGAAGGTTCTGGAGGAATCGCCGTCAGTCGCCATCTCGGATGATTTGAGAAGACGCATGGGCGAGACAGCCGTTAAAGCGGCCAAAGCAGTGGGTTATGTCAATGCCGGAACCATCGAATTTCTGCTAGATAAAAATAAAGAGTTTTATTTTATGGAGATGAATACCCGTATCCAGGTAGAGCATCCGGTTACGGAGGCTGTCACGGATATGGACTTGATAAAGGAGCAGATTAAGATTGCAGCGGGCGAGGCGCTTTCTTTTACCCAGGAAGATGTGGTAATCAGGGGCCATGCCATCGAATGCCGAATTAATGCGGAGAATCCGGGAAAGAACTTTATGCCGTGTCCTGGCCGCATTATCAACGTCCATGTGCCGGGCGGCAGGGGAGTCAGAATTGACACTGCGATTTATAATGACTACAAAGTTCCGCCGAATTATGATTCCATGCTTTTAAAGCTTATTGTCCATGATAAAGACAGGGAGTCTGCCATTGCGAAGATGCGCAGCGCCCTTGGAGAGCTGGTGATTGAAGGAATCGAAACAAATCTGGATTTCCAGTATGAGATTCTGAGCAATGAAGCATATCAGAAAGGGAAAATTGACACGGACTTTATCCCGAAATATTTCCCGCAGTATTGTAAGTAAATAGTAATGGTAAATAACCATCAGTTCCGTCTAAGAAGGGGAGAGTGCCTATGTTAAGAGATATGTTTAAGAAAACGTATACCTTAATCGATACGAAATATGCAGACAAGGCTGAGGACAGCCGGTCGGAAAACGGGGAAGAACCCAATGTCCCGAAGGGATTATGGCGCAAATGCAACAAATGCGGCCGCCCAATCTACACAGAGGATGTTAAAAATAATTATTATGTCTGCCCGAAGTGCAGCGGCTACTTCCGTATCCATGCATACAGACGTATTGAAATGCTCATAGACGAGGGTACCTTCGAGGAATGGGATAAAGAGATGGAGTTTGTAAATCCTCTCGCTTTCCCCGGATATGAGAAAAAAATCAGTGCAGTGAAAGAAAAATCAGGCATGGATGAGGCGGTTGTGACAGGCCGCGGCAAAATCTACGGACAGGATGCGGTAATTGCAGTCTGTGATTCCAGGTTCCTGATGAGCAGCATGGGGCATAATGTGGGAGAGAAGATTGCAAGAGCCGTGGAGCGTGCAACCTGTGAGAGACTGCCGGTTGTCATATTTGCTGCGTCCGGCGGGGCCAGAATGCAGGAAGGGCTTGTTTCCCTGATGCAGATGGCAAAGACCTCCGCAGCCCTCAAGCGGCATCACGAGGCCGGCCAGCTCTATGTGAGCGTCCTGACCGATCCGACGACAGGAGGCGTCACCGCCAGCTTTGCAATGCTGGGCGACATTATACTGGCTGAGCCGGGCGCTTTGATTGGATTTGCCGGCCCGAGGGTAATTGAGCAGACGATCCGCCAGAAGCTGCCGGAAGGCTTCCAGAGGGCGGAGTTCCTTCTGGAGCATGGTTTTGTGGATCGGATTGTGGAGCGTAAAGATCAGAAAGAGGTAATCGCACGGATTCTCAGAATGCATAATGGGAAGAAGAGCTGGCAAAAAGAGATGGACGAAGCGGATCGCATGCGTGAAACTGCGGCCAGGGTCTGTGCCAGGGAAGCGGCCGGACTTGCAGGGGGGAAACCCCGCGGCCCGATTGCGCCGTTTTCAGGTGAGATGAGAGTAAAGACGCTGAATAAGATAGCTGACAGGCAGCAGGAGGCCTGGGATACGGTACTTCAGTCGAGAAGCGGTGACCGTCTTGTGTCCAGTGATTACATCCGAGTCTTATTTGATAATTTTATGGAGATGCACGGCGACCGCTACTATGGAGATGACGGTGCAGTGATCGGCGGAATTGCCACCTTTTACGGGATGCCGGTTACGGTCATCGGCCAGGAAAAGGGAAAAACGACCAAAGATAATTTAAAATGCAACTTCGGCATGCCGTCACCGGAAGGCTACAGAAAGGCCCTCCGCCTGATGAAACAGGCGGAAAAGTTCAACCGCCCGGTTATCTGTTTTGTAGACACGCCGGGAGCCTTCTGCGGACTGGAAGCCGAGGAGAGAGGACAGGGGGAGGCCATCGCCAGAAACCTGTTTGAGATGTCCGACTTAAAGGTTCCGATTCTGACGATTGTAATCGGGGAAGGCGGAAGCGGCGGCGCTCTTGCCCTTGCGGTGGCAAATGAGGTTTGGATGATGGAAAATTCCGTCTATTCCGTCCTGTCGCCGGAAGGATTTGCCTCCATCTTGTGGAAGGACAGCAAGAGGGCCAGTGAAGCGGCAAAAGTGATGAAGATGACGGCAAAAGACCTCTATGAGCTGGGACTGATTGAACGGATTATTGCCGAGGATCTGCCGGCTACGGCGGAGACCGCGGAAATAGTCGGAGAAATTATTGACCGCCATATGAGAGAGTTCTTTAAGACCTGCGAAATCATGACGCCGGAAGAGATTGTCAGCCAGAGATATGACAGGTTCAGGGGATTTTAATAATAGTTAAAAACAGGATAGGAGAAATAGAATGTGTAATTTAAAACCGTTGAAAATAGGCAATCTGACCGCCAAGCTTCCTATTATTCAGGGAGGGATGGGCGTCGGAATCAGTCTCTCTTCCCTGGCCGGGGCCGTAGCGAAAGAAGGCGGAATCGGTATCATATCAACGGCGCAGATTGGTTTTCGGGAGCCGGATTTTGCTGAGGATTCCCAGACGGCCAATTTAAGGGCTATCGGGAAGGAATTTAAAAAGGCAAGGGAGATTTCACCGGACGGTGTGATCGGATTTAATATTATGGTGGCTACCCGCAATTATGCGGAGTATGTTAAGGCAGCGGTGAAGGCCGGAGCCGATTTGATTATCTCCGGGGCCGGTCTGCCCATTAACCTTCCTGAATACGTGAAAGGATCGGCTACGAAAATAGCACCAATCGTTTCTTCTGTAAAATCAGCGATGGTAATCTGTAAGATGTGGGACAGAAAATATAAGACAGCGCCGGATCTGGTAGTCGTAGAGGGACCGCTGGCAGGCGGCCATCTGGGCTTTGACAGAGAAAAACTCACATACCTGGGCGTAGACACGGAGCATGCGGGAGATACCTTCAAAAAAGCGGAGTATGATGACGAGATAAAGGGCATCATCGCCCTTGTCAGGGAATACGCGCAGAAGTACAAGAAAGAGATTCCCGTTGTAACGGCAGGAGGAATCTATTCCCATGAAGATGTGATGCACCAGCTGGAACTCGGGGCTGACGGTGTTCAGGTGGCAACCCGTTTCGTGACAACGGAAGAATGCGATGCTCCGATGGAGTATAAACAGGCGTACCTGGATGCAAAAGAAGAGGATATTATTATTGTGAAAAGCCCTGTGGGGATGCCGGGACGCGCAATCCGCAACCATTTTCTGCGGGAGGTGGAGAAAGGCAGACAGGCAATTTCACATTGTTACCGGTGCCTGGAGAAATGTGATCAGGCTAAAATACCTTACTGTATCACGCAGGCCCTTGTCAACGCAGTGACCGGGGACGAGAACAATGCTCTGATCTTCTGCGGCAGCAATGCGTGGAAGGCGGACAGGATTGAGACCGTACACCAGGTGATGCAGGATTTGTGCCGGGGCTGACCTTCCGGAACCAAACGGAGGGGAAAGAAGACAGAAATTAGAAGATAGAAAATAGAAGATAAACGATAACAGATAAAAGAACGCAGCGGCCATGGTTTCCTGCCGGTCTGGCAACAGGCAGGATCCCACGGAGGCTGCGTTCTTTTGTATTCTTATCCTCTGAATCTGTTAAGGCAGGCATATATCTCCTGAACCCTCGGCATACATAACCCCATTGCCGTATAGTTCGAGCCGTTAAAGGCGGCCAGTCCTTTCTTCTCATATTCGAGCATGAGAATGTCCACGGTTTCTTTCAGCGTGCAGCGTGAAAATAATCCGCGTTCAAGGCAGAAGCGTACCATTTGGGCCAGGGCCGCTGTCTGTTCGCTGTCGGCCAGCTGTTCGACGAAACGGAGATCGACAGGCTCTTTGCCCACCTGAAATGAATCCCTGCCGAATATTTTCACCTTAATCCGGTCGTCCTGTTTTCTGTTGCCCCGTCTGCCGCCAGAATTTGCACCTCCCCGTCCGCTGTCGGAGCTTGCTGCAGGGGCGGGCAGCTTTCTTCCTGGCTTGGGAAGAGAAAACCCGGGCGCCGTCAGGGCAGGCGAGGAAATCTCCCGATAAGCCTCACAGGCTTTCTTTACCTGTTCCGTAATGTCGAGGGGGCGGTAAGAATCCATCTGAATTACCGTATCCGCGATATAGAAGTAAGCGCCTGAGCTTCCGGCTACCAGTACCGTGGAGATACCGGCTTTTTCATAGAGATCTCTCGCTCTCTCTATGAACGGAGTGATTGGTTCTTTATCCCTGCTGACAATTTTCTGCATCAGTTCATCCCGGAGCATAAAATTGGTGGCGGAGGTGTCCTCGTCAATCAGAAAGGCGGCAGCGCCTGCCTCAATTCCTTCTATAACAGCCGCGGCCTGGGAAGTGCTGCCGCTGGCATCTGCCGATGAGAAACGGGAGGTATCCCTGCCGTTTGGCAGATCGTTGATAAACAGGGAGATGTCGACATTACTGATGCTGCGTCCGTCCTCTGCCCGCAGTTTAACGGCCGTACTGTCCGTAATGACGTATTCCCGGCCGTCACCGGCGATATGATTGTACACACCGGCCTCCAGAGCCTTTAAAAGGGTGGATTTGCCGTGATAACCGCCACCGACTATCAGTGTTATGCCTCTGCGGACTGCCATGCCGCAAAGGGGGCCGTGGTGCGGCAGATTCAGTGTTATTTTAAGGGACTCGGGGGAAGAAAAGGATACGCTTCCTTTCATCGGGCGGTCCGATATGCCTGTTTCACGGGGCAGGACGGAGCCGTCGGCGGCAAAGGAAACGAGATCCAGGCGTTTCAGTTCGTTTCTGATAAACTCCTGGTCTTCCGCCAGTTCAATGACGTCACGCACCTGTTTCGGGTTCCTGTTTTTATACATAAAGACATTTCTGACGCATCCGGGCAGAAAATCAAACAGGATTTTGATGAGTTCTCCCGAATTTATCGTTCTTCCAAAAGCCGGGAAGCCGACTTCAAAGCGGGCGGTGATTCCGGTTCCGGTACATTCACAGGCCGAGCGGGTGAGAACCTCCTGTCCCGGTCTGCTTGTAGCGATCAGTCCGCTTTTGCCGGAGCCTTTTGCTTTAAAATTAAATCGTGCAATTTCCTGGCTGAAACAGCGCAGCAGATAATCCTCCAGTGCCGTTTTCTTCCATTGGCGGTCATAATATCCTTCGGGAAATGCGTTGATCTTATGTGGGATAAATACGCTGACCTTGGAGGGGGAGGCAAAGGGATCCCCCTGAACATGGTCTACCGTCAAGATGTAGTCTTTAAAATCATAGGAACCCTGAACCGCTTTATAAGCGGGGTAGCCTTTATGGTCGATGGATTCCAGCAGTCTTTTTAAATCCTGAGAATGATTCATGGTATTTTCCTTTTCTGTTCTTGATTAATACTGTGCTGACAGGTTTGCCGGTGTGCCGGCAGTCAGCTTTTATTGAGTATTTTAATTCATTCGATGGGAATTGGCAAGTGTATGGAAGATTATCTGCTGCTGATAATATGGTTTGTTACTATTCACGGCCCATATTCCGCGAGGTATTTTCGTGCGTATTTTGCACGAAAATCCCGAGTTGCACGGCTCGACGCGATGAAAAGTAAATTTTTCACCACAATCAACGGCGTTTTTTACCGTTTCTGTGCATCGCGGAGCGTGTTACTGTTCGCGGAGCTGCGCTTTTTCAGCAGGGCCGTGAATAGTAACTATGGTTTTATTTTTCCGGGAGATGGAGAGAGAATGCGGTAAGGCAGTAAACAGGGAAAATTGCGGGGAGGGCGGTAACATATCCGGCCGTTTTGTCTCATACATTAAGAACAAGCGATATTAGTAGGAAGTAGATTTATGCTGAATTATCTCTGGGCATTTATGATGCTGGTCGGAATTCTATGGGCGGCTCTGCACGGCAACCTGGCGCAGGTAACGACCGGAGCGCTGGATTCTGCCAGAGAGGCAGTTACGCTTTGTATTACCATGCTGGGCGTTATGTCATTTTGGACGGGGATTTTAGAGGTGGGCAGGAGAGCCGGACTGATTGAACAGCTGTCGCGGAAAATGACGCCGGTTCTACGGTTCCTGTTTCCGGGCATACCGAAAGGCCATCCGGCGCTGGAATCTATTTCGGCCAATATGATCGCCAATATGCTGGGGCTCGGATGGGCGGCAACTCCGGCCGGGCTGCAGGCGATGGAAGAACTGGAAGGCCTGGAGGAAGAAAGACGGAGGGAAGGAAAAAAATTCGTGCCTCAGGGGGTTGCAAGCAATGAAATGTGTACATTTTTGATTATCAACATATCATCGCTGCAGCTTATTCCAATCAACATGATTGCCTACAGGACCCAGTATGGCAGTATCAATCCCACTGCAATTGTTGGTCCTGCTCTGGTGGCGACAACCATCAGCACGATCGTGGCGGCAATATATTGTAAATGGAAAAACAGAAAGCGGAGCTGACGGCTCCGCTTTCTGGGTGATTGATGGCGGTGACCTGTGCAGAGCGTGCAGGTTATCATTGAAGACAACGGCCTGTGCGCAGAGCGAGCAGGTTATCGTTCCGGTTCAAGGCGCTCCGCCCTTGACTTTCGGTGTGAAAAATATAGTTTATCCAAGCTTATCCGCCCATTCCGGCTCTTTAAATCCGACCAGAACGAAATCCTTTGCCACAATCAACGGACGTTTAACCAGCATTCCGTCCTCCGCCAGCAGGTCGTACTGCTCTTCTTCGCTCAAAGAAGGCAGTTTTTCTTTTAAGTTCATATTTTTATAGAGAAGGCCGCTGGTATTAAAGAATTTTTTCAGCGGAAGACCGCTTTTCTGATGCCACAGTTTTAATTCTCCGGCAGTCGGATTCTTTTCTTTTATATGGCGGGATTCATATGATACATTATGGCTGTCCAGCCATTTCTTTGCCTTCTGGCAGGTGGAACAGGGAGGATATTCTAAAAACAGCACTTTCATAATAAAAAATCTCCTTTCTCAGATTAAGGTGCATGGAAACATGGAGTCTCCGACGGAAATCAGCGCCGGATTTCTGCGGTGAGCGCAGAAACCGTTTATGCGCAGGTATAATAACCGCTCTGCGGTCATTATACCATAAGAATGGTTTTTTGACAGATGAATGTAATTTATGGGACAGGTTTCACATTATGGTCACAAGTCTCATATATAATCATTCTCGAATAATATGATTTTATCAGTATGGAAGGAGGCCTGGGCGAATAAAATAGAAGTAATAACGGCTTCATCAGGAGCATTGAATGAAATTTATTCTGTACATATCCGAATACCTGGTTCCAATTATTATTTTTTACATTGCCGGCTTTGCATTTCTTTCTAAGCGGCCGGTATTCGATGACTTTATTGAAGGTGCAAAGCAGGGGATGAAAACGGTTGCAGAAATTCTCCCGACGCTGATTGGTCTGATGACGGCAGTCGGTGTGCTGCGCGCCTCCGGATTTCTTGATTTTCTGTCCGGTTTATTGGAGAAACCGGCTTCCCTTTTTCACATTCCGGCACAGATTGTACCCGTTATTTTAGTGCGCCTGGTATCCAGCTCGGCGGCAACCGGTCTTTTGCTGGATATATTCAAAACCTCCGGCCCGGATTCCTATGTCGGGATGATGGTGTCAATACTGGAAAGCTGTACGGAAACTGTATTTTATACTATGAGTGTTTACTTTATGACGGCAAAGGTAACGAAGACAAGATGGACGTTTGCAGGAGCGATGCTGGCCACCGGGGCAGGGGTTGCGGCAAGCATAATCCTGGCGTCTGTCGGATGAAAGACCGGAAAAGAATGGAAAAATGCCATTTTTTGTAAGAATTTTGACGGTTGTTTTGACAGGGAGAATATTGTATAATCAGTTAGTACGCGGATCAATACGCGAAAACTATGAAATGAAAGGGAATGCCGTGGATCATTACGAGACTCTCAATGAAGTGCTGGTAAAGCTGTTCCGTGATATTATGGATATCGAGCAAAAAGCTATAATAACACAGGAATTTAAGGATATCACCAATAATGATATGCATGTAATAGAAGCGATCGGGATCGAAGCTCCGAAAAATATGTCCTCTATCGCCAGAGAGCTGTCAGTGACGGTGGGTACCCTTACAATTGCAATGAACAGTCTTGTAAAGAAAGGCTATGTGGAGAGAACACGCGGCCTGGAAGACAGGAGGGTCGTGTATATATCCCTTTCAGAAAAAGGCAGAAAAGCTTACGGGCATCATGCCCAGTTCCACAAGGAAATGATAAACAGCGTAACCAGCGAGCTTACCAAAGATGAGCTGGAGACTTTGATAACAGCATTGTCCAAGCTGAGAAACTGGTTTGACCACTGGAAAGAGTAGAATACGAGGAGGCATCACGCAATTATGAAGAGATTTATGGTAGTATTAACCGGTGTCATTATGGCGGCAGCACTGGCCGCATGTACGCCGACTAAACAGAGCAGCGAAAAGAGAAATAATCCGCCGGCCGGAGCCACACAGGAGTCCTCTGTTGACGGAGCGCTTGAGAAACAGGAGATGGTAGTGGATGCAGAACCATCGGTCACGGTCTGCATTTACTCTGTAAATGATAACAAGACAGGTCTGAAGCAGAATATGGATGCCGTTGACGGCGAGGAACTGGATGCGCAGCTGTTGATAGACAAGATGGCAGAACTGGGAGTGATTGAAGAAGGCGTTAAGGTCAAGAGCTTTGACAATAAAGATGGTGTTCTGACACTGGACTTATCCGCTCTTTCCGGTTCCAAGGATGAATTGGTCATTACATCGATTGTTAACACATTTATCCAGAACTATGAAGCGGAAGAGATGTCCCTGAGCGTAAATGGAGAGAAGCTGGGAAGCGGTAATTATAAGTTCGTCAAGGAATATAAAAAGATGAAATAAAATTTACAGAGATAAAATAGAGAAAAAAGGGTTTCACTGAATGTTACTTCGGTGAAACCCTTTTTTTAATTCGTCACGTCATAAGTCAGGAGCCAGGTCTCGAAATAGGGTTTAATAACCCGGAAGGAAGCTCCCTCCATATCTAAAATAAATTTGTGGAACGCTTTGGGCGAATAACGGTTACCAAGCGTTTTCTTCGCTGAATCCCTCAGGGTGCAGATCTCCAGATAACCGGTATAATATTTCAGGTAATTTCCTGGATTGTCAATGATGGAATGAAACATTTCCTCGCAAACCTCAGCATCGGAAATTCCATAATACGTTTGCAGGAAACCGGATACCTTCTCCAAATCCCAGCCGTCATAGTGAATATGGATATCCAGCAGCGCATACAGCGCATAAATAGATGCCTGGCTGCGTGCCATCAGTTCTTTCATATCAGGAGATAGTCCATTGTCGAAAGAGTAACTGTACAGTTCACAGTAAAGTCCCCATCCCTCATCATATCCGCCGCAGGAGAGGATATGGCGCAGGGGACAGCTCTGCTTCCTGTTAAAGTAGACGGACTGGTATAGGTGGCCCGGATAACCTTCGTGGGCCAGAACCGAATACAAATCAGTACCTTCTTCCCTGGATTTGTCATTGATGTAAATTACATTAGTGGTATCCGAATCGATCGGCGGGATCAGGAAAAATGCAGGTGACAGCGAAGATTCAAGTGCTTTGGGCACATGTTTAACCTCATAGGTGGAGTCTGTCAGTTCCGGAAAATCCGTTTTTATCTGTTCACGCAGATGGTCCAGAATCTCCACCGGTTCACTCAGAGAGAAGCTCGTGCGTTCAATCTCCTGAACCAGCGCCGGATTATTTTGAAGTAATTTCGCTGTTTCCGCCATATCGCTTCCAAATTTCTTTTCAATCCTGTTTTTAAGCTCCGGAATGGAACTGTCGGTACCGGTCAGGGTAGCGACCAGATATTCGTAATAAGCTTTGCCTTTCTCATAGTGGCAAAGACCATTTTCATTTGTCCCTCTGCCTTTTAACTCTTCCAATGCTTTGGACAAGGTTGTGTAGGCCGGAATAAAGTGTTCTTTTAAAATCTGGAGATGCTTTGTCTTATAAGCTGTTTTCTCATCCTCTGTCAGGCCCTCCACTTCATCCAGACGGCTGTTAAAGGTTTCCGTCAGGAAGCTGTTTTCCGGCCGGATCAGATAATCCTTGCAGGATTGGAGCATACGGTCAATGGTTATATCGCTTGGGGCCAATCCGGCGTCGGCCATTTCCTTCTCATAGGCGGCCAGTTGTCCATAGTAGACGTCGATCTGTGAAAGAAGCTCCAGGTAATGCTCTATATCGGTCTTGTCGTAAAAAGTATATTCGGCCAGTAGTACCGGAAGCTGGGCCTGAGTTCCGATCAGCGGGCTCAGGGGCTGGCTGTAAAGCTCAAGGCCCTTTGAAGAGAGGGCAATCTCCAGTGAGTCCTCCAGCATCTTGTAGGTGAAAAGCTGATCGGACGTGAGCAGCGACGGATCGAAGGCTTCAAGCTCTTTCAGCAGTTTCTCATTATCTTTAGTATCCTGCTCCAGTTCTGATTTAGATATAGTCTGGAATTTTATCTCCGGTGTTTCAATTCCGTAGTTTTCAGGGTGTCTGACCATAAAGTGGAGATTGAGAGGATCAGAACCGATAATTTCCCGGAAAACACGATCGGTAAAAGTATTAAATTCAGCCTGGACAGTGGCTGCATCTTTGCCGCTGTTCTTGTCTGTCTGCCCGCCTTCTCCGTTACCGCCCTCTTCCTGCCCGGGCAGTTGCACCGGCTGCGTTTCGGATGACTGAAAGGATTCCACCGGCGGATTATAACGGGAACAGCCGCTGAGCATAATTGCGGTCACAAGGACCAGCAGATAGTATAAACAGGTTTTACGTGCCTTCATTTTTTACCTCCAATTGCCTACTATTATAATTTATATTAACGGAGATTACAACTTATCAATTAAATTGAGATTTAGTTAAGCAGGTGAGGACGCCGC
>NZ_KE993000.1:0-5550 GCF_000466485.1 [Clostridium] symbiosum ATCC 14940 | reverse complement strand
GATAAAGTCTGCGGAGCACGCTCCCGCTCTGTGAGGTGCATAATCTTAACTGTAAGCAACACCTATATTGACGCAGGAGGATATGCACATGAACGATTACAGTAAAATCACAGCCCTATACTCCCGGCTTTCCGTAGGGGACGAGGACAGGGACGGCGGCGAGAGCAACAGCATACAGAACCAGAAGAAATTTCTGGAAAGCTATGCCAGACAGTTAAAATTAACCAATATCCGGCACTACATTGATGATGACGAAAGCGGCAGATTTTTTGACCGTTCCGCTTACTCCCGCATGATAGAGGACGTGGAAAACGGCAAAATCGGCGTGTGCATTATGAAAGATATGACCCGTTGGGGGCGCGACTATCTCCAAGTAGGAAACGCAATGGAGATTTTCAGACGGAACAACGTGCGCTTTATCGCAGTCAACAACGGGATAGACAGCGAGAAGCCCGACACGCTGGAGTTTGCGCCGTTCATCAATATCATGTCGGAGTGGTACGCAAAGGACATCAGCAAGAAAGTGAAAACGGGCATTAAGACCAAAGGCATGAGCGGAAAGCCGATTGCCACCGAAGCCCCATACGGCTATATCAAAGCCCCCGACAACAAGGATTTTTGGATTGTTGACGAAGAAGCCGCGAAAGTTGTCCGCCTTATTTTCCGCCTGTTCCTTGACGGGAAGAACCGAAACCAAATCGCCGTATTTCTGAAAAACGAGCAAATCCCAACGCCCACTTTCTACATGAAAGACCGGGGGCGGGGAACGTGTAAAAACAAGACGCTCAATGAAGATAACCGCTACAAATGGAACAAAGCCACCTTAACCCATATCCTCACGCGGCAGGAGTATTGCGGCGACGTGGTGAACTTCAAAACGACCAAGCATTTCCGCGACAAAAGAAACCACTATGTAGACAGGAGCCAGTGGCACATTACGGAAAATGTGCATGAGCCGATTATTGACCGCGCCGATTTTGAAAACGTACAGCGGATTTTGGAAAACGCCCCCGTCAAACGCCCCAACGGTGACGGGGAAATCCACCCTTTGTCGGGCTTGCTTTTCTGTAAGGACTGCGGCGCGAAAATGCACATACGCATAGATTACAGGAACGGCGGCAAGCGGCACGTTGCCTATTGCAGTGAATACCACAAAGGAAAAGCCAAAAACCCGAAGTGCCATTCCCCGCACATCATGGACGCGGATTTACTCTTGCAGACCGTGGCGGACGTGTTGAAGAAAATCGCGGAATACTCCATCAGCAACAGGGCGGAGTTTGAAGCCTTAGTGAAAAAGAGCCTTGCCATGCAGCAGACCGACAAGACGAAGAAACAGCAGAAACGTATCCCCCAAATCACGACACGGCTTGAACAGATTGAAAAGGTACTGGATAAACTTTATGAGGACAACGCTTTAGGCACTATCCCGCAAGACCGCTATGAGCAGATGTCGCGGAAGTATTCGGAAGAATACTACACGCTGAAAGCGGAACTTGAAGAAATCCAAGGGCAGTTATCCGCTTTTGAGAACGCGGGTGGACGGGCGCAGAGGTTTGTGAAACTGACAGAACGCTATGCCGACTTTACCGAACTTACCCCCGCCATTCTCAACGAGTTTATCAGCAAAATCGAAGTGCATGAGCGCGACCGGAAAAGGGCAAAAAACGCCATTCAGCATATCGGGATATACTTCAACCATATCGGCAAATTTGAGAACGAAGTGACACAGCTTGCCGAGCCGACAGAACAGGAAATCCGACAAATGCGGGAAGAAATCGAAGAAGCCCAAAAGGAAAAGAGCCGCGCTTATCATCGGAACTATTCAAGGGCATACAGGGCGCGAAACCTTGAAAAGCAACGGGAGTATGACCGTATCAAGGCGCGGGAATATCGGGCGAGGAAAAAGGCGCAGGCCGCCGCACAGTAAAACAGAATAACCGACAGCCGAGAGGGATTTTCCAATTACGGGAAATCCCTTTTTCGCGCCCGAAGAAAGGAGTTGACCGAATGACGGAAACGAGAGGAACGCCCACCCCGCCGTCCAGAAAACCAGACGGCATTATCACGACACAGAGGAACGGGCAGACCATTGTTGCGGAACTGTTTTTCAACCACAGCAGCACAGAAACATTCCGCGACAAGTTACTCAAAATGATACTTGCCGACAAGCAGGAATAAAACGGGAAACCGATTTTCTGTAAAAATCCATTCCATTCCTATCCTATCCATTCCACACCAAAAAACGAAAGGAGCATTTCAGATATGCCAAAGACCAAACTGGAAAAAATCGCGGGGATTGAGGAAGAAATCCGACAGCTTGAAAACAGGCGCAGACAGCTTGTGCAGGAGCAAAAGGCACAGGAGCGCAAGGACAGGACGAAACGCCTCTGCCGCCGCATGGGGCTTTTTGAAAGCCTTATCCCCGACAGCATACCATTGACCGAGGAGCAATTCAAGACTTTCCTTGAAAAGACCGTAGCCGCCGAGCATGGGCGCAAGTTGTTGGACGAAATGACCGCCCAGAACGCCGCCAGAGCCGCCACAGAGGGCGCGGAAACAGCGGCACAGGGAAACACCCGCCCCGCCGCCAAAACCGCCCATACAGCCCACGAGGGCGGCACAGGCGGGAGCATGAACGGGGGCGCGGCGCAAGGGTAACGGGCTTTTGCCCCTACCCTTGCTTTTAGCAAGGGCGCACTTATATACCACATGAATGTGGTATCGTGCGCTCTGCCGAGGGCGTTTTGTGCCTGTCGGCACAAAAGGAAACGGCGGGAGTTACCCGCAGAAAGGAGCGCGGCACATGGCGATTTACCATTGCAGTATCAAAATCATATCACGGGGCAAGGGCAAATCCGCCGTTGCCGCCGCCGCTTATCGGGCGGGGGAGAAAATCACAAACGACTTTGACGGGGAAACCCACGACTACACCCGCAAGGGCGGTGTCGTCCATACCGAGATTTTACTTCCAGACCACGCCCCCGCCGCTTTCTCTGACAGGGCGGTTTTGTGGAACGAAGTGGAGAAAATCGAGAAAGCAAAAAATGCACAGCTTGCGCGGGAAATCGAACTTGCCTTACCCGCAGAATTGACGAGGGAGCAGAACATTTCCCTTGTGCGAGAGTATATCAAAAAACATTTTGTGGCGGCGGGAATGTGCGCTGACATTTGCGTACACGACACAGGCGGCGGCAACCCCCACGCCCATGTCATGCTGACCATGCGCCCCTTTGAGGAAAGCGGCGAGTGGGGCGCGAAGCAGAAAAAGGAGTACATTCTTGACAAAGACGGGAACAAAATCTATGACCGAAAAAAGCGGCAGTACAAATGCAAATCCGTACCCGCTACCGACTGGAACGACCAGACCAAAGCCGAGGAATGGCGGGCGGCGTGGGCGCAAATCTGCAATCAGCATTTAGAGCAGAACGGACACACAGAACGCATAGACCACCGCTCCTATGAGCGGCAGGGGATAGACCAAATCCCCACCGTCCATTTAGGCGTTGCCGTTTCCGCTATGGAGAAGCGCGGCATCCGCACCGAGCGCGGCGACCTCAACCGCGAAATCGAAGTGACAAACCAGAAATTGCGGCAACTGAAAGCGCGTATCTCTAAATTGCAGAACTGGCTAAAAGAGGAACAGGCGAACACCGAGCCGCCCACCCTTGCCGACTACATCCAGCGCATTTTGTCACGCAAGGCACAGGCGGGGAAATCGGGAGTTTCCCAATCGCTGTATAACCTCAAGGACGCGGCGAAAATGCTGAACTTCCTGCAACAAAACCAGATACAGGATATGGCGGGGCTTGATGAAAAATTCAAGTCCATGATAGGGGAACAACTGGACATTCAAGGCAAGCTGAAACCCGTTGAAAGACGGCTTGCCACGCTGAAAAAGCACATCGAACAATCGGATATTTATTTCAAGTACAAGGGGAAAAAGAAGCTGACAGAAGCCGAGCAAATCCTGTTTGCGGCGGCGCGGGATTATCTGAAAGGCGTGATGAACGGCAAGACCACCATTCCGACAAAGGCATGGAAAGAGGAATATGCCAAACTGACCGCCGAGCGGAAAACGCTCAATCAGCGGTATCTTGTACTCAAAGGGGAAGTGAAAGAAGCCGAGCAGATACGAAAGAGCGTTTACAGTATCTTGCGGCAGGAACAGCGGGAACACGCACAACGCAGGACACAGGATATGGAGCGGTAACGGACAGGGCGGCGGGATAATCAATGCCGCCCTCGCTGCCCTGTTTTCACGGTTTAACAGCCAGATAAATTGGAAGTTAAAGCACCTCTATGCCCCTACTTTTAAGACAATGTAACATAGTGACACAAATTTTAGGCAGTCCAGTTTCTCCTGAGCCAAAATGCGGGGCGGATACCGCACATTTCTTCTACCCCTTGCGCTGCACGTTCAATATACGCATCAAAATTAACACAGCTTATATAATCATATTTCCCCTCTGCCTTTTCGTAATCTTTTCCTAGGTAGCGCAGCCACCAGCAACCTTTATTTTCGTACTCGTCTTTTTCATCATAAAACCATGCCCCCTGACTTCGCGCATAAGTGGTTGTAACTGCTCCGCGTTCTTCATAAGCAACATAATCTTCCGTATAATCATCGAAGTATTTTTCCACCTCATCAATATTTAATAGAAAAATATAATCTTGTGTATTCTTTGCAGGGTTTATCACATCTGTAAGAAGAATTCGCTCTCGCTCTTCGGGCGAAAAAGCCGACATTAAAAATTCGTTATTCAACCAATTTCGCAGAGTACAGTCATGCCATATTATTTTTCCTGCAATAGTGTGATACTGTTTACAGTCCAGCAAATACTTACTGATGCATAGGCAGCGGCTATCTTCTTCTTTTAGAACAATCCATTCAATCGGTTCTTTTTTAAGCCCGCAATTTTGTGGATACTCACCTATAGTAACAGTAATTTTATTCATAGTTTTCCCTTCGTTTCCAGTTTGTCTGTGTGTACTGGAAAAATTATACCATAGCCAATAAGGAAAGGCAATCTGCATTTCCGTCCGTTCCGCCTATCCAGACCGTCAAGGGGCGGGTAGTATTTTTTCGCAAAGAGCGCGAAAAAATCTCCACCCTTAAACCCTTGACTGTCTGGATTTTTGCCGTTGTCATTTCGCCGCCGAAAACGGGGAACAGGATAAAAAAATCCTGCCCCGTTTTCGTCCGCTCCATTCTAACGGCAAAACCGTCTGCACTACTTCGGCGGCTATCGTTAGGTTTTGCGGTGGCTCTGCCCCCGCACCCCCGACCTCTTCCAAAGAACAGAATGGAGTGTTACGCAATAGGGGGCAAAAAGGCTTGATTTTTAAGGCGTTTCAGAAGCGAAAACAGACAGGGTAAGGGTTTTATATCACCTACCCTCGAAAACGGCTTCTAAACGTCCACAGGCGTGTTGTGCGCCCCTTTTTCCTGCCTGTTTTCCGCCGCTCTGAAAAAGTTTGCGTCAATAATTCAAAAAAGCACTTGACAAAACGCTTCATGAAATGCATCGCGCTGCTAAGCTCGTAAGGGAC
>NZ_KE992999.1:48775-76538 GCF_000466485.1 [Clostridium] symbiosum ATCC 14940 | reverse complement strand
GGCTCAGTTTTTTCATACATCACTTGACACTACCTAATTATTCACTTAGAAATACCTGTAGTTCCTCCGGGGTGCCAAGGACATGAACCTTCGCAGCATCTACAATACTTATCGTTACCGGCATTCCCTTCTCAATCATAAGATTATACAGTGGTGCGATATACTTCTCATTCTTCTCCATTTGGCTGTCATCGGAATAAAATTCCTCATACAACTCCCTGTAAAGTCTGGCCGATGAAAAATAATAAGCTCCCAGCGTACAGTTATCCGAAATGCGTACCTTCTCTCTGACCTCAACAACATTGCCACTGTCATCCAGCCGAGTAAAACTCCAATGATTCCCGTCTGCGTGGAAGCATGGAATATGTCCGTCTCCAGAAAGATCCTTATACCTCATTTCATTCGGTTCCACATATGTATCAATGTTGTACACCATAATTGCCTCATCTGCGTTACAGTGCGGAATTGCCAGCATACAAGTTGTAGCCTGTCCATCAGTCAAATAATCCAATTCTACAATTTTGACATCTTGAATTCCATATGATGCACAATGCTCTCTTATAAAGCTTTCTGCATGATCCTCTGCCCTTACAACAAACACATATCGATTTACATTGTTATTGTAACCAACCAAGCTATCCATAGACCAGTCAAACAATGTCTTTCCCTTCGCCTCAATCATATATTTCGGACAATAATACCCTGCTTTACGGAAACGGCTGCCAAGACCCGCCATCGTAATTATAATATTCATTTCATTCACCTATCCTGTTCTCTTACTATTTTTCCTGCTGAATCAAACTTTTTTGTTCTTTTGAGACTTATTACCTCTATCAATTTTTGCATTTAGACTTTCTGCATATATCATCCAGTTCTTCAACACTACGCGTGAGAAATTCATCCGGACGAACTGTCCGATCGTCCACATAAAATCCCTTATGCCCCGGCCATGGCTTTCCATAAAAAATCTCATCATATGGAATATCCCATTTATCTAACCATTCCAACAGCACTTTTGCTGTACTCTTATTGATTTTCCCTAAGTTTCCGTTGTAGGAATTCATATTACGGGAGGTAAAAAGAATAATTTTTGCTCCGTTTTCATGATAATACTTGAGTTTATCGACCATGTCCTGGTATGGAACCAAATCTTTATAATTCTCTTCCTTCCTCTTAATCGGACATAAAGTTCCATCAATATCAAAAATAAACGAGTATTCACTAAACATCTTTATTCTCTCCTTCTACCTGTATATTAACAACTCTATTAAGAATCTCTAATCCCGTTCCAAGCATTACCATCTGATGCTTTATACTTTCGCTGTGAAGAGGAATCATGCTCAAAAATAGCAGTGCTTCTATCATTTCAATCTGCTTTAAACTATTTCCGATTTCCGCCTTAAAGGTATCAATAAAGACTTTGTATAAATCAAAGTCTCTTTTTTGGTCTTGAATACAATAATCAATACGAGCCCTTTTATAATCGAAGTTCACATCGAAAAGGTCTTTAATTATGAAATCATATTTGCCATCCACACTGTGAAAAAGTTTTGCAAGTTCATAACGGAAATCTCCATAAATATCATAAGTTCCAAACTTTCCACGAGGATCAATGACTTTGATAAAAGATAAATTAGTATCTACCATAATATTGGCAAAGCACAAATCTCCGTGAATAATGTTAAAAGTGTCTACTTCGTATAACATCTTAGGGATAACTTTTTCCAATACGGCAGAAATATCATTCAAAGGCAAATATTTCTCCCCGTTTACTTCGATTGGCTCTTCAAAGAAAGTCGAAAAAATATTCTCTTTTTTCATTCTCTCGAAGCGCTGTAATGTCTTTGTCAAATACATCTCCTCCAGTGCGTGCTGGATACTCCCGTCCTTCACAGTATAACGTTTGAAATCATCACACACAAAACGAATGCGATTAAACACGTCCACCCACTGCTGCAAAGTTAAATCACCATAGAGAAATAGCTCGTGTACCGTGTGATATGCGTAATACTCCATTGAAACATATGGATTTACATAAGATGTTGAATAATCAAAAATTCTGGGTCTTACATATTCCACATCGGAAGGCAACTTTAAATACCATTTAATTTCACCTATGAACTTATCTTTATCATCGCTCGTTTTTCTTAAAATGCCTCGGTTCTTATCAATTGAGATATGATTAAACTCTCTTGCACGCACTTCCAATTTAGAGTTATAGTACTTATCCTCATGGCCAATATCAAACCAGTTTTCCGTGGAAATTGCCTTCATCGGATGTTGTCTGCTGTATATTTGTAAGGCATGGTAGAACGTACTCATTTGAGGGCGTACTTCTTGAAATGCTTTTTCAAGACATGTTTTAAAATACACGGGATCTTCTATCTGAAAAACTCCAACAAACAACTTCTTCTTTTTATCAGTTTTTGCAGGCTTTTTATCATAAACGCGTGTAATCACGCCATCTTGCTCATCAAAATATGTCCATGTATCAGACATATAGTCTTCCTGGCAAAAAAAAGCGTCACCATCAATCTTTGCAATGTTGTCCATTACAATTGTATCTGAAAAGTTGATAATCAGCGATTCCTTTATCTGGCCAAGTGCAAAATATATCGTTTGTCCCAAATCCCCCAATTCTGGGAGTATCTTGATACGTACTTGTTCACTGAGGTAAGGATTGAGCCTTCGCTGCACTTTACCTGCCTGTTCAAAGCAAATAATATCCATCGACGTACAATATTCTTTATATTCTTCATACAGATAGTCGAATGCAATCTTTTGGTTGATGGGATATATAATTCCCGGAAGCTTTCCAAGTTTTTGGAGTTCCGCCGGAACAATTTTAGCTGCCGGAATAATGACTCTTTTCAGATTGTCCATATGCTTCCTCCTTTATAAAACATATTCCGCATACTTTTCATACTCAGGTTCATATATAAGAGTTCCATTATACAGAGCCAGCCAATGGATAAAATCAAAACTATAACAATGGAAGGCTTTTTCTTCTTCTATCTGATAATAATATCCAAAATGTGTATTCTCTGAATATCTGTTCTCATATTTAGGCCAAAATAGCCCAATTTCGTTCCTGTTAATGCTAATAATATGATTTTTTACAAATTGCCAGTAGGCTCGAATTGTACATTCATTATTGCCCCCCATAGTTGCAATGTAAGATCGCAGTATCTGGATTTCAGGAGCAATCTGCTCTTCTGCAATTCTTTTTCGGGACATCCCTTTTCCGCCTGTGCCCTTTCCTCGCGAATCAGGCTCGATTGAAAACAGCTCTAACATATCGTCTGTATTCCCAAAATATAGAAAGTCTGACAAGCAATATGGGTAAAACATATCACCATATGGCATACTTACAGTTACAATTCTCTTTTTTTGTTTAGTTGTAAAATCATCATTATTGACCGGAAAAGTGTTCACAAGGTTTAGTAAATGCATGATTGCATTCGGGTGGTATAATCTTTGATCTGTTCTCGTTTTACAGACAAATTCAGCTCCGAGTTCTTTTGCTTTTCTGATTCCTGCATATGTATTTGTTACTTGATAATTAATATTTAAATTACCAGGTTTTTGAGGCAAATCGCTCAAAACAACAATAATCCCCGATACTTGGAGTTTTTCTATTGTTTTCTCGTCAGCTCCCTTCCATGATGACAAAATAACAATAGCATTTGGATAGCATCGCTTATAAAAAACGGCCGTTTCTAATGTAAAATCATCAGACAAGAGCAAAGGACCTTGTATTACAATTGCTATCTTACTTTTCTCCTCCAATGTCTCTAAAACCGGAATAGCTTCCATTTTTTTAGGTCTTAGCCTATAACTGACATATTCTTTTGTTTCGGACTCAGATGCCTTACATGCGGCCAGCATTTCTCTATTAACAAAATTATTGCTTTTTCCCAATAATCTAACAATCTTGTACGGTATTTTCTGATACCAGCTAAGCACCGATAATATCTGTTTCTTCATACTCCCTCCGTTGTATACAAATTCGGGTTCTTATCTATTTGTTCCATTACACTCTATCTCTAAATATGCAGCATTATTTCCCTTCCATGCAGTGTACTCTACTATCGTTAAGTAAAATGGTACAGATAATGCAAACCCATAAAATGTATCAATATTTACCCCAAATAACATGCAAATAAGCGTAATCCCCATAATTAAACGGGACTTACCTGAATCATAGTAACTATTTTTTATAGCCACATATATTGCTCTTACAAAAATCACGATATAGAAGGCTATAATTGGAACCCCTAATTGGATAATACTATACAGAAACCCAATATCCCCCAGAGCACCACCTCCCGTTGCTATTCGTTGATCTACATTCAACAGTCCCGTACCCCATATCATATTTTTTGAATACATACTCATGTAGTAAGCAATCGCATTTAAACGGTAAGACGTAGAACCTCCATATTCCCCATTCGCTGTCGAAAAAGAATCTAAAAATTCGTTAAAAAATGGAAAATTAAATATAATGACAGCCGCAATAACGCCAAATATAAGCCAAATCACTTTCTTTTTGTCCAATTTCCTTTGAGTATAAAACAGAACTATTAATACAATTGTTTTGTAAACAATAGCAGAGCGTGCTTGCCATATGACCAATGCATATAAATAATTGATAATAATACCCACAGCACACCATCTTTTGGCGCTTTTGGTTTCCGCTTTGGATAATAAATAAAATGCAATTGGAATAACCAGAATATCCAAATTAGAGGGATTTATTCTATAGATACCGTTTCTATACCCCATCTCCCCATAAATGAGATTAGGCCAAGGAAAAACACCTGTAAAATGCTCTGCAAAAGAGTTGACAGCCCGTGCAAGTGTGTCTATCGATGTCGCCACAGCCAAAAACTTCAATAGTTTCTCAAATCTCCAAATTCCCGATGTTAATAATGGAATAACGGCTATTGCAACTATTGGATAGATATATACTCTTAACAACGCTAATGCGTCATCCCATTTATAACCTTTTACAAGTACGGAGTTGTACCCATTTATCCAGGAAATGACAAGCAAGAGCATTTCAAACGCCAGGAATTTCATACTGCTCTTTTTTAGGTAATGTACACTTGCAATTATGCTGATACCTATCATAAAAAAGAACAGCACCATCCTGGTTTTTGGTACAAATGAATCCGCAAACAGTCTTGTTCCGCGAAAAACCATGAGGAAATAGCAAAGATGCATTAACACCAAAAGTTCAATGATAATCTTTGAAATCGACCCTACTCTTATCTTCAACTCCATAACACAATCTCCATTCGTTAGCCATTTTTCGCCCCGAAGAACCTATCTTCCAACTTTCCGGATATCGCCCAATCAAGAAATCAATATGCCTTTTTATCCCTAAGTCCAACTTTTTCATATTAAACTATCTCTTTTATTTTTCAAACAGCTTATGTTCTATATTCTCACCTATAACTCTTGCCGGAACACCTCCAACAACGGCATTCTCTGGCACGTCTTTCACGACAGCTGCATTTGATGCAATAATTGCGTTATCCCCGACAGTAATGTTTCCGACAACTTTGGCCCCCGCTGAAACTCTGACTCCATTACCGATTACAACTGGTTCAGAGTCAAATGTATAACCGATGGTTACCTGCTGATTTATCCAACAATCATCACCAACGCTTTTGGCACTAATTACAGTTGCGAAACCATGCTGAATATACAATCTATGGCCAATGTTTCTGGTATTAATATACAAAGTATCCATGGGAGGAAACAAAGTTCTTAAAATATATCTGCGTAATCCACCCCTATATAACCGATTTAACAAAAGATTGCGAAATTCCTTTAGCTCAAGCATTAAGCCCGAGAATAAATCAAATTGCTTTTTTTTCGACTCGCTTTGCACACTTTCCCCAGTGCCAAATATCTTCCAGAATAATCTCCTTCACCGCAACAGGAGTTGAAAATACACATAAATACGCAATAGTCTCCACAAATTTAATATTTGAATAATACGTTTTTTTACACTCATTTTACTTTCCTCCTGGATCGTAGGTTTCAGGTGTGTAATGAATTACCCGCGTTCCACTATTTTCAAACTCAAACGGAATATACATTAAATCACGCATTGCCCAACGAACAGAATCCTGAAAATCTGGCTGTACATAAAATACAAGGAATCCTCCACCTCCTGCACCGAGCAATTTTCCCCCCAATGCACCGGCATCCACGCCTTTTGCATAAAGTTCATCGATGCTATTTGTAGAAACAGCTACTCCAGTTTGACGCTTGAGTTTCCAAGTATGATCTAACAATCTGCCAAAATCATCTAAATCCCGTTCTTTATCCGTCAAAACTTTCTCAGCATCATCAACCAAAGCCAACATTTCTTTAAGCTGAATTGTCCTGTTTTTTTTACCAGTTACATTTGCTTTCTGTACATCCGATGAGAAGCGTGTAAATCCCGTAAAGAACATCATCAGGTTCTGATTCAGCCGGCTCTTTCGTTCCGGAGAAATAATAATCGGCAATACCTCATAGCCATGCGCATTAAAGTTAATCCGATTGAAACCGCCAAAGGCCGCCGCAATCTGATCCTGCCAGCCACCTGCCTCATTGCAAAGCACTCTCTCCAAATAAATTGCTTCGTCTGCCAGTTTCTTCTTGTCTGCGTATTTTCCCTTTAATGCATAAAAGGCATTCAACATTCCAACTGCAAAGGAAGAACTTGTCCCAAGACCGGAACGTGCCGGAAGGTCGGCCTCATAGGTAAGACGAATCTCATGCATATCCAGCATCTTTATAGCATTACGAATTGCCGGATGCTGAATATCATCGATGCTGGACACCTTTTCGATTTTTGAATAAGTAAGCTCCGTTGACCAATCAAAAAATCTAGGAAGATGCCTTACATTTACATAACAGTACTTATCAAACGTTGTCGAGAGTACAGCCCCGCCATTTTCCCTGAAATATTCTTCCATGTCCGTTCCGCCTCCAAAAAATGACATACGGAATGGTGTCTTTGTAATAATCATAGTTTTTTATCCCTTCACTACAATCACAGCGTTTTTCTCCAATAGTCCAGCATATCTGCAATTGTCCGCTTCATCTCAATTTTCTGGCTCCATCCAGTATCCCGCTTCAATTTATCAACATTTCCGATAATGATTTTTTCATCAGTCGGACGAAGCAATTTAGGATCAATCTTGATTGTAAATTTTTGGCCAATCTGTTCTTCTATCATTGCAACAATGTCTTTCATCTGATAGCAGTGCTCTGAAGAAAGGTTATAGACCTCACCGGCCTGTCCTCTCTCTGCCAGCAACATAAGACCATTAACAAGATCACGCTGATCCATGATTGCGCGTCTGGTTTCGAGATTTCCTACACGCAATTCAAAGATACCGGAACGTTCTGCCAAAATTGCTCTTTTTGTAAAATCAGAAGTCACATCATTTACTTTCCTTGTTCCGGTAGAATTAAAAATACGAACGCGGATGCATCGGATATTGTCATTCATAAAATACTGGAATGACAGAAGATCCTGTCCAACTTTGCTGCATCCATATGGATGCAGCGGTTTTAACTCTGCTGTTTCTTTCACATACGGATCTTCCAGCTCATTTAAGGTTTGCCCATACTCCGCGCTGGAGCATGCAACAACCACTATTGGATCATAATCCGGGCTGGTCTGACGGACAAATTTTACTGCTTCATATACATTGATTGTACCGTTTATATTCGTTTCCATCGTTGCTTGCGGATGAGTCCACGATACGGTTGGGTAACTCTGCGCTGCAAGATGGTAAATCTGATCCGGCTGGAACTTTGAAATCACACGCTGTACCGCCTGGTAATAGCGAACATCACACTCTTCCATTCGGATAGACGGGTCAATTTCCATAATGTCTGTTGTCGGCTTATAATATGTACCTAATACATCGTGTCCTTGGTCGTGTAAAAGCTCCACCATATGGGAACCGACCATACCGCCGGCGCCTGTAACTAGCACTTTCAATTCTTCTCCCCCTTAATTTGAAGCATTTCAATAAATGCTTCTTTTGTTTTGTCATATGAAAATTTATCAATAAATATTTTGTATAATTCCGGATAAAACTTCTGAATTTCCTTTTCTGACAACGCATTGATTGTTTTAATCCAATCACCTGCTGTCTCACAGTTAAAAATCACCTTATTTCTAACTGTGTCGTCCATCTCCTCCCAAAATCCTGCAAGACTTTCATCATTCCCTACAAAACATTTTCCAAGAGAAATTGCTTCGATTGATTTTGCTTTCATACCGCCTCCACTGAAAAGTGGAGCTATAAAAATGTCTGCATCATATAGGTACTGGAACACATCATCAACAGTTCCCAGCACATGAACTCTGGAATCATCCATTTCTGATCTTAAAATTTCCGTTCCTCGTCCAACAATATTTATCTGTATTTTATTGTTAAGACCCGGTATAACATTTTTGTAAAACCAGCGAATCCCCTCAAGGTTCGGATAATATTTAGAACCAACAAACAGCAATTTCTTTCTATCACTGCCAGCTGACGGTTTCATTTCCAAAAATGTCTCATTTAAATCTACTTTATACGAAGAAAGCGGAATAATATAATTCGGTTTATTCTTATAGTATTTTTCATATAACTGTGCATCCCTTTTATTGAAAACAATATCTATATCTGAATATCTTTGTGAAAGCATTTCTTGTTTTATACCTATCTTGTTCTCTATCTTCCCAACCCAGTTGCTTTCTTTGCTCCATTGCCGATACAAGTCTGCATCAATATCATGGTAAAAACAGATAACTTTGATATTCGGATATTTTGTTTTTATTTTCTTTACCAAAGAGCCAAAATTAGAATTTTCTAAAAACACCAGTTCTGACTTGCTCTCGCCAATGATATTACAAATTTCGTTAATTATTTTATTGCTGATATACATTGTATTACCCTGAATCCATCTAAAAATTCTATCTAATGGATTTTTGTATTTTCCGTAGCAAATATATCTCAGCTTTCTTTCCTGGTTTCTAGGTCTTAAATCAATTGTATAAATATTATCTTCACCAAAAAGTTCTTCTAAAATGCTCCGGTGAACTTTTGCTCCGATATTGGTTTCAAATCTTAATGAAATGTAAGTTATCATTTTAGCCCTCGCCCACTACTATTCTTCCGTCTAATATCTTTCAATGCTTCTTTAACCGGTCGCGGAATCGCTCTTATTATATTTAATTTTATTGCTCTTACTGGAAACATCTTTGCTATTCGATTCTTTTTTACATAGCTGGAAAACGCAATTGCAGCACTAACATTATAATTTTGACTTTCCTTATATTTCTCAAGAAAAACTGACCTATCAGGAGGCGCCACCGACGGCGTTTTCAACTGTTTCTCATACGTCAAAGGCTCATCTACTGGTCTTTCGTGGGATGCAATATGTACATTTTGTGTTAAAACAGTCCATAAACTTTTTCCCTGTTCAGTATTAATGAGAACACACGACACTTGATTTCTTTCATGGTCATATCCGCTCATCTTCCCAAGTCCATGATAATCTCCCAGCGTAATATCACCGCTTCGTTCGGCTCGTGCATAGATGCAGTTATAACAGCATTCTCTATATATCAGAGCATTATGATAGCCAATTTGGTATAAATCGTTATCACCAACATACTTTATGTATGTTGGTTTTTTGGAAAGCAAATTTGTCTGCTCAAAAATGCTTTCATGGCTTACATCATATATGGTGAAAGCAAATTTGTCTGTCTTATAGCAAGGATCTCTAAAATACAGACTTTTCGCTTTTTTTCCTGTCTTCTTTTCAATCCAAGCTATATGATCCTTCAAGTACTTAGGCGGCGGCGTTCCGTGACAAACTAAATCAACTGTATATAATTTCCCAGAGACCTTTTGCATCTGCATATAATTTTTAACACCTGCCACCTGGCAGGGGAGGCCAATAAATAGAACTACTTCACCAGACTTTAATAATGTGCAGATTTTCTTATATATATCATCCATATAACTAAACGTATATTTAGAATTTTTGAACTTATGTATATCCGCCTCCTGTGAACCAATTAAGAAATGGGCTTCATTATATTCATTCATAAGCACGCCTGCAAAATGCATTTTTTGTTCCACAGCATAGCTATATAATTCAGAAGCAATTCCTCCTGAAGCTGCTGTGGAATGCATCTTCTCATTCAAGCTCCATGCTGCATACGCCTGTAACGGTCGGTTTAAATCTGTTCTCCTATTATTCGGACATACATTGGAGCATCGGCCACAATTCACGCACATCTTTTCATTAATTTCCATGTGCCATGAACCGTCTATGTTCTCTTGCCGATAAATTGCATTCTGAGTACACAGATTTTCGCAAGCGCCACAGGCTGTACATTTATCCTTATCGCATAAGCTGCGCATTTTCCCATTCTCCTATCTTAAATACTCCCGTAAAATCTCCCACGATTCACTCCTCTTTTGTTCAATCGCATTATCAATATAAACATAATCAATAGGCACATCATAATTCAGATTTTGTGTCTTTCCTTCTCGATTTTCAATATGCAATTCTTTACATAAAGAGAGCATTCGGGATGTATTGCCACGATTGTAGTAGAACACATTTCGATGAAAATATAATGCAAATAATAATCCATGATATGATGCTGAAAAAACGGTATCTGCATGTAGAATCAGTGAAATCCATTGTTGAATGGATACCGGTTTCAAAATCCTTAAATTTTCTATTGGCTTTACATGATTAAAATCGATATAATATGCTATCATCTTATGTTTCTTTGCATATGCAATACCATCACGAATATTAGCTTTATCTTTTGTTGTGAGATAAATCAAAACATACTTGTCTTTTGGTGCATACTCATCATCGGATAACTCCCTCCAATATGTATTCGGCCATAGCATCGTTGGATCACATGTAACCGGAACTTTTTTTCCTAATAATTCTTCAACCCATTCCGACGCCTGTTCCTCCCTAACACTAATTGAGTCAAATTTTTCCAATAGCGATTTAATCTTTGGCTTATCATTTTCATTCCATGCTGTACCGATAGAAGAAGAAAATGCATACTTTCTTTTATCAGACTTAACAAAATCAAGAAAATATGTGTAATCATGCCCCGTTATATTCATTCCCCAAACAATATCGCTTCCAACTATAAAAATATCATATCGATTATTTGCATTTACGATAGTTTCAATGTTATATCGCGGACTCAGCTTCATTTGTTCTTTAATAAATGTATGAAAACTAATTTTCTTCTTGTGTAACATCGGATGCCATAATACAAATTTGAAAAACCCCTTTATGGTTCGCACACTTTTCAGCGGATACGTTGTTTCTCTGTCTTCAATTGCTTTACATGTATAATCAATAATTTCCACATTGCCACATATTTGCTTAACCGCATTATATGTAGCATATGTCTGTAATAAAGAGCCATAGTTTACTGTATCATGTATTGTAAGCATTCCGATTCTTTTCAACTTTTCTATTCTCCCCAATAATTATTTCGCATATTTCATATAAAGACTCTCATACTGTGCAATAAATTCCGAACTGTCATATTGCTTTGCATTTCTAGCCGAATTGCACCCCATTTCATAACGCAGCTTGTGATTTAACACGAGTTTTACCATTTCATTAGCCAGTCTGTGTCCGTCTTTTGGTGGTATCAGGATTCCATTGTCTGTAACAATATCCGCCACACCACCAACATTTGTTGATATAATAGGAAGTCCCGCAGCCATAGCTTCTAAAATTGATAGCGGCAATCCCTCATAATCTGACGACAAGACAAATATATCTGCTTTAGCCAGATACTCGTTTACATTATGAACATTCCCTGCAAGAAAAACATTCTCTCTAATTCCCAATATTTCAATCTTTTTTTCTAATTCACTGCGTAGTTCTCCATCACCAACGAATACCAAATTAATATCAGGTGCTTGATTTTTAGCTTCAGCAAATGCTTCCAATAAAAGTGTCTGATTTTTTTGCTTCATAAACCGAGCTACATTGATAAATGTAATATTCTTTTTTTCAGAATACTTTCTTTCGGTATAAAATTTTGAGATTTCAACCGGATTATAAACTCTTTCTATTCTCTTTAACTCTTTTGAATAAAGTTCTTTCATTTCCTTTTCTACAATATGAGAAATTGCCACGGGAACGGCCTTGTTGATTTGATAAAGCCATGCGATCAGCTTTTTATATTTATCTTTGAACTCATTGACTGGTTTATTATGAATCGTATGCAAAAGTTTTATATGGTGCGTCAACAAATATGGCACGCAAAAAGCGAATACATACATATTCGAGTGAATTAAATCCGGCCTAAATGCTTGAAGTTCGCTATTAACATTAAAAAAAACTTTCCAGATTTTTACCTTACCCTTCATTGCATAGGCAATCTGCACTCCAGAATCTTCAAGTAAACTCTGAACATGGGTATCCATAGGCGCCGCAAGAGAGACTACCAACATATCAAACTTATCTTTATCAATGTATTTTGCCAAATGCGCCACCATATTTTCCGTTCCTCCGATACTAAAAGACGGAAGAAGTACTGCTATTTTCTTTTTACTCATCCCTTGTTCTGTTCCCCACTTATATTTACAATATACTTATGTATGCTCAAAACACTCTTAACATTTTTTGTATCCTCACGGTTTCCCATGATGACACCAAGAAATTTATGTCCGCCAGAAAGAACTTCATGCATAGCATTGATTCCAAACAGCTTTTTCCCGTATAATCCCCGGTCAACACCATATTCTGGTCTCATTCGATATACGATATCAGGATAATTCTCTACCTTTTCTCCTTCGTAAATTTCCTCGCGCCGTTTCACCCAAATCATTACCGACTGGTCATGATCCTTAACCAGAAGTAACCCATCAATAATCTTCTGACGCATTGCCTCATATTCCTCAGCAGAAGCAAATTCAGAGCGTGTTACCATAATACCGCCAAACGGATTACATCCATCAAATTTAGGTGCATATATTTTCTGCTTCTTATCCGAAAACACATAGTCTGCATTCTTTACCTTATGTGCTAACTTAAACTGTTTAAAAAACTTTGTTCCTGCTTCGACGATAAAAAAAGTCGCAAGAATCTTAAGCATACAATTTTTTGCATACTCTATCGTTCTTTTTTTCTTACCTTTGTCTTTAATCATTCCCTGACTGATCAGCCACTGATTGATATAAAATGTTTTCTCGCATCGCCTACCATGTCCATGATCACTGATAACAACAACATTATAATTTTTATCGTACTCCTCCATTAGCCTTTTGACATTTTTCTCCATGAGCTGATACATCTCAAGGATTGCATTCTGAAGTTTATTTTTTCCCGGATAAGTCCTGTCTCCCGGATCCGTATACCGCCACAGAAAATGCTGCATTCGATCCGGAGTTGTGACACCCAGAAAAGCGAAATCGTAAACATCCTTTTGAAAATACTTATGGAAAGTATCAAACTGCTTTTGTGAAAGTTCCATTGTTTCCTGAAAGAACCTCGACATTTCCTTATCCGTCGGATGGTCAACCATACCGCCAATAGAAGGCATGCTCTTCATATCGACTAAATCAGGGCGATTTGTACTGACACCACCACCCTCAAATACAGGCCCACAAATCATTAACCCATTCACATCCCATGCTGGATACGCCATAAAAGGATTGAATATAAAGACTTTTTTCCCTTCTTTACTAAGCACATCCCAAAAAGAATGGCCTTGAATGACAGAATAATCCCCCTTTATTTTGTTTTTAAAGTCAAGATAATCAATGGATTCAAGAACCCCATGCTCAGCGGGATTGAGTCCGGTATAAATTGTTGTCCAGGAAGGAATCGAATCGGCAGGAACTACCGATTCTAATGGACATAATTTTTTATTCTCATAAAGTTTTTTATAAAAAGGAAATTGTTTCAGATTTTTCTTTATATATTCATAGTCAAGGCCATCTAGTATGACCATAATTGTTTTCTTTTTTGCATCCAATACTATATTCCTCCTCAATAACAATGTTCTGTTAATCTCAAGATAATTCCTTTAATTCTGGAATTTACTTCTGAGAAAGGAGTCTCGCCATTGACTATAATCCAATTGTCCTCCTCCGATAAACACTCATAAACAGCATATCTTCTATTTAAATAATCCATATTAGGAATATCATTTTTTCTCATGTAACAAGTTTCGGGTGAAACACGGATATAAACAAAGTAATCTATCTTGGGAAACAGAAATTTATGTTTCCCAATTTCTTGGCGGATTTTTTCCGGCGAATACCCAAAATTAATTCCTTGATCAACGAATAAGTCAAGGTAAAATCGGTCAAAAATAATGTCCTTTCCAGTTAGTATGAACGGCATAATCTTTATGTAAAATTGAAAAAAATAGTCAATTAACGCCAGAAACATCCAAATGCGTCGAATTATGGGCTTACCGAAAATTTTCTCTTTTAATCCGGACTTTGCATTGTAATCCGCATTTAACTCAGCTTGCTTCTCTCCACTTTTTCCGTCAACCTGAATCCGTATATCAACGCTTTTATTCTTTCCAGACACTCTCTTCTCCATTAATATGTAAGCTGGTTTCAAGAGTGTAGGCTTCCATCGAACCCAAACAAATTTATACCTTGAATAATCCGGATCCTGCTTCATTTTATCTATATTTGCAGATTTGCCAGAACCATCCAGTCCTATCAATGCAATTCTTTTACCCATGAATCTCATCTCCTGCTTCTATCATTCTTTGAAGCTTATCAACAGAATGTCTCCAGTCGTACTCTAGCACTGCTTGTCTATTATTAATCTCTGCTTTAGATATCATCGTTTCTAATGCTTCATTTAAGGAATTTGAACTTAAATCAGCTGTAAACAGAAAACCTTCTTGCCCTATAAAGGATGCTAATTCCCCATATTCCGTTGTCACAATTGGCAAATTGCAGGAAGCTGCCTCTAGTACCGACAAAGGAATGTCTATGCAATTTTCAATCTCCTGTACCGGAAATAGATACACATCTGCCAGCTGATAAACCTCCTGAACATTTCTCAAATAAGTGTCAATAATGGTTATATTTCCCCGTATTTCGAGCATAGTCCTAATGGACGCATCTTTCTCAGCTTCCGTAACTGAACTTACCACTAAAATAATGTGATACCGCTCATCAATCCCAACCAATTTATCCACATTCCGGCTGCCTTTTAAATGCCCTACATGAAGGACCACTTTTTTTTCTGCCGGAATATAATATTTTTCGCGCAAAATCTGTTTCTTCTCCTGATTAACTGGAGTGAATTTATCCGTATCAATACCTGTTTTCAAATAAAATGCCCGTTTTCCTACAATCTTCTTGTAAAATTGATAGGATTCCTGAGACAGCGCTATCACCTTGGCTCCGCTTGCTTTTAGAAGAATTTTTCCCAAAGGATTCATGTGGAATCGCAGAACAAACAAAACAGCCGTTTTCCTTTTTGATAACAGTGAAAGGATAAAAGTACGTAAACAGCTTGCTGTTGTATTAGATGCAAAGGGAATATAGAGTATTGGTTCCTTTTTCCTGTTTAGCAGCTCCCATAACTCCTTGTTCAAGAAAAATTTGTTCAAAGACATGTAGTTATCTGAATCATCAGATCTACGACTAAAAGAAACGATGGTTGTATTCGGTTCTGCTTTCTTTAATCTTTTTGCAAGACTGTTTGCTACCTTCAAACAGCCCTCGTCTATTTTATTTGTTAAGCAATCAGATAATACAACCATATTTTCTCCTTTTACCTACTTAATTCAAAATATTCTGACGCTTTATCCATGCTTCTACGTGGCATGAAAGCTCATAGTTTACCTCTTCATCTGCTCTGCAATATCCGCTTCCACAATCTCTTCACCGGTCTTGCCCTTGAGCTGCTCACGGCTGCTTTCACTCAACCCATCCTTGATCGTTGCGCACATGTCACAAGTGCTGCACTTATCCAACTCTTCTTTAGTGATCTTACCCTCCCGGTAATCCCGCACACTCCTATTCTCATACATGGAGTACGGATGCTTGCTGAACAGCGCCTTTACTTTATGAATTACAACCCAAGTCGCAGGCTTCCAGATATACTTATGCATTGCCGGACTTACAGAACCAATCATCCAGCAGTCACGGTCGCAGCAGCGAACCTTCTTACGTACCATCTCCGCCTCTGGACTGTTCCACAGTTCGTCCCAGTTCTGACGGTTCAGATTACCCATGACCTCTTTATCCTTAGTACCATTACAAGGCATAACATCACCGTACGGATCAATGAAAAAGGTATCAAAGCTCATGTCGCAAGGCAACAATCGCTTCTGGCCGTAGATGTAGTTAATTAGGCCGTGGTTAAAATAAGCCCTGAACCACTTCTTCGGACTATTACTCCTAAGTAGCTGATTAACCAGATCTTCAAAGTTCTTCGCAACCATCGGGCGATCATGAATGATGTTCTTCGCTTCTACAAAGTAAAAACTGTTATGTAAGCTGGCTGTTGCAAACTCCATGCCCATCTCATCTGAAATTTTATAAAGCGGCACAAGATCAGGAGCATTCTTGTCCTGTACCGTCATACCAAAACCGACGTCCTTCATTCCCATCTCGCGCAGCTTTTTTAAAGTGCCGTAGCCACGCTGATAGCCATTCTGCAAACCTCGGATTTCATTATTGGTCTTCTCCAAACCCTCGATAGAGATACGAATGCCGATCTGGGGGAATTCCTTGCAGAGATCCACGATTCGATCCGTAAAGAAACCATTTGTGGAGATTACAATACGATCAGACTTCTTATACAGTTCCCGCACAATATCTTTTAAGTCAGTACGGATAAACGGCTCACCACCGGTGATATTCGTAAAATACATCTTCGGCAGCTTCTTGAGCGTCTCTATATTAATCTCTTCTTCCGGTTTGGAAGGAGCTTTATATCGGTTGCACATAGAGCAACGAGCGTTGCAGCGGTAAGTGACGATGACCGTACCATTCAGTTTTTTCTCGTTATTATTTTTCTTTGCCATCGTTTTATCTCCCTTTATAGCAGTAGCTTTCATATTACTTGTGCTCTTTGCAGTATTTACATTCTTTTCTGTATCAGCTCCCTGAACAGCCCCCACAGTTTTCGCAGCCCCAGCTGGTTTCTTCTTTCCTCTATAAATCTGCATCAGCTTTTCGGTATATTCTTCAATATCATCAAATTGAATATCCTTGCAGTTCCGGCTGTAGGTATCTGCCAGTTTCTTATCAGCCCACAGCTTCTGGATTTTCTCTTTCAATTCACTCGCACTGCCGCTCTCGAATAACTCGCCGGTCTTTCCAACCTCAATTAGTTCCGGAATACCGCCAATGTTTGCGCCCAGAACCGGCGTGCCATACATCTGACTCTCCATCACAGAGAACGGGCAGTTCTCATACCACTCAGACGGGTAGATAGAAAACCCTGCTTCCCGGATTAGCTTCTCCAATGCTGCTCCAGTCTGAAATCCTACATTTTTGATATTCGGAATCCCATTAATTTCTTTTTCCAATGGGCCTGAACCGGCAAAGATAAACTGTACATCCGGCAGTTCCCGGCATACTCTGATCAGTGTGTTGATACCTTTCTCTTTTGAAAATCTGCCAAAATAAAGAACATACTCCTTCTTCTGAACATCTTTCCACTCCACCCTGTCCACGAAATTATGGAGCGCAACTGTCTTTTTGGCAAACACCGGATTGCTGTTCATTTTTGTTTTCAAAAATTCGGAACAACAGATTATAGAATCAATGTACTTATAAACGCCATTCAGCTTCCAAAATTCAGCTTCCATTGTTCCGATTACACTCTTCGCTGTACTTTCATGGATACATTTTCCCTTGGTGCAGTTCAGGAAATGCCCTCCAAGGCATTTCTCACAGTTTTCACCTGTATTCGGGTTATTGCACATATGGTTTGGACATACCAGCTGGTAGTCATGTGCCGTGAAAATAATCCGACATTTGTTGCCCTCTCTGCGCCATTTCTGAACTTCAAGGATGATGCTGGGTGTCAACTGGTAATTAAAATTGTTGAGATGCAAAATCTGCGGCTTGAAATCCTCCAGCACCAAACGCAGCTTCTTCCGCGCTTCCGAAGAATAAATCGTCTTAATCGGATAAGTCAGTTTGGACAGCTTGCTTCCACCGTGAAAACCCATATCCGATGTATAAGCGTTCACCGCATTCCCTACGCAGCGCCCCTCATGCTCCATCCCGAAATACTGAACTTCGTGCCCCTGGCTTTTTAAGTAATCTCCCAATTTAAATATGTAGGTCTCTGATCCGCCGTTGGGATAGAGAAACTTGTTGATCATCAATACCCGCATTTTTGTCTTCCTCTTATAAGCCTTTTTATTGTATCCATCATCTCATCTGTTTTTGATATAATTTCAGCGTCTGCTTTACCACATCATCCCAACTGTATTTTTTACAGATAAAGCCAGCCGATCCGGCTTTCAGCTTCTTCACTTCTTCCGGATAATCACATGCAAACTGCAGTTTATCCTTCAAATCACTGACATCTGATTTCTTAAAAGCCAGCGCCTTATTCTCCACCACCTCTGTACACTCCGCGATATCCGAGGCCAGACAGCAGTTTCCATAGCTCATTGCCTCCAGCAGACTCAGGGGCATCCCCTCCAGATCAGACGGCAGACAGTATACATACGCATTACTGTACAGCTCATCCAGCGTCTGTCCCTGTATAAAACCGGTGAAGATTATACGGTCATCACCTACTGTCAATTCCTTCAATTCCTGCATAAAAGCATTTGTATCAGAACTTCCCCCGGCGATTACCAGCTTCTTACCGGTGTCCACCTGCCGGAACGCCTCTATCAGGTAACGGAGTCCTTTCTCCGGAACCAAACGTCCAAGGAATAATATATATGAATCTTTTTCAAGTCCAAATTTCTCTATAATTAATTCTGCCTGTCTGATCTCCGGCCGGTTCACTCCGTTGGGGATAAATCGTGTCTTTCGCCCGTAGGTCTGTTTGAAATAGTCCTGTATACCTTTGCTCAGAACAACGATTTCATCTGCATATCTGACGGCGTTTTTTTCACCCATCAAAATACATTTACTCGCAATTCCGCCCCACTTGGACCTGGCATGATCCAGGCCGTGTACTGTGACTACTACTTTCTTCCCAAATAGCTTCGGAATCCAGCAAAACAGCGCCGGTCCCTCCGCATGGATATGTACCACATCATATTTTCCAAAAGCACAGCACAGCGCTGCAAAGAATGAAGATGAAACTGCCGCCAGTCCTTTCCTCTCAATGGTAGGAACCGTTTTCAGGCGGATGCCCTCATATTCACTTTTTGTTTCCGCATCGTATTCTGCTCCGCTGACGTGATGACCTGCACGGTTATAACAGGTAACTTGATAACCCTCCCGCACCATCCGTTTCGCCAATTCCTCCACAACGATCTCAATTCCACCCTCGCGGGAAGGTACTCGCTTGTGGCCGAACATCCCTACCTTTAGTTTTTTTTCCAATTTCATCCTGCCCCATTCATTGCCCTTGCTTGCCAGATTTACTTAAGTACCCCTAACAAGTTTCCTATTGTCAAATTCATTTTTAGGTGGAGTGCTTTCTATGACATATATTTTTCTTTATGCTCATCCTGCTTTCTAGATTTCCCTTTTAATTTTTCAACCTCATCCAGAATGAATTTCACTGACAAATGCCCTCGGGAATTCCACGTTTTTATCCATCGAATCCCCAAGGACACCTCCCGGTACATTCCTCTCCACTCTTACTTATTCTTATACACCACCGTAAACGCCGTATCGCTCCCCAGCGTCACCGTCACCTGTTTTGTCGCATAATCAATCGCAAGAGGGGCCATAAACTCCCACTTTTTCGTCACTGTGTTATAATAGAGCAGCTGCACGTCATTCAGTCCTTCCACCAGATTCGGCACATATAAACTGACGGTAACTTTTTCCTCTAATTTTGTCTGAGTAGCAGCATCTGTCACCACAAGTGTCTGAACCGGAATTAATGGGTTATAGCCAACTGTCTCCGGCGTGCCGATAGCGCGGTAGAGCGGAGTTGTTCCCGAGTTAATTGTGTTAATCGTCTCTACAACCGTCTGGGAAAAGCTCTCCTTCACTTCCTCATTGGACGCAAAACGGACTTCCGTATTTCCGACTGTAATGGAATTGCCGGCTGAACCGCCGCCTGCGGTTCCACCTGTCGCCGTTCCGCCTGTTGTCGATCCGCCTACTAAACCTCCGCTTCCGGTCGCTGCTCCTGTAATTCCTGTGCCTTCGCTGCCAGTCTTATCAAGCGGCTTTGAACTCGCATTACTGTCATCCCGATCCTTTGACGGTGTCACCACCGGCTTTGTATTCGGGCTTGGATTTACCGCTCCCTGGGCCGCCAACGGCTGTGCCGTCATCATTGCTGCCAAAATAATGCCAATATACCTTTTTTTCATAACAAATCTCCTTTCTAATCTGCTTTAACCGAACTGCTGTTTTGTCTTTCCAAATCTAATTCTCAAGACTTTATTTCTTTATAAAACATCTGAATTACAAGTTCTTTTAATTTTTCTTCATCCGGATGGAATTCCTCATATAAGTCCGTCTGGACCGCTTCCCCCGGCAGAGAGATAAAATCTCCGTCATTCATGACCTGAGGGCTGTTTAATACCGCCAGGGCCATATCCATATACTGATCCTTGGCCATATCGGTAATCATATATTTTTCCACATCATCCATCAGCCTGACAATCAACTGGTCATCTTCTTTGGCTCTGCGCTTAGCCGTTTCAAGATAGGCTTTTATGTATCCCTTCTGACGCTCCAATCGTGTCAGCGCTGTCTGATGCTGATTGATATCTCGGTAGCGGATGTAATGTTCCGCCTGCTCTCCTTTTAACAGAACCGTCTCTCCCATGGCAAACTCCGGATACTTTTCGGCCAGGGCTTCGTCTTCTATCAGAACCTCTACACCTCCGATTTCATCATTCAGAATATGAACCGTACTGATATTTGTTGCAAAATAGCTATCTATCTGCAGGCCGAACATCAAATCTGAAACCGCCTCTGTCATAAGCTCACAGCTTTGCTCCCTTCCGTCTCCGTAGGCGTAGGCTAAGGCTAAATGCTGAACATCTTTTCCCAGTTCATTTCCGAAATAATCAAATAATGTAATTTCCGTCATGGTATCCCTGGGAATCATCAGGATTTGCACTGTATCCGTGGCTGCATTTTGAGCCACAAGAAATATACCGTCTGCCTGTCCTCCCTCGCCTGAAACCTGGTGGCGCTCCATCTCACCTGTCGTGTCAACGCCAAGACAGAGGATTGCGCGCATTGCCGTATTCCGCCTGTATTTCTTCCCGTTGTATTCCAAAACATTTTTCGCCGGTGAACCGATAGCTTCAACAGCTCTCCCATTTTCCTGTTCCAGAATCCGTGCCTCGGTATCCTGCCGTTGCCGGTACATCCCCCAGCTAAACCAGAAAAACCATATGAGAAAGAAGGCACCTGCGGCCGCAAAGAAAGGGAGTGCGCCCTTCCATCTGCTACTATTTCTTCTATTGCTTCTATTTCTTCCACCTCTTCCGTCTCTTCTCCCCATCAGGACGCCCCCTTCTGGAACAGAACCACATACACGGTCTGGAAGAGCAGCTTGATATCCAGCCAGAACGACCAATTATCTATGTATTCCAGATCCAGATTTACAATTTCCTCGAAATCACTGACCGAGTTTCTCCCGCTGACCTGCCACATCCCCGTAATTCCCGGTTTCAGGCTGAGGCGCCTCTTATGGCGTTCTGAATATTTAACAAATTCATCCTCCGTCGGAGGCCGTGTTCCAACCAGGCTCATGTCCCCCGCTAGGACGTTAAAGAACTGCGGAAATTCATCCAGGCTGGTCTTGCGTATAAATTTACCAACTCTCGTGATCCTGGGGTCATCCTTGATTTTAAACATCAGGCCGTTCATCTCATTCTTCGCCATCAGCTCTTTCTTTCGCTCCTCCGCATCCATATACATGGAACGGAATTTATAGATGGTAAAACGGCGTCCGTTTTTCCCAATTCTGGTCTGCTTAAATATCACAGGCCCCGGCGACTCCAGATATATCATCGGCGCAATGACAATTCCGATCAGAATGGTCAGAATAACGCCGGCCAGCCCGCCGGCAATGTCCACCGCCCGTTTTAAAATCAGCTCCGCAGGCTCGAATATTCTGGGACTGTAGGTAAGGACATTGTAAATTCCAAACTCTTCAACTGCCTTCTCCTCCCGGCCGAGACAGAAGGTATTCGTTGTCACATGGGTGACAATTCCCAGATTCTCCATATATAAAATCAGCTCAATCAGCCACTGCCTTCTCGACTGCGGCATACTCACGAGGGCCTCGTCAATTGCCTCCCTCATCAGAAACTCTTCAAGGCATTTTTCCGATGATTCCATATAACTTCCGTTTTTCCCACGGAGAATGCGGTTTATCTCCACATGCAGACTGCCTTTATCACGGTGGCCGCTGATAACCACAAGCGCTACGGCCTCGTAATCATACATATAAGAGCTAACATATTTATGCATCATTTTCATCGCATTTTCCTCATTGGCAAAAAGGATTAGCTTCTTTCTGTTTTCTGTTTTCCTATAATAATCATAGAGAAAAGACTTCAGCAAAAAATGGGCCGTATACATAAATGCAGTGTTTACAATGAAGAAAATAAGATAGAACGAGCGCGGAAACTTCGTTCCCACCTTGAATAAATACAGCAGCAGCGCCAGTCCTAAGGCCATCTGAAAATTGACTTTACAAACGACTTCCAGTTCATTCCAATTATTCCGTTTCATCAGTGGCTTCTTTACCTGATAAAACAGGGTGACAAGAAAGTATACACATATCACCAGAACACACCGGTACCACAGTTCTGACGGCGTAATTCCCGGAAGGGCGCCCTCTCTGAGAAGCGATGTCACAATATAGGAAAAAATAACCATCAGTGTATCTAAAACCATATAAAATGCACGGTTTCTGACAATCATACTTTGTTCCTCTGATTTCTTTTGTTTATCCTGCAGGAACGTCCCGCCGGTTTTTCAGCACAGTTTTGGGGCCTGCTTCTTTTCATTTCTTATTTTCACGGCCGTAACCATAACCATATACGTAATGATATCTCCCGTATTTTCCGTAATACCGGTAATATCCCTGCACCTGCATATTGACACGGTTCAAAACCGTTCCCAGAATCCGGCAGCCGCTGCGTTCCAACTGTCTCTTCACCTTTTGGAGAACTCTGTAGCTGACACCACCGCTCTCCACCACCATAATTGCCCCATCACAGTGACCGGCCACAATTGCTCCGTCTATGATGGTACTCATCGGCGGCGTGTCTATAATGACATAGGCATATTCCTCCCTTGCATGGTCGATCAGTTTTTTAAACAACGGTTCTTCCAGTAGTTCCGCCGGGTTGGGCGAAAGGGGGCCGGAAAAAATAACGTCCAGATTCGGTATATTGGTCGTATAAATCACTTCCTCCAGCTTTTTCTGTCCGCTCAGATACTGGGACAGCCCCTCAATCTTCCGGTCCAGCTTATATCTGGTCACCAAAACGGATTTTCTGACATCCGCATCAATCAAAAGTACTCTATTATCAATCTGGGCCAGTGAGGAAGCCAATGAAAATGATATCTCACTCTTACCCTCATTCGGCACCGCGCTGGTCAGCATGATGACCTGTAAATTTGTACCTGAAAATTGAATATTCGTTCTCAGGGTTTTAATCGCCTCTTCGTACTGGTAATCCTCTTTCTGATCACGCATTAAGCTGATTTCCTTACCCATCTCGTCTCTCCTTACCGATTTTTCTAACTGTTTTCGGTTTTATCTTTCAAAGCCGCTGCCGGTAGCTCCTGGTCTGTTTTTTCAGACTGCCTTGTCTCCTCCGGCGTTTTGCGTGTAATTTCCGTCTTTTTCCTGGAGCCGCGCTTCCCGGACACTTTTTTCTTTCTTCCAAAGAACCGGCCTGAAGAGCTGCTTCTTTCCACTTTCGAATCCTTCCGCTCCGGAACAACAGCCAATACCGGAAGCTCCAAATATTTGAAGACGTCCTCCTCCGATCTGATTGTGTCGTTCATGATAACGCTCAGCGTAATAACGCCACAGGCCAGAACCAGCATCACCAGGCCGCCGACTGCCGCATTTTTTTTCACATTCGGACTGGTCTGCACCGTCGCTACCATACCGTCCTCAATCAGCTTGGGCGGCGTCATCTCCATAATTTCTCCGATATAGTCTGAGGCAGCATTGGCTATCTCATCTACAATCGCTTTTGCCATATAAGGGTTTGGATCCGTCACAGTCAAATACAGGATTCGCGTGTCCTTCGGATTTTCTAATTTCAGCTTTTCCGCCAGCTGCCTGTAAGTGATATCCAGATTCAATGTGTTGATTACTTCCTGCATAACCGGCCTGCTGCCAATCAGTTCCTTATAATCCTGGGTGAGCTGCGTTCCCATCTGCAGATCCGCCAGCGAGGTCAGTGTAGTTTCTTTTGACAAAACATAGATTTTTGCCTCCGAAATATACTGTGGTGTCAAAAGATAGTAGCTATATGCCCCTGCCGCTCCGGTTCCAAGAACGGCCGCCAATAATATCCACCAGATTCTCCGTTTGAACTCGTAAAATAATTCCCAAAAGTCAATCACTATTTCATCATCATCCAGATGTTGGTGCGTAATCTTTTCCATGTCCTATTCCTTTTTCCTCTTTTGTTTTAACCATATTTATATCCGTAAACCGTCCAGAAGTTTCCCAGGGTTTTCTATCGTAAGCTCTCTGATGCGTTCCTCTCCCGCTCTCTTTCTCAGCCACGCTAATGTCATTTCGCAGTCCGGTGTTCTGACATCCGCTCCATGCATATCGGTGCTTAGAAAGTGAAAGTTGTCCTCCAGTACCATTTTCCGGCACCAGCGCCTGTCGGAATAATTCTTTCCTGTTTCCAGGCTCTGATAATTCATCTGCATACGGACCCCGGCCGCCGCCAGTTCCTCCAGCCTCCCATTCTTTCTCAGGCAAAAATAGCGCTCCGCATGGGCAAGCACAGGAATGTAACCGGCAAATATCATTCTCCGCATCGCTAATTCCAATCTGCTGTAAACAACCGACGGCAAAAATTCGATTAATACATATCTTGTTCCAGCCAGAGTTATCACTTTCTTTTCAAGCAAAAACTCCTCAATCTCATAAAAATGCATAATTTCCTGCCCTGGATAAATTCTCAGCCCGGGAGTCAGGGTATCGGCCTCAGCCTGAACTGCGCTAACCAACTCATAAATCTGTCTGACTTCCGGCTCATAGTGCCTGCGAAAATAATGCGGAGTGGCAATAATACTGCGTATTCCCTGTTCGAATGCCTTTCGCAGCATCCGGCGGGTCTCCTCCATTGTCTCCGGCCCGTCGTCAATTCCGGGTAATATATGCGCATGAATATCTGTCATCTCCATACTACTTGCTCCTGTCCGAATCGTCTTTGTGTAGGAATTTCTGTTTTTCCTCAAAGACAGTTCTGCAAAAACTTATGTATTCTGCCATATTCTGCTTTTGTATTTCCTCGTCTGCTGCCTTTAATCCAGATGTCTCAGGCCTCCGGCACTCAATGAGCAGCTCCTGCCCATCCGGCCATGATGTAAAATCCTCAATTACAATCTTCATCCTGTGTTTCCTTTGCAATGTTAGGCTTGACTGTATTGAATTTTTATTTTTGGTGCCACTACATAATGTGGATTATGTTCCTGAAATGGATATAAAAAGAACAACATAATGTGGATTATGTTTCCGGGATACGAAAAAAAGATATTATAAATGAAACTGACACTGACATTTCCCGGTTAATATGAAATTAAATCCGGATTGGATAAATCAAATAGCAGATAAAATTTTACTTTTCAAATACGCAGGATATGGTATAATGGGATAAACTGGAAAATTAGATGGAAAATTAGAGAAAAATAGTAATTATGTTTAAAAAATATAAACGATTAGAATAAAAAAATGTTTTTTATTGTTATATTCTTAATATTAATAGTTTATTTTTTTGATTTGAAATTATGGACTTAATTGTTTTTTTGTTGTATACTACTACATAATCCACATTATGTTGCACTAAATAGTTCTGCGACAAATCTTATAATATCAGGTTCATCCGTTCTATCTGCTTTTTGTGTTCCGTTCCCGATGTTACAATGTATATCCTGGTTGTATTGATGCTGCTGTGGCCCAAAAGATCCGCCAATTTCGAAATATCTTTCTCCATTCTGTAATAGGTTCTGGCAAAAAGATGTCTCAAATTATGGGGAAATACCTTGACGGCTAATACTCTGGCCGATGCGCACAGCGCTTTCATCTCCTTCCAGACATTACTCCGGTTAACCGGCTTACCTTCTCTTGTAAGGAATACGGGGCCCTGACGGATTTGGTTCTGTCTGATATATTTCATCAGCAGCATTCTGAGCTTATGGGGAAGAAAAATCTGGCGGCTCTTGCCTTTACACGTGGCGAAGGCGACTCCGGTATGCACAGAAGCAACAGTGATATAGATAAGTTCGCTGATTCGTATCCCGGTGCTGCAGATCGTTTGTATGATAAGGCCAATTCGGTCTTTTTTCATTAATTTTGCCGTATTCACCAGTCTGTAATACTCCTCTTTCGTCAGTTCCTTTTCCTCCGGGCAATAAACCTGCCTCTGTAATTTTATTTGTTTTACTTTGAATTCAAGCCAGCCGGCAAACTGCATAAAATGGTTCAGCGAAGCCAGCATGGAATTGACGCTGGTTGCCGCATATCTGTCTGACAGGCTCTTCTTGTATTCGATAACTAAGTCTTTGGTAACCTCCTGCCCTCCCAGGAATTGGACGAACTTTTTGAGATCTCTCTGGTACTTCTCAACTGTGTGGCTGCTTTTTTCTTCCTGGATCAAATAACGTATAAATTGGTTTTCCATTTCAACAGTTAATCTGTATTCTTTCATTTTTCCTCCTGCTATTATATTTTTACTTTCTATATTATCATTATTTGGAGGATATTTTTATGGTTTTTATTGGAAATTATTCGGAAATGATATCTATAGGTTATGATGTTGGGGTCAAAAGGTCTTTTGCCCCCTTTGAAACCGGATTGCTCCGCACTGCGTGCTCTCACAATCCTCAAAAACATTCGCAATCCGCTCATTTTTCTGCGAAAAATGGCTTCTTACTCATGTTTTTGGCGGGTCCCAAGATTAAAAATCTTCATGCAAGCAAGCTTGCATCAGATTTCCAACCTTTTGACCCTGGTATCAGGTTATTTAATTAAGAAGGTGGGGACGCTGACTGGGCCGCTGATTTGTCTCACGCGTTAGTGCGGGGGGCGGACCTTGTCGCGGCCACTCAGCGCTTCCATAAAGGTTATATATGGCGACATGTGGTTGTTTGAGTATATTTGTATATTTGCTACATTTGATTTATAACATTTTTTAATAAATTGAGCAGAATACTGGAAGAATATCACCTGATTTTACATTGGCCTGCCAGGAACACGTAGTGGCCGCGACAATTTTCTCCCCATTTAAGGTTAGAGACCATCAGCGCGGAACGGAACGGGTCCGGTGCCGCGAAAACCTCCGCATGAGTCTTCCGTCCCCGGCGATAACCTGGACCGGGGAAGTAGG